>NZ_JBCDMV010000013.1:0-140475 GCF_038433135.1 Luteococcus sp. H91 | reverse complement strand
TACGCTTGTTCACCTGGGAAGTGCTCCTTCAACCACGCTGATACAGACCTAGACAATCGGTATCTTCGCAGGTCAGAGGGCACTTCCCTCCTTCACGTCCAGCCACCCCCGTGAAATCTCCGGGCTAAGGAACCACGATGATTGACAAAGTCGTCTCTTCGCTGGATGAAGCGCTGGAAGGCCTCGCGCCCGGCATGAAGCTCTCCGTCGGTGGCTTCGGCACCTGCGGTACCCCCTTCGTCCTGATCGACGGCATCGTCGAACGCGGCGTCGGTGACCTGGAGGTCTACTCCAACAACCCCGGCACCCAGATCGACGAGACCGCCATGGGTCTGTCGAAGGTGGTGGAGGCCGGCCTGATGCGCAAGTTCTGCGGCTCCTTCGTCGGCTTCGCCAAGGCGCTGGAGCGGCAGTACCTGACCGGCGAGATCGACGTCGACCTGATCCCGCAGGGCACCCTGGCCGAGCGGATGCGGGCCGGCGGCGCCGGCATTCCCGCCTTCTTCACCCCCACCGGCGCCGGCTCGATGGTCTCCGAGGGCGGCCTGCCCATCCGCTACGACGCCAACGGCAATGTGATCCTGCGCTCCGAGCCCAAGGAGACCCGGGTCTTCACCCGTCCCGACGGCACCGAGGAGCTGTGCGTACTGGAGGAGGCGATCACCACCGACTTCGCGCTGATCCGCGCCCACAAGGCCGATCGTGACGGCAACCTGGTCTTCCGGCTGACCGCGCAGAACATGAACCCGTCGGCCGCGATGTGCGGCAAGATCACCGTCGTCGAGGTGGAGGAGCTCGTCGAGACCGGCGAGCTGCGCCCCGAGGAGATCCACCTGCAGGGCATCTTCGTCGACCGGATCCTGGTGCTCACCCCGGAACAGGCCGCCGACAAGGTGGCGGAGCGGATCATCACCCGCTCGGAGGATCCGGACGACAACGAGCCGCACGAGGCACTCGTCGCCAAGAATGAGCATGGTCAGCCGATCGGCTGGACCCGCGCCGGGATCGCCGCCCGCGCCGCCAAGGAGCTGAAGGACGGCAGCTACGTCAACCTGGGCGTCGGCATCCCCACCAGCATCCCGGACTACCTGCCCGAGGACGTCCAGGTGGTCTTCCAGTCCGAGAACGGCCTGCTGAAGTTCGGCCCCTTCCCGCTGCCCGACGAGGTGGACGCGGACCTGATCAATGCCAGCAAGCAGACCACCACGCTGGCCCCCGGCGGCTCCACCTTCGACTCGGTGCGCAGCTTCGACATGATCCGCGGCAAGCATGTGAACACCGCCGTGCTGGGCGCGCTGCAGGTCAGCGAGAAGGGCGACATTGCCAACTGGGGCATCCCCGGCCGCAAGACCAATGGCATGGGCGGCGCGATGGACCTGGTGAAGGGCGCGCAGCGGGTGATCGCCATCATGGAGCACCTCAACGTCCACGGCGAACACCGCATCCTCAAGGAGTGCACCTACCCGCTGACCGCGGCCGGCGCCATCTCCCTGGTGATCACCAACCTGGGCGTCTTCCAGGTGGCCGATCACGGTCTGGTGCTGACGGAGCTGGCCCCCGGCATCACCGTCGAGGACATCCGCGAGTACACCGAACCGGAAGTCCACGTCGCCCTCGACCTGCACAACTGACCCAAGCCGACCCCCAAGCCTTTCAGGAGCATCGACATGACCGACGTCTACCTGGTTTCCGGAGCCCGGACCGCCATCGGCAGTTTCATGGGTTCGCTGAGCAACCACACCCCCGTCCAGCTGGGCACGCACGCCGCCAAGGCCGCCATCGAGCGCGCCGCGGTGGATCCGACGGCGATCGACAACGCCTTCGTCGCGCAGATCATCCCGACCGCCGGCGAAGACCTGTACACCTCGCGGATGGTGAGCATCGGCGCGGGGATGCGGGAGGATTCCGACGCCCTGACCGTGAACCGGCTGTGCGGCTCCGGCGTGCAGGCGATCGTCTCCGGCGCGCAGTCGATCATGACCGGTGACGCCCAGCTCACCCTGGCCGCCGGCAATGAGGTGATGAGCCGCGCGCCGTACTCGGTCACCGGGATGCGCGCCGGCAAGAAGATGGGCGACGGGGTGCTCTACGACTGGCTCTCGGGCACCGTCACCTGCCCCTTCAACGGCTACCTGATGGGCGTCACCGCGGAGAATGTCGCGCAGAAGTACGGCATCAGCCGGGAACGCCAGGACGAGTTCGCGGCAGAATCCCAGCGTCGGGCCGCCGCGGCCATGGCCAATGGCACGTTCGCGGATCAGATCGCGCCCATCGAGGTGCGCAAGGGCCGGGAGACTGTCACCTTCGACGTCGACGAACACCCCCGCGCCACCACCGTGGAGAAGCTGGCCACCCTGAAGCCGAGCTTCACCAAGGACGGCACTGTGACCGCCGGCAACTCGTCGGGCATCAACGACGGTGGCGCCGCGGTGCTGCTGGCCTCCGGCGAGGCGGTAAAACAGCACGGCCTGAAGCCGATGGCCCGGGTGGCGGGCTGGGGGATGGCCGGCGTCGCGCCCGACCTGATGGGCATCGGGCCGGTGGCTGCCGTGCCGAAGGCCCTTGCCAAGGCCGGGATCACCCTGGACCAGGTGGACGTGATCGAGTCCAACGAGGCCTTCGCCGCGCAGGCGCTGGCGGTCTCCGACGCGTTGGGCTTCGACCCGGCCAGGACCAATCCCAATGGCGGCGGCATCGCGCTGGGGCATCCCGTCGGCGCCACCGGCGTGATGCTGGCGGTGAAGGCGATCTACGAGATGCGCGCCGCCCAGGCCCGCTATTCGCTGATCACCATGTGCATCGGCGGCGGTCAGGGCATCGCCCTGGTGCTGGAAGGAGCATGATGACCAGCCATCAGCTCATCCCCGCCATCGACGCCCCGATTCGCACCGCCGCGGTGCTGGGCGCTGGATCCATGGGCGCCGGCATCGCCGCACACCTGGCCAATGCCGGTGTTGAGGTGCTGCTGTTCGACATT
Organism: Luteococcus sp. H91; assembly: GCF_038433135.1. Taxonomy (NCBI): domain Bacteria; kingdom Bacillati; phylum Actinomycetota; class Actinomycetes; order Propionibacteriales; family Propionibacteriaceae; genus Luteococcus; species Luteococcus sp. H91. The sequence continues at coordinate 137,498 of NZ_JBCDMV010000013.1, read as the reverse complement.
CCCGCGCCCGACACCAAGCCCGGTGACCCGGCCGAGCAGCGCTCCGCCCGGGCGCAGGCCGGGATCGACGCGCAGGTGAAGCGTCGCGGCTTCATGCAGCCCGGCTTCGCGGCGCGGGTCACCCCGGTGAACACCGACGACGACCTGACCCGGCTGGGCGAGGCGGAGTGGATCGTCGAGGCCGTCTTCGAGGATCCGCAGGTGAAGGCCGACACCTACGCCAAGATCGCCCAGCACCGGCAGAGCGGCAGCATCGTGTCGTCCAACACGTCGACCATTCCGCTGGCGCAGCTGACCGAGGGGATGGAGCCTGATCTGCGCAAGCACTTTGCCATCACCCACTTCTTCAACCCGCCGCGGGTGATGCGGCTGGTGGAGGTGGTCTCCTCCCCGGACACCGATCCGGCCGTCGTCGAGCGGTTGACTGTGGTGCTGGAGCAGCAGTTGGGCAAGGTGGCGCTGCCCTGCCGGGACACCCCCGGTTTCATCGCCAATCGGATCGGCAATTTCTGGATGGAGTCGGCGGCCTGTCTGGCGCTGGACGCCGGGTTGCCGATCGAGCTGGCCGATGCGGTCTTCTCCAAGCCCTTCGGGATCCCGCGCACCGGCGTCTTCGGGCTGTTCGACTACATCGGGTTGCAGCTGGTGCGCCCGGTGTGGGGCAGTCTGCACCAGGCGCTGCCACAATCCGACGCCTTCCATCGCTTTGACATCATCAACAATCCGCTGGTGACCGGGCTGGTGGAGCGCGGACTGACCGGCCGCACCGGCGCCTCGGGCTTCTACCGGGGCCGCGACGAGGTGGTCACCGACGGTTTCGAGTACCGCGCCAAGCAACTGCCCGACGATCCCGCGCTGGCCGCGAAGGACGCCCGCGGCGTGATGAGTACCGACAGCCCCGCCGGCCGGTGGGCCTGGGACGCCTTCCGGGAGACCCTGGACTACTGCTGCGTCACCGCGCCCGAGGTGGCCGACACGGTGGACCATGTGGATCAGGCGATGGTGCTGGGCTACGGCTGGCAGCGGGGTCCGTTCGCGATGGCCGATGGCGTCGGGCTGGACTGGATTGTTGACCAGTACCGCGCGACGGGTCACGAGGTGCCGACGCTGCTGAGCGCCGCCGTGGCCGCGGGCGGTTTCTACCCGTCTGCCGGCCAGGTGCTCTCCGCCAGCGGCGACGTGGTGCAGCCCGCCCCGCGCGCCGGGGTGGTGACCGTCGCCGGGCTGACCGCCGAGGCGCCGGTCTGGGCGGAGAATGACGCCGCCGTGGTGCACCGGGTGGGCAACAACATTGCCCTGTTCAGCATGAAGACGCCGATGAACTCACTGCAGCCGGGCGTGCTGGACCTGTTTGACCAGGTGCTGGCTCAGGCTGAGGCTTGGGGTCTGCGGGCGCTGGTGGTGGCCGGTGACAACGAGCGGGCCTTCTGCGCCGGGGCTGACTTGGCGACGCTGGCCGGCCTGGGTGCCGCGGGCGATCGGCAGGCCATCGAGGCCTTCATCCGGCGCGGCGCGGAGCTGTTCAGCCGGCTGCGCTTTGCCCCCTTCCCGGTGGTGTCCGCGGTGCGCGGCGTCGCGCTGGGTGGTGGCGCGGAGCTGGTGCTGCACTCGGATCTGGCGGTGGTGCATTCCGAGGCCCAGCTGGGCATGCCGGAGCGCACCGTCGGGCTGCTGCCCGGCTGGGGCGGTTCGGTGCAGACGGTGCGGCTGATGCAGGAGGCCGGCGTCGAGGATCCGGTGCCTTCCGCCTTCGCGGTGATTGCCGACGCGAAGCCGGTGGTCGGCGCCTTCGATCTGGAGGCCCGCGGCATGCTGCACGCCGACGACCTGATCGCGCTCTCCCCCGACCACGTGCTCGGGGCGGCGCTGGAGGCCGCCGAGCGGTTGGCCGACGGCTATACACCGCCCGCCGAGGCCACCATCCGTCGACTGCCCGCCGGCTCCGAGCTGGAGCCAACCTGGCAGGGCAAGGACAAGAGCGAGAACGACGCCCGAATCCTGCGGGCGTTGGAGAAGCTCTACGTCGCCAGCGGCCCCGACGACCAGGAGCAGGGCGAACGCGAGCTGAGCCTGCTGGAGACGGCCTGCACCCTGGAGGCCTACACCCACCCGGACAGCGTGGCCCGCGCCGAGCACATGGCCAAGACCCGCAAGCCGCTCAAGAACTGAGCCCGGGAAGGACCGCTGAGAGTCGCCCGCCGGGGGTTTGATCGGCCACCGTCGCGATTGGATCTGGCGACAACAGCAGGGGCCCGGGTTGCGCGTGGAGTTCCACGTGAAACCCGGGCCCTTTCCCCTCAACAGGCTCTCAGTTCTTCAGACCCCTCGACAGGCTCGGGCATCGGGGCTGGGTGAGGCGAGGGTCGACTACTTCTTGCCCTCCGTGTCACCCTCCGAGTCGATGTCCGGGCGGGTGGAGATGTTCATCACCAGCGGCTTGTTCACCTCAGCAAAGAAGTCGTTGCCCTTGTCGTCGACGACGATGAAGGCGGGGAAGTTCTCCACCTCGATGCGCCAGACGGCCTCCATGCCCAGCTCGGGGTACTCCAGCACCTCCACCTTCTTGATGCAGTCCTGGGCCAGCCGGGCGGCGGGGCCACCGATCGAACCCAGGTAGAAGCCGCCGTGCTTGCCACACGCGTCGGTGACCTGCTGGGAACGGTTGCCCTTGGCCAGCATCACCATCGAGCCACCGGCGGCCTGGAACTGGTCGACGTAGGAGTCCATCCGGCCGGCCGTCGTCGGGCCGAAGGAACCCGACGCCATGCCCTCGGGGGTCTTGGCCGGGCCGGCGTAGTAGACCGGGTGGTCCTTCATGTACTGCGGCATCTCCTCACCGGCATCCAGGCGCTCACGGATCTTGGCGTGGGCAATGTCGCGGGCCACCACCAGCGTGCCGGTCAGGCTCAGGCGAGTCTTCACCGGGTGCTTGGTCAGCTCGGCCAGGATCTGCTCCATCGGCTGGTTCAGGTCGATCTTCACCGCCGCGCCCTTGCCGGTGCCGGAAACGCCGTGCGCCTCCGCGTCCAGATCCTCGTCGACATGATCCGGCATGTACTGCGCCGGCTCGAACTCCAGCTGCTCGATGAAGACGCCTTCACGCGTGATCTTGGCCTTGCACTGCCGGTCTGCGGAGCAGGACACGGCGATGGCGACGGGCAGCGACGCACCGTGCCGGGGCAGGCGCACCACGCGCACGTCGTGGCAGAAGTACTTGCCACCGAACTGGGCGCCGATCCCGAGCTTGCGGGTCAGCTCCAGCACGTCCTCCTCGAGCTCATGGTCGCGGAAGCCGTGGCCGGTGATGTCGCCGTGGTCGGGCAGGGTGTCCAGGTACTTGGCCGACGCGTACTTGGCGGTGCGCAGCGCCCACTCGGCCGAGGTGCCGCCGATCACGATGGCCAGGTGGTAGGGCGGGCAGGCCGCGGTACCCAGGCTGCGGATCTTCTCCTCCAGGAACTTCATCATGGAGTCGGGGTTCAGGATGGCCTTGGTCTCCTGGTACAGGTAGCTCTTGTTGGCCGAACCGCCGCCCTTGGCCATGAACAGGAACTGGTACTCGTCGACGTCATGGCCGGTGGCGGCCTCGATGTCGATCTGCGCCGGCAGGTTGGAGCCGGTGTTCTTCTCCTCCCACATGGTGATGGGGGCATTCTGCGAGTAGCGCAGGTTCAGCTTGGTGTAGGCGTTGTAGACGCCCAGGGCCAGGGCCTTCTCGTCAGGGCCCTCGGTGAGCACGTGCTGGCCGCGGTGGCCGGAGACGATCGCGGTGCCCGTGTCCTGACACATCGGCAGCACGCCGCCGGCCGCGATGTTGGCATTCTTCAGCAGGTCCAGCGCGACGAACTTGTCATTGGGGCTGGCCTCCGGATCGTCCATGATCTTCTTCAGCTGGGCCAGGTGGGAAGGACGCAGGTAGTGGGCGATGTCATGCATCGCGGTCTCGGCCAGCAGGGTGAGGGCCTCGGGCGCCACCTCCAGGAACTTGCGTCCGCCGGGCCCCTCGACCTCCTTCACACCTTCGGTGGTCAGCAGACGGTACGGGGTCTCGTCCTTGCCGAGCGGCAGCATGTCCTCATAGGCAAACTCAGCCATCTTCACTCCTTCGTTGGGCTGGCTCCAGTCTGTCATGCGACGACTTTCCGCGGCCCCCGGGGTAAGGGGATCGTCCCGCCCGACGAGGGCTGTTACTTGAAGCTGCGCGCCACCGTCTTCATTGCCTCATCGACGGTGAAGAAGGGGCTGTCCTGCGTGCTGCCGACGATGCTCACCATTCCGCCGTCGCGCGGCGCACAGAAGACCTTGGTGGTGGTGCCATTGTCGATCTGCCGGAAACCGACGCTCGGCTGCCCGTCGATCCGCGGGGTGCCGGAGAGCTTGCTTGTCGCCTCGCCACTGCCCAGCAACTGCTGGCAGTCCGAGTCCAGACTGCCGCCCAGCCGCGACGCGTGGCTGACCGACAGGGTGGTCATCGAATCGGAATCCAGCACGAAGGACAGGTTCTCGTCGCTGAGCTCCCCGGACTGGGTCCAGCCCACCGGCATGGTGAAGCTGCCGAAATTCGTGGACCACTCCTGATTGCCGTCCAGCGCCGGATCGACGGGCTGCACCTGCTCGGTGTGGGTGGTGCTGTGGATGGCCTGCCCGATCAGCCCAGACAGAGCAGGGGCGAAGAAGAGCAACCCGAAGAGCAGCGCGACGATTCCCTGTCCCTTGGCCCGAGCCTTGGCCTGGGTGGACGGGATGTTCACGCGCCGAGCGGCCGGGGGCTGTGAGGGTCTGGGTGGGACGGCCGTGCCCGGACCGATCGAGTTGGGGTGGCCCACCACCGGACCAGCCACCAGCGGTTCGGGAACCAGCGGCGGCGGCGCCAGCAGCGGGGCCGGTTGGGCCAACCGCTCGACGGGCAGCATCGGGCCCTCGTCGCCGTCGTAGTCGAAGTCCTCCAGCGTGGGCATCTGCACCGGCTCTGGCCTGGCGCGATGGTTCTGCTGCGCTTCCTGACGGCCGGCCGGTGCACCCGACGGCGCCAGAGCCGACGGCACCCGGGACATGGTGGACATCGTGCTGGGTTCGCGCCACTGCCGCATGGACAGCGTCGAGCTGGGGCCGGTGAAGCTCCAGTTCCCGTCGGCCAGCCGCTGGGCACGATCCACCCGATCGTTGATCCGCCGGTCCTCGTCGCGCTCCTGTTTCATCACGACCTCCCTGCTGGCCATGATGTCACGGCCCCCGGGGCAGGAACCCAACAACGATCCCCGAGCTTGTCGAGGGGCCCATCACTCGGGTGACGTCTCCTGGCCCAGCAGCTCCCCCAGCCACACCGGAATCTCCGCCACCAGCGTTTCACCGTCGACGCGGGTGATCTGCGTCACCTGCCCGTCGTGCCAGACGTAGACAAAGGGGGTCAGCGGCCCGGGCACCTCGTTGAACCCGACCATCGCGTAGTGCGGCAGGTGCATCAGCGCATGCATGGCCGGTTCGGGGGCATCGATCACGTGGAAGGCGAACTGGTGCCGGTTGGGCACGCAGAACAGCACGCTGCTCGTGGGGTCGGCCTGCGGAGCAAAGCGTGCCAGCACAGCGTCCATGATCAGCGGGGTGCTGCCGGCATAGACCCAGTCCGAGACGGCGGCTGTGAAGGTGGGTGGCTGGTCCTGCGGCAGCTCGGAGACCTGGAAGTCCGCCGAGGCAAAGTCCTCCCGTAGCCGCTGCAGGCCACGCTGGTAGGCCTCGTCAACATCCTCCACCTCGTCCAACAGCTTGTCGGTGACGGTCTGCACCGATTCGGGCAGGTCCACCGCCAGCGCACACCAGACCCCCGGCATCCACTCGCGGGCATAGGTCATGATCGGCCCCAAGGCGTCCGCGTCCTCCGGCATCAGGCGCACGATCAGCCGGTCCAGGTCCAGCGACTGGGACTCGCTCTGGTCGAGGCCCGCCATCGTCGTTCGCAGGTGTTCGGTCACGATCGACGGCCACACCACGTCCGGCTGGCCACTCACCTTGGCGGCAAGGTTCCACAGCCCGAAGAAGGCTCCGTCTGGTTGCGAGACCAGATGGTCATCCGCGACGTCAATGCTCATCCCACGCGCCTGCAGGTCCGCCGCCGCAAGACCGCGCAACCTGGTGGCTTGATCCACCGTGAGCATCGGCAGCGCAGCATCCATGTGCGGTGCCTCGGACGACTTCTTCTTCCGGAGAAAACCCATCACCGTACTCCCGTCTCGCTACGACGGGGAGCATAGGAGCGACCGGGGTCACCCGGTTCACCGACAGACCGAGCCCCGACGGGCCCGGCCGCCGCGCTCACCCCGGTGGAAAGGTCACTCGTCGGACTCCTTCTCCGCGTCCTTCTCGGCGCGAAGTTCCTCGGCGGCGGCCTCTTCCTCGGCCTTCTCCTCCCGCACCAGGGTGGTGAGGATCTTCACGACCTCCTTGGCGACGCCGGAAGCCGAGGCCGGATTCTGGCCCGTGACCAGCAGGTCGTCGACGCTGACACATTCGGCCCAGTCCTCGGCCTGCACCAGGTTCGCGCCCTGCGCCGCCAACTCGCTGGACAGCAGGAAGGGCATTGCGTCGGCCTTCCCGACGGCCTCCTCCTCGGAGTCGGTGAAGGCGGACACCTTGCGCCCCTCGACGATCCGCAGCCCATTGGCAAGCTCCACGTCGAGCAGCCCCGACGGGCCGTGGCAGACGGCAGAGACCACCGCACCACCATCGGCCAGCTCCTTGACCACCCGGGCCAGGTGCGGGTTGCCGCGGAAGTCGGCCATGGTGCCGTGGCCACCCACCAGGTAGATCGCGTCGTACTGGTCCGCCTCGACGAACTCCAACTTGGCCGTGTTGTACAGGCCAGCCTTAACCGTCTCGTCGTTCTCGAACTCCTCGGTGATCTCGTCACGCTCGCTGTTGGGGTCGACGGGCGGGGTACCACCCTTGATCGAGCCGAAGTCCACCACATGACCCGCATCGCGGAAGATCTTCCACGGGTGCGCGGCCTCACTCAGGGTGTAGCCGGTGGGCTCGCCGCCGATCTCGTCGGCGCTGGTCAGGACCATCAGTACCTTCTTCATTCCCCCAGCAAAGCCAATCCCGACGGTGGATGCCAGCTTCTTCGCGTCGGGTGAACAGACGCGAAGCCCCTGGAAAGGTGCATTGAGGGGGTTGGTGACACATTGAGGCGGATCGATCCGCCTCAATGTGCAAGCAAGCGCCTCAATGGCTTCCGGGAAGGGTTGCCCGATCTGTCCGGACACAGGGCTGCGGGGCCCGCCTCTCTCCCCCGAGAAGAAGCGGGCCCCGCAGCGGTCAGTCAGGAATCCCCGGCGCGGATGGTCAAGGACTCTCTGCTCAGTTCTTCCTGCGACGCAGGTAGCCGATGCCCAGCGCGATCGCACCGATCCCGCTTCCAACGGCCCAGGGGGAGATCCCCTCATCGGCGGACAGCGGCGTCATCGCCTCGGACTGGTCACCGGTGTGCGGCAGCACATTGGGACGGCTCCCGGTCGGCCGGCTCGACTCGGTGGTCGGCTCCTCGGTGGGCTCCTCCGACGACTCGGCGCTGGGCTCGTCACTCGGGCCCTCACTGGGCTCCGGGCCCACCGGTTCCGACGGCTCGGGAGCCGGGGTCCCAGACGGGGCGGGATCCTCGGACGGAGTGGGCGCCGGGGTCTCCGAAGGCTCGGGCGCCGGGGTCTCGGAGGGCTCCGGGGTGGGCGTCTGGGAAGGCTTGGGCGCCGGGGTCTCGCACTTCTCACCGATCAGGATCTTGCTGTCGACGACGATGTCATAGTCCTCGCCAGGGTCCAGGGTGTCCAGTTTCTCCTGGGTGCCGCGGTAGATGTCGGTCTGCACCACCCGACCGCACGGGATCTTGCTGCCCGCGGGGATCCGGGTCTGGGTGTAGGGCCAAGGATTCTTGGGGTCGGCGCCCTCGGGCAGGATCCACCACATCTCCACCTCGATCAGCTCGCCCTTGGCGGGAGCAGAGGAGGCGGAGGCGGGGCCCTTGCTGGGCTGGGTGCTGGCCGCGGGAGCCGAGGGGGTGGCCTCGGTGCCGGCGGAGCCGGACGGGGCCGGGGTGGGAGCATCGCTGGCCTGGTCAGCCAGAGCCGTACCGGTACCGAACCAGCTCCCGGAGGCCACCACCAATGCCCCGAGACAGGCGGCCGAACGGACGGAGAAATTACCAAGGGAACGCGACATCGCAGTCCTTCCGTAAAGCTGTGAATTGCCGCACTCCCCCGAGCGCAGGACATCAATTCACTGTTTGCCCCGACGAATTCACCCGTCGTCCCCCGACGACCCTCGTGGAATCACTGCAGGGCAACACCTCTCATCATCTCTCACCGGGGTGATATTTCGCCAGCATTTCAAGAAAGTCTTCTGACTAGCCGTTTTGCGACAATTCCCCTTGTCAGCCAATACCTGATGACCGACTTAAATCCTCCGTGATATGACGGATCGACTGACCAGATATTCCAGGGGCCACTTCATGTCCATCACATTATGCCGACCGGCATGGATTTCGGATTGCTGGAACCTGACCTCCTTGGAGGCCGACGGGCATTCGGGCAGCCGCAGGGATATCTCGACGGAACCCGGGCCGACCAGCACGGCGCCCCCGTCGCAGCATGGCGACGAGGGCGTCGAGGAACCCTTGGGCACAAGGAAAGGAGCACGTATGACCTTGGGAAAGGGGTCAAAGCCGTGGGTGCCCAGCGGGCTCGTCGGGAAGACTAGTACACCACGTCGTAGTGCGGAAATGGCCTTGCCAGAGAGCTCTCAGGCGGTGCTCTCCAGGCGCTGGGCGGCCACCGGGGCAGCCTTGCGCGCCAGCGGGAGGCAGACCTCGAAGCAGGCACCGGGGCGCCGCGGGCGGCCCTCCTCGTCGAGCGGCAGATCGGGGGCATCGGCGACGTAGACCACATCGCCGCCGTGGGCGCGGGCGTAGCCGCGGGCGATGGACAGGCCAAGGCCGGAACCCTTGGTGGTGGTGGCTGTGCTGGAGAGCCGCACCAGCCGGTCGAAGACCCGCTCGCGATCCTCGACGGGTATGCCCGGGCCGGAGTCGGTCACCCGGAGCACGGCCATATCCGCTCCACCGCGACGATCGGAACTCAGGTCGATCACCATCCAGCCCTCCGGGCCGGCGGCGCGGGCAGCATTGTCCACCAGATTGCGCAGCACGCTGGTGATGCCCTGACGGTCTGCCCGCACCAACTGGTTCCTGCCCTGGATCAGCACCTCCAGTCGCGGGTGGACGAGCGATATCCGACGCTGTTCGGCCAGCGCCAGATCCGCCAGATCCAGCAGCTCCAGGCTCAGCCGTGGGCCGGCGTCCACCCGGGCCGCCTCCAGCAGGCTGTTCACCAGGTGCCCGCCGCGGTTGGCCTCCCGGCCCAGCAGGAAGGCCAGTTGTTCGCGCTCCTCGTGGGCATCCTCGGGAAGCTGGATCAGGGATTCGGCGGCGGCCTGGATACCCGCCATCGGGGTCTTCAACTCGTGGGCGGCGTCGGAAAGGAAACCCTGCATCTGCTCCGCGGAAGCACGGGCCTGGGCCTCCGCGGCCCGGGCGCGGATCTCGGCACCCTCCAACTCGTCGAGCATCCCGTCGACGGCAGCGGCGGTGCGTCCCACCTCGGAGGTCTCGTGCGGCGCGGCCATCCGGATTCCGCGCTCACCCTCCTTGATCCGGTTGGCGCGGTCCGCCATCACCTCGAGGGGCTTCAGTGCGACGTCGGTGATCACGATGGTCAGCAGGCTGGCGCCGACAATGCCCAACAGGCCCACCAGCAGCAGCGACGCATCCAGGGTGCGCCGGGCGCTGACGATGGAATCGGTGGATTCCCAGACCGTCACCTCGGCGCCGCGCAACACCCCATTGGCATCCAGCGGGTCGGTCACGAACCGGGTGCGCTCGGCCGGACGGGGAGCACCGACCACCCTTCCGTCGGCCGTGAGGACACTGGCCTGCATGTTGCCCCGGGCCAGGTGCTCCACCAGATCCTCGGGGGTGATGGGTTCGCGCGCCAGGGTCTGGGCATGGGCGGCCGACGCGTTGAGCCGCCCCTCCATCTCGTTGATCTGCCGGTTCATGAACACGGCGTCGGTGACCACACCGACGCCCAGCATGGTGAGCACCAGCACCACGAACATTGCTGCCAGTACTCGAACACGGATGGACCGGCGACCGATCACGTAGTTCCCAGCCGGTACCCGCGGCCACGCACGGTATGGATCACCCGCGGGCCATGTGCCTCAAGTCGACGACGAAGGCTGGAGATGTGCACCTCCACGATGTTCTCGTCGTAGCCGTCATAGCCCCACACCGCGGTCAGCAGCTGGGTCTTGGAGACGACGCGCTCGGGGTGCTTGGCCAGCTGGCTGAGCAGGCGACGTTCGGTCTCGGTCAGGTCGATGGTGGTGCCGTTGCGGGTGACGATCGCGGCGTCGTCGGCGATGGTCAGGTCACCGACCGTCACGCTGCTGCCCAGTGAGCCGGTGCGACGCAGGATCGCCTCCACCCGGGCCATCAGCTCCACCATGGCAAAGGGCTTGGCCAGGTAGTCGTCGGCACCCTGGCTGAGGCCACGGATCCGGTCGGTCATCTCGTCGCGAGCGGTGAGCATCATCACGCCGGCGCGGGAGAGTTTGCGCACCACGCCGAGCAGCTCGAAGCCGTCTCGGCCGCCGGGCAGCATCACGTCCAGAATCACCAGATCGGGCTGGTTGGCGGTGATCGCGCGCTCCAGCTCGGTGCCGTCGGGCAAGGCCTGCGCCAGATGCCCCTGCGAGCGCAGCGCGGACACCACCGAAGCCCTGATGACCTCTGAGTCCTCAACAATCAGTACCTTGCTCACGGGCTTATTCTGCACGCTCGTACAGGTTTCTGCGAGCCGGGTCACTGTGTACCGAAATTCACCACCAAACATTCGTCCACGGCTGCTCGGGGTGGCAAACATTCCTTGCTGCACGGAATCCTGGCGGCTCCGGGCCGCTGCCGACGCCACCACGGCGAACGCCCGCTCGTTCACGAGGATTTCACCGAAGGCCCCCTTGCGTCATCCGGGGCAAGCGGCCGACGCTCGCGCAGGAGCGCCCGGCGGCGTCCGCCCGAGCTCACCATCCCGGCGGGCGTCCCGTCGGCCACCCAGAATCCTGCGCGGGAATCCCCGCGTGAGACAACCCCCACCGCCCCGCCCGCTGGGCTACCTTCTTGCCACCCGTCGGAAGGACTCATCGTGAAGCGCTCGCCCCTGACCACCCTGGCCACCGTGGTGGCCACCGCCAGCCTGGCCCTGACCGGCTGTTCGTCGAAGAAGTCGGACACCGCAGGAACCGCCCAGAAGGACGAGTACACGATCGGCATCACCCAGATCGTCGCGCACCCGTCGCTGGACGCGTCGAAGGCCGGTTTCAAGAAGGCCCTGACCGACGCCGGCCTGAAGGTCACCTACGACGAGCAGAATGCGCAGGGCGACCAGGCCACCGCCACCAGCATCGCCACCAAGTTCAACGACGCCAAGCTGGATCTGGTGCTGGCCATTGCCACCCCGACGGCGCAGGCCTCCGCCCAGGCCATCACCAAGACCCCGATCCTGTTCACCGCGGTCACCGATCCGGTCTCCGCACAGCTGGTCAGCTCCATGGACAAGCCCGGCAGCAACATCACCGGCACCTCGGACATGAATCCCGTCGCCGAGCAGATCGCCCTGATCAAGAAGATCAAGCCGTCGGCCAAGAGCGTCGGCATCCTGTACTCGTCGGGTGAGGTGAACTCGGAGGTGCAGGTCAAGGCCGCCAAGGAGGCCGCCGCCAAGGAGGGTCTGGAGGTGGTGACCAAGACCATCACCAACACCTCCGAGCTGCAGCAGGCCGCGCAGTCGCTGAGCGCCGACGCCTGGTACCTCCCCACCGACAACAACGTGGTCTCCGGCCTGGACTCCGTGCTGGCCACCGCCGAATCCAAGAAGATCCCGGTCGTCGCGGGCGAGGGTGACTCGGTGAAGAAGGGCGCGCTGATCACCTACGGCATCGACTACACCAAGCTGGGCGAGCAGACCGGCAAGATGGCCGTGAAGATCCTCAAGGAGGGCGCCGACCCGGCCAGCATGGCCGTCGAGACCCAGACCGACCCCAAGCTGATGGTCAACGAGACCACCGCCAAGAAGATCGGCATCACCATCCCGGCCGAGCTGCAGGGCAAGGCGGAGGTCGTCAAGTAGATGTTGGCCGCCCTTGACCTTGGCCTGATCTACGGGCTGATGGCCCTGGGGGTGTACCTCACCTTCCGGGTACTCGACTTCCCAGACCTGACCGTCGACGGTTCCTTCACGACGGGTGCTGCGGTGGCGGCGTCCGGCATCATCGCCGGCCAGCCGCCGCTGCTGGCCACCCTGCTGGGCGGCGTCGCCGGCACCTTGGCGGGCCTGGTCACGGGCGTGCTGCACACCAAGGGCCGGATCAACCCGCTGCTGGCGGGCATCCTGACCCAGATTGCGCTGTACTCCATCAACCTGCGGATCATGGGCAAGGCCAACCTGCCGCTGCTGCGCTCCGAGACCCTGCTCTCCGGGCTGCGCGACCAGGAGCTCTTCGGCACCTGGGTCTCGGTCGGGATCTTCGGCGTGATGGCGCTGCTGGTGATGCTGGTGCTCGACTGGTTCCTGAACACCGATCTGGGCCTGGCCTTGCAGGCCACCGGCGACAACGAGCGGATGATCCGCGCGCAGGGCGTCTCCACCGACTTCACCAAGATCCTGGGGCTCTCCCTGAGCAATGGTCTGGTGGGTCTGTCGGGAGCGCTGATCGCGCAGTACCAGGGCTTTGCGGACATCGGGATGGGCATCGGCCTGATCGTCGCCGGCCTGGCGTCGGTGATCATCGGGCAGGCGCTGGTCACCAGCCGTCGCTTCATCTTTGCCACCTTTGCGGTGTTGCTGGGTTCGGTGGTCTACCGCGAGGTGATCCAGCTGGCCCTGCAGGTGGGCTTCAACCCCAACGACATGAAGCTGATCTCCGCGCTGCTGGTGATCGCCGCGCTGCTGCTGCCCCGGATGGCGATCATGCGACGCTGGCGCGCCCGGCGTCGCGCCCAGCTGATGAAGGCGGCGGAGAAGGGAGAGGTTCGTGCTTGAGGTCCGCGGCCTGCGCAAGGTCTTCTTCCCCGACACCCCCAACGAGAAGGTGGCGCTCAATGACCTGAGCCTCACCTTGGCCGAGGGCGACTTCGTCACCATCATCGGTAGCAATGGCGCCGGCAAGTCGACCCTGTTGAACCTGATCGCCGGCGAATTCCGTCCCGAATCCGGCTCCATCTGGATCGATGGGATCGACGTCACCAAGCTGCCCGCCCACAAGGTGGCCAACCACGTCGGCCGGGTCTTCCAGGATCCAATGGCCGGCACCACCCCCAACGGCACCATCGAGCAGAACCTGGCGATGGCGCTGTCCCGCGGCAAGCGTCGCGGCCTGCGCAATGGCGTCACCAATGCCAAGCGGCACCTGTTCAAGCAGGAGCTCACCGCGTTGGAACTCGGCCTGGAAGACCGACTCAAGACCGACACCGGCTTCCTCTCCGGCGGCCAGCGGCAGGCCCTCAGCCTGCTGATGGCCACCTTCAGCCACCCCAAGATCCTGCTGCTGGACGAGCACACCGCCGCGCTGGATCCGGCCCGTGCGGAGCTGGTCACCCGGCTCACCCGCGATGCCGTCGCCCGCTACCACCTGACCACGCTGATGGTGACGCACAACATGCGTCAGGCGCTGGAGCTGGGCAACCGGCTGGTGATGATGCATGAGGGCCGGATCATCTACGAGCTGGCCGGCGAGGACAAGAAGAACGCGACGGTGGAGCAACTGCTGGAGCAGTTCGCCAGGATCAAGGGCGACCTGTCCGACCGGACGTTGCTGGCCTGATCCCCCGGCTCTTCCGGCATCCCCGACGACGAGCACGGCCGTCTCCCCCTTGTGGCGGAGGCGGCCGTGTCCGTTGCCTGACTAGGCTGCGGCGCATGAGTTGGCTCGACTGGTTTGGCGGCGACGACGCCTGGCAGCGCCCCCGGCAAGCGGTGGTGCGCCGCGATGTGCTGGTGACGATCGGCATCTTCCTGTTCAGCGCGGCCAGTCTGGAGCTGACCCGATCCTTCGCAGACTTCTCCGACGCCCGGCCGGTCTGGGCACAGTACCTGGTGCTGGTCAGCATCTGTGGCTTGCTGATCTGGCGACGGCGTTACCCGCTGGCCGTCTTCGGGCTGGCCGCGGCGCACTTCTTCGTCACCACCACCTGGGTGGGCGAGGTGGGTTACGCCATGCCCTACCAGCTGGTCTTCTTCTTCACCATCTACTCCGCGGTGGCGTGGGCCGCCGACCGGCGCAGTGTCGCCCTGGCGATGGGTTGTCTGGCGGTGGGCTTCGGCTTCTGGGTGGCCTGGGACTTCGCGATGGGCCAGGCCATCGAGGGCTTCCGGGAGAACACCAAGGACGTCCATGCCCACGGGCTGCTGCCACCCATCCCGGCCTGGGTGCTCTGGACCTCGCTGCTGAACGTCACCTATCTGGGTGGGGCAATGGCGATGGGCCAGTCCGCCTGGCGGCAGGCCCGCGACCGTGCCCGGCTGGCGGACCAGACCGAGACCATCGCCGCCCAGGCCGCCGGCCTGCGGGATCAGGCCGTCGTCGACGAGCGGCTACGGATCGCGCGGGAACTGCACGACGTCGTCGCCCATCACGTTTCGGTGATGGGGATCCAGGCCGCCGGCGCCCGACGCCTGTTGCAACGCGACCCGGAGACCGCCGCGCAGGCGCTGTCCGGCGTCGAGGAGAGCTCCCGGCAGGCAGTCACCCAGATGCGCGGCCTGCTGGGCGCGCTGCGTGGGGCCGACGCCGGTTCCCGTTCCGAGGCTGGCGCCAATGGCGACGGCGGGGAGCGCGGCCCGCAACCCACCCTGGACGCCCTGCCCGCGCTCTACGCCGAGTTCACCGAGGCCGGGCTCCAGGTGGAGCACAGCCTCACCGAGAACCCTCCCGGCAGCGCCAACGGCCTGCCGCTGCCGTTGCAGCTCTCGCTCTACCGCACCGTGCAGGAGGCGTTGACCAACATCACCCGGCACTCCACCGCGCGCTCGGCCAGCGTCGCGGTGCGGGTGCAGGCCGACGGGCCGTCGGGCTGGGCCGAGGTGGAGATCCTGGACGAGGGCCGACCGCGCTCGGGCACCTCGGGCAGCGGGCTTGGTTTGCTGGGCATGCGGGAACGGGTCACCTCGCACGGCGGCAGCTCGGAGATCGGCCCGCGGGTGACCGGCGGTTACCGGGTGCGGGTGCGCCTGCCCCTGGGCAGCACGATGATGGGGGCATGATGATCCGGGTACTGCTGGCCGACGACCAGGCGCTGGTGCGCAGCGGTTTCCAGATGATCCTGGCAGTGGAGGACGACATCACCGTCGTCGGTGCCGCCGCCAACGGCCGCGAGGCCGTGGAGCTGGCCCGGGAGCTGCGCCCCGACATCATCCTGATGGACGTGCAGATGCCGGTGCTCGACGGGATTGCCGCCACCCGCGAGGTGGTCGCCGAGGAGCTTTCCCGCGTGGTGATCCTGACCACCTTCGACCGCGACGACTACCTCTTCGACGCTCTGGAGGCCGGTGCCGCGGGGTTCCTGCTGAAGAATGCCGAGCCGGAGCGGCTGGTGGATGCGATCAGGGTGGTGGCCAATGGTCAGGCCCTGCTGGCCCCCGACGTCACCACCCGAGTGATCCGCCGGATGGTCAGCCATGAATCCGGCACCCCCACCCCGGTTGCCGCCACCAGGCCTGACGCGACGGTCCAGCTCCCCCACGGGGTGGAGCTGACCGCCCGGGAGACCGAAGTGCTCCGCCTGGTGGCCGAGGGCTTGAGCAACCACGAGATCGCGGAGCAGCTCTTCGTCGGCGAGGCGACGGTGAAGACCCACGTCTCCAATGTGCTGGCCAAGCTGGGCGTGCGAGACCGGGTGCAGGCCGTCGTCTGGGCCCACCGCGCCGGCCTGGCCCACTGATCCCATCGGGGCCCGGAGCTTCCCTCGGCCCCCAGCACGCGACGGCCGAGCCCCGCGACTGGCTCGGGACCGTGGTCACGACAGCGCTCAATCAGTCACGATGGCCGAGCCTGTCGAGGCCCCGGCTCCCAACCCTGCATGGGTTGCACATGATGCTCGTCATACTCGGAGTCTCCCGCCTGGGGCCCGGCGGACAACGTCGCACACCTCACGCGCTGCGCAACCCTCGCAGGGTTGTCCCCAGACCCCTGCGACTGGCTCGGGACCGTGGTCACGACAGCGCTCAATCAGTCACGATGGCCGAGCCTGTCGAGCCCCCGCCCGCCGAGCGGCGGAGCCCGGCACGCACGTCGCGCCACCTCCGGCACCCCGCGCCCCTCGATGCACCCCGTGCCCGACATACCGGGCGCACCGAACACCCCCTGGCGCACCGTCCTCAAGCCGGCGCGCCGTGACTTCCGGGACCCGGCCCATCGCAAGGCGGAGCCCGGAAGTCCATCGAGCGGCGGATGTGCCGCGTCGCGGCCACTGCAAGGCTGGATGTACAAGGCCGGACACCGGTCACAACCCAGGGAGGCAACCATGCTGGAGGTGCAACACCTCACCCGTCGCTATGGCGAGAACATCGCCGCAGACGACGTGTCGTTCACCGTCGGGAAGGGGCAGATGATCGGTTTCGTCGGTGGCAATGGCGCCGGCAAGACCACCACGATGCGGATGATGATGGGCCTGCTGCCCCCCGACTCCGGCGAGGTGCTGTGGCAGGGGCGCCCCGCCACCTTCGCGGACCGCTCCCACTTTGGCTACATGCCCGAGGAGCGTGGCCTCTACCCCAAGCAACCGATCCTGGAGCAGCTGGTCTACCTGGCCCGGCTCAAGGGGATGAGCGCCCCCGCCGCCCGCGCCGAGGCCACCCAGATCCTGGAGCGGTTCGGCTTGGGCGCGCGGCTCAAGGACAAGCTGGAGAAGCTCAGTCTGGGCAACCAGCAGCGGGTGCAGATTGCGGCCGCGGTGATGGCCAATCCCACCTGCCTGGTGCTCGACGAACCGTTCAGCGGGCTGGATCCGGCGGCGATCGACCAGATGGCCGACCTGCTGCGCGAGCGCGCCGCCGACGGCATCCCGGTGCTGTTCAGCAGCCACCAGCTGGACCTGATCGACCGGCTCTGCGACGGCCTGGTGATCTTGGCCAAGGGCCGCGTCGTCGCCAAGGGCAGCAAGGATGACCTGGAATCCCGCGGGCGGGTGCGGCACCGCCTGGTGACCAGCGTCGACGCCGGGTGGGTGCGCGACATCCCCGGCGTCCAGGCCGACGACGTCGCCGGTTGCACCGCGCTGCTGGAGTTCACCGAGGCCGGTGCCGAGCGCGCCGTCCTGACCGAGGCGCTGCGGCGCGGCGAGGTCTACGAACTGACCCGGATCCGTCCCACCCTGTCCGAGATCTACCGGGAGGTTGCAGCATGAGCACCATCCAGAACGAGCGCCCCACCGCCACCGAGCCGGTGGCCGCACCGCAGGGCCGTCAGGCACCGTGGCTCACGGTGATGACCCGCGAGATCCTGGTGAAGCTGACGGACAAGTCCTTCATCATCGGCACCTTGGTCACCCTGCTGATGGTGCTGGCCTCCATGGGTGCCAGCGCCTACTTCAGTTCCAAGGCGACCCACTACCAGGTGGCCGTGGTCGATGCCCCGTCGCAGCAGCTGGCGGGCACTCTGGACGCCGTCGCCAAGCAGCAGTCCGACAAGGATTCCGTCGAGGTGAAGAAGGTTGCCGACGTGGCCGCGGCCGAGCAGTTGCTGCGTGACGGCGACGCCGACGCCCTGCTGCAGCGCAAGGGGCAGGGCTGGGAATTGACCTGGAAGAACTCACCCGACGAGGGCCTGGCCAGCATCACCCAGCAGGCGGTCAGCGGCCAGGTAATGGCCGCCACCGCGCAGAAGGCGGGCACCTCGGTGGGCGAGCTGACCGCTGCCAGCACCGTCGGCAGCCACCTGCTGGAGGGTGACTCCACCCGGTCGTCGGCGGGCAAGGTGATGAGTCTGGTCTTCGCGGTGCTCTTCCTGATGTCCGCAATGACCTATGGCATGCAGATCGCCCAGAGTGTGATCGAGGAGAAGCAGTCGCGGATCGTGGAGATCCTGGTGGCGGCCATCCCGGTGCGACAGTTGCTGGCCGGCAAGGTGATCGGCAACACCATCCTGGCGCTGGGGCAGATGGCGCTGCTGGTGGGCACCGGCCTGGTGGGCGCCAGTTTCATTCCCCGCTTCAAGGAGTTCATGCCGCTGATGGGGGCCGCGGTCGGCTGGTACCTGCTGCTCTTCGTCGCCAGCTTCCTGGCCCTGGCCTGCATCTGGGCCGCGGCGGGCGCAATGGGCACCCGCAGCGAAGACCTGCAGCACACCAGCGCACCGCTGATCTACCTGCTGATGGGCGCCTACATGGCCGGCTTCCTGGCGACGGGTGTCTGGAAGGTGGTGCTCAGCTATGTGCCGATCGTCTCCGGCATCCTGATGCCCGCCCGGATCGTGGAGGGCACGGCGCACTGGTGGGACGGGCTGATCGCGCTGGCGCTGAACCTGGTCTTCGCCGGGATCACGGTGTTACTGGGCGAGCGGATCTACCGTCGGGCACTGCTGCAGACGCAGGGCCGGCTGGGCTTCCGGGAGGCGCTCAAGCTGAAGGGCTGATCAGCCGACGGTCGCCCCGAACAGGCGGCCGATCCCGAAGGTGATTGCCATCGCCACCAGGCCCCCGGCCACGTTGCGCAGGATTGCGCGCGGGACGGGGGCCATGCCCAATGTCGCGGAGGCGGCACCGGTGAGGATCAGCGCGACCACCACTGCGGCGACGGTGACCGGAACCGCCAGGCTGTTCGGGGAGACCAGCACGGCCAGCAGCGGCACCAGACCGCCCAGCACGAAGGCGGCCGCCGACGCCAGCGAGGCCTCCAGCGGGTTGGCCGTCGCCTCCGGATCGATCCCGAGTTCCAGCTGGGCGTGCGCGCTGAGGGCGTCGGTCCGGTGGATCTCCTGCGCCGCGCGGGTGGCGGTCTCGTCACTCATCCCCAGCCTGGCCAGCAGGTGCGCCATCTCCAGCGTCTCCTCCTCCGGGATCTCCGCCAGCTCCTTGCGCTCCATCGCCAGCATCGCGTGTTCGGAGTCGCGCTGGGCACTGACCGAGACGTACTCGCCGACGGCCATCGACATTGCGCCGGCGGAGATGCCGGCCACACCGGCGGTGACCAGCGCGCTGGCCGACGCGGAGGCCCCGGCGACGCCGATCAGCAGGCCCGCGATGGAGACGATGCCGTCATTGGCGCCCAGCACCGCGGCCCGCAGCCAGTTGAGCCGGCCCCCGACATTGCCCTCGGGGTGACCGACGGTCTGCACAATGGTGGGCACGGCAGCTCCTGCTCCGCGCGGCAACGCACGGCCGCGACACCATCAGGATGACCCCAAATCCGTCCTCGCGCACCGAAGGAGAGGCTTGCCAACCACGTTTTGCGGGGCAGAAACGTGACCACGATCCCCGAGCCTGTCGGGGCTCCTTGGCGGTCTCCGGGCCAGCCGACCGAGAATCCCGCTCGACAGACCGGCAGGCGCCGATGGTCTGCGCCACAAACTGCATCCTGAAGGCGACCTGGTGCCGTAGTGGCAATGGGTCCGAATCTGGATGTGGTTTGTGGCGCAAACCCGTCGGCCCCGGAGCGTTGAGAAGCCTGGCAGCACTGTGACGTCCACTGGCCCCGACGGCCCCGTCCCGAAACCCCGCGGGGTAGGTTGGTGATGGACGCGTCTCCGCTACAGAGGTGAGCCATGGCAGGCATGGATGAACTCGAACTCGACACCCTGATCGCCCGACTGACCGACGAGTTTCCCCGCCTCACCGGCGCGGAGGTGAACGCCACCGTGCGTGAGGTCTACGCCAGCGCCTCCGGGCCCATCGTCGACTACGTCCCCCTGCTGGTGGAGCGCCGCAGTCGTGCCCGGCTGGCCGCCCGATCGGCCCCCGTCGGCGGCGTCCGGGCCATCACCGGGGTGCCGCCGCTGGGCGCCACCGTCAGCCCCGCCGGCGTCACCTTCTGCGTCTTCTCCCGGGATGCGACGTCGGTCACCCTCGCGCTCTTCGACGATGCCGAGGACGCCGAAGCCGCCCGCGCCATCCAGCTGGAACCGCGCACCAACCGCACCTACCACTACTGGCACGTCTTCGTCCCGGGCCTGCGCGCCGGCCAGCTCTACGGCTACCACGTCGACGGGCCGCGCCGCCCCGACGAGGGCCTGCTCTTCGACCCCGACAAGCTGCTGGTGGATCCCTATGCCCTGGCCGTCAGCTTCCCCGACGGCTACTCGCGCCGCGCCGCCTGCCAGCCGGGCGACAACACCGCCGTCGCGCCCAAGAGCGTCGTGGTGGATCCCGACGCCTATGACTGGGAGGGTGACCGCCCGCTCGGCCGCGACTTCGACGCCACCTTCATCTACGAGATGCACGTCAAGGGCTTCACGGCCGGGGCCAGCAGCGACGTCGATCCCCAGGCCCGGGGAACCTACCGCGGTCTGATCCAGAAGATCCCCTACCTGAAGCAGCTCGGCGTCACGACGGTGGAATTGCTGCCGGTGCAGCAGTTCGACTGGCAGACCGCACCGCCCGGGCGCAGCAACTACTGGGGCTACCAGCCGATGGCCCTGTTTGCCCCGCACGCCCAGTTCAGCTCGCGCACGGATCCGCTGGGGCCCGTCGAGGAGTTCAAGGATCTGGTGAAGGCGCTGCACCGGGCGGGGATCGAGGTGATCCTGGACGTGGTCTTCAACCACACGTCGGAGGAGGGCGTGGGCGGGCCGATCACGTCGTGGCGCGGCTTCGACAACCTCACCTACTACATCGTGCGCACCCAGGACGGCCTGGCCTATGACGACTTCACCGGCACCGGCAACACCTTCAACACCAACGAGACGGTGGTGCGCCGGCTGATCCTGGACTGCCTGCGCTCCTGGGTGCAGCACCTGCACGTCGACGGTTTCCGCTTTGACCTGGCCTCGGTGCTCTCCCGCGGCCAGGACGGCATCCCGCTGCGCAATCCGCCGATCCTGTGGGACATCGAGACCGACCCGGTGCTGGCCGACAC
The DNA here is from genome assembly GCF_038433135.1 of Luteococcus sp. H91. Classification (NCBI taxonomy): domain Bacteria; kingdom Bacillati; phylum Actinomycetota; class Actinomycetes; order Propionibacteriales; family Propionibacteriaceae; genus Luteococcus; species Luteococcus sp. H91. Next base: position 116,331 of record NZ_JBCDMV010000013.1, on the reverse strand, counting down.
CAAGATCATCGCCGAGGCCTGGGATGCCGTCGGGCTGTACGAGGTGGCCACCTTCGTCGGGGACCGCTGGGCCGTCTGGAATGGCGCCTACCGCGACACCGCCCGGCGCTTCATCAAGGGCGACGCTGGGCTGGCCGACCGCTTTGCCGACGGCCTGATGGGCAGTGCCCGGCTGTTCAGCCAGCCTGGCCGGGACCCGCTGCGCAGCATCAACTTCATCACCGCCCACGACGGCTTCACCCTGAATGACCTGGTCAGCTACGACCACAAGCACAACGAGGCCAATGGCGAGGACAATCGCGACGGTGCCAATGACAACGAGAGCTGGAACTGCGGCGTCGAGGGCCCCACCGACGACGCCGAGGTGGAGGCCCTGCGGGAGCGGCAGATCCGCAACTTCCTGGTGGCGCTGATGGTCTCCCAGGGGCGTCCGATGATGCTGATGGGCGACGAGGTGCGCCGCACCCAGCACGGCAACAACAACGCCTACTGCCAGGACAATGAGCTCGGCTGGTACGACTGGGATGGACCCACCCGTCACCGCGGGCTGCTGCGCTTTGTCCGCAAGGCGATGCACTACCGGCGCGGCTCCGTGCTCTTCGCGATGCAGAACTTCTGGGGCGAGAGCGAGGGGGCGACCGTCACCTGGCACGGGGTGGAGCTCGGCCAGCCGGATTTTGGCGACGGTTCGCACACCCTGGCCGTCGAACTGGACCACCCGACCAGCACCGAGCACCTGCACATGGTCTTCAACGCCTACTGGGAGCCGCTGGAGTTCGCGCTGCCGCCACTTCCCGACGGTTATCGCTGGTGCCGGCTGGTGGACACCGCCCTACCCTCCCCCGACGACTTCGTGGACCCGCCACCACCGGTCGCCGACCAGCAGCGCTACCGGGTGGAGGCGCGCTCGTCGATCGTGCTGACCGTCACACCCGACTACGAGTGGCGAGAGGTGCAGGGCGTGATCGCGCGCTTGGGTCTGGTCTTCCCCCAGCTGCCGCCAGATCTGGTGCGCACCACCGTCGAGCAGGTCTACGCGGAACTCACCGGCCCGATCCGGGATTTCGTGCCCGTGCTGATCGAGCGTCGCGCCTGGGACCGGCTGCGCCACCAGGACCGGGGAAACAGAAATCCCCTTGGCCAATGACCAAGGGGAATGCTGTGGGCCTAACTGGACTTGAACCAGTGACCTCTGCCTTATCAGGGCAGCGCTCTAACCGACTGAGCTATAGGCCCGGAGTCGCTCTCGCAACGAAGAGAGACTTTATCGTGCTCCATGGCCGGAGCACAAATCGGGGGTGAACTTTGGCTGTCAGTCCTCCGCGAGGGTGACCTCGAGGCCGCCGATCACGGTGGCGGCCAGGTTGTAGAGGAAGCTGAACAGCGTCGCCAGTGCGGTGAGCAGGATCACATTGATCGCCGAGATCAGCGCGGCGAAGCCCAGCACCTTGTGGGTGTTGACGTAGTCCTCCAGCCGGAAGGCGGTGTCGCTGCCCGGGCTGGCCACCAGGTCAGTGACGGCCTTGTTGACGCTCTCGAAGACGCCCGACGCATTGATCACACCCCACACCACCCAAGTGGCGACGAAGAAGATGATGCCACCCGCGATGGAGAACATCAGCATGGTCTTCATCACCGACCACGGATCCAGCCGGGAGAGCCGCAGCCGCGCCTTGCGGGTGCGCCGGGTCACGGCGCCGCCGGGTTCCCCGTCCACGCTCGAGGCGGTCGCGCCGCTGGTGCCGGGCACGCTGGCGGGCTCGGCCGTGTTGTCACTGGCGGTCACCTCGGCAGCCTTGGTCATGGTGCGGTCCTTCAGATCGGTGACCTTGTTGCCGACGGTGGAGGAGGTCTCGGTGAGCTTCTTGCGAGCCTTGACCCAGGCCGACTCGCCCGTCGCGCCGGCGGTCGCGGCCGTTCCGGCTTCGACGACCGTCACCTCGTCGCTGCTCGCCTCCTTGGCGGACTGGGCCGCCTGGGCACCGATCTTGGCGGCGCTGGTCGGATCACTCACCGGATTCCTCCTGGTTGTCCTCGGTCACATCGTCTGTCGAGACAGCTGCATCGGTCACGTCGTCCGAATTCTGCTCCCCTACGGTAGCGGGGGAATCGGCCTGCGCGGGCGCCGACTCGTCAGTTGTGGGCATATCGTCCGGCATAACCGCCTCCGCGATCGCCTCGATGGCCTCGTCCTCATGGCTCTCGGGGTTGATCGCGATCACGGCCACGTGGTCCTCACCGCGCACCCCGACGAACTTCACGCCCATGGTGTCGCGGCCCTTGGCGGGCACGTCCGCGACGGCGGAGCGGGTGATCTGGCCGGAGTGCTTGATGGCGATCACCTCGTCATGTTCGCTGACCACCAGGCCACCCACCAGGTCGCCCCGGTCGTCGGCCAGCTTCATCGCCTTGATGCCCAGGCCGCCCCGGCCCTGCTGGCGGTACTCGCTGACGGCGGTGCGCTTGGCGTAGCCGCCGGAGGTGACGGTGAAGACGAAGCGGTCGTCCTCGGGCATGTCGGCGTCGATGATGCTCATGCTGAGCAGGGAATCGTCCTCGCGGAACTTCATGCCGGTGACGCCGCTGGTGGCGCGGCCCATCGGGCGCAGCTGCTCGTCATTGGCGCCGAAGCGGATCGCCTGACCCTTGCGGCTGACCAGCAGCACGTCGTCGGCCTCGCTCACCAGCTGCGCGCCGATCAGCTCGTCGTCCTCGTCGCGGAAGTTGATCGCGATCACGCCCGCCTGGCGCGGGGAGTCGTACTGCGCCAGCGCGGTCTTCTTGACCAAGCCCTTCTTGGTGGCCAGCAACAGGTAGTCGGCGTCCTCATAGGATCGCAGGGTGAGCACCTGGGCGATCTTCTCGTCGGGCAGGAAGCTCAGCAGGCCCGCGACGTGGCCGCCCTTGGCATCGCGACCGCCCTCGGGCAACTGCCAGGCCTTGATCCGGTAGACCCGGCCCATGTTGGTGAAGAAGAGCACCCAGTGGTGCGCCGTGGTGGCGAACAGGTGCTGCACCTCGTCGTCAGTGCGCAGGTTGGCACCCTTGACGCCCTTGCCACCGCGCTTCTGAACCCGGTAGGCCTCGGTCTTGGTGCGCTTGGCGTAGCCGCCGTGCGTGATGGTGACGACGATGTCCTCGTCGGGGATGAAGTCCTCGTCGGAGAAGTCGCCGTCGGCGGCGATGATCTTGGTGCGACGCTCGTCACCGTACTTGTCGGTGATCTCCTGCAGCTCGTCACCGATGATCTTCCGCTGGCGCATCTCGTTTGCCAGGATGTCCTTCAGATCCTCGATCAAGTGCTCGATCTCGGCCAGCCGGTCGACGATCTTCTGCCGCTCCAGCGCGGCCAGGCGCCGCAACTGCATGTCCAGGATGGCGGTGGCCTGCTTCTCATCGATGTCCAGCAGCGCCATCAGGCCGTCGCGGGCCTCCTCGGTGGTGCGGGAGCGACGAATCAGTGCGATGACCTCGTCCAGCATGTCCAGCGCCTTGACCAGGCCACGCAGGATGTGTGCCCGCTCCTCGGCCTCATTGAGCTGGAAGGCGGTCCGACGTCGGATGACCTCGATCTGGTGCTTCACCCAGTAGCTGATGAACTGATCCAGCCGCAGGGTGCGCGGCACGTCATCCACCAGGGCAAGCATGTTGCAGCCGAAGGTGTCCTGCAGCTGGGTGTGCTTGTACAGGTTGTTCAGCACGACGCGGGGCTGGGCGTCGCGCTTGAGGATGATCACCAGGCGCTGGCCGGCGCGTGAGGAGGTCTCGTCGCGCATGTCGGCGATGCCGTTGACCTTGCCGGCGTTTACCAGCTCGGCGATCTTGGAGGCCAGGTTGTCGGGATTGCACATGTACGGCAATTCCTTGGCCACCAGCATGGTGCGGCCGTTCTTGTCCTCCTCGATGTCCACCACGGCGCGCATCGTGACCGAGCCGCGGCCCGTGCGGTAGGCCTGCTCGATCCCGTCGCGGCCGACGATGGTGGCGCCCAACGGGAAGTCGGGGCCCTTGACGAAGCCCATCGCCGCCTCGAGCAGCTCCTCGTCACTGGCCTCCGGGTGCTCCAGGCTCCACTGCACGGCCTCGGTGACCTCGCGCAGGTTGTGGGTGGGGATGTTGGTGGCCATGCCGACGGCGATACCCGTGGAGCCGTTGACCAAGAGGTTCGGGAAGCGGGCCGGCAGCACCGACGGCTCCATCTCCCGGTTGTCGTAGTTGGGCCGGAAGTCGACGGTGTCCTGGTCGATCTCGCGGACCATCTCCATCGCCATCGGTGCCATCTTGCACTCGGTGTACCGCATGGCGGCGGCGGGGTCATTGCCCGGGGAACCGAAGTTGCCCTGGCCGTTGATCAGCGGCGCGCGCATCACCCACGGCTGGGCCAGGCGCACCATGGTGTCGTAGATGGCGGAGTCGCCGTGCGGGTGGTACTTGCCCATCACCTCGCCGACGATGCGGGAGCACTTGTTCCAACCACGGTCGGGGCGGTAGCCGCCGTCGTACATGGCGTAGAGGACGCGACGATGCACCGGCTTGAGCCCATCGCGCACGTCCGGCAGGGCGCGACCGACGATCACACTCATCGCATAGTCCAGATAGGACTTCTGGATCTCGTCGTTCAGGTCGATCGGCTCGGTGCGGCCGTGCTCCGGCGCGTCGATCTCGTCGACGGTGGAGACGGTCTCCTTGGGCTGCGACGAGTCATCGTCGGCCATGATCTCCTCCACCGGGGAAAGATCCTCGGAGTTGGCCTGCTCGTCGCTGCCCTGGGGGCCCTGCGGGGTCTCACTCATCTGTGTTTTCCCTTGTCATCGTGTACTGCGTGAAGTTCATGTGCCGGCCACAATCCTTGGATCATCGCCGCGGTAGGAGGTCAGGTGTCCGGGTACCCGCCCGGGCCGTGGATGGGCCTGGCCCCCCGAGCGAGGAACGAGCGAGGGGCGGTTGGCCCGGGCGGGTAGCCCGGCAGCTGACCTCCCCTTGCCGACCTAGATGTCCAAGAACCTCACGTCCTTGGCATTGCGCTGGATGAAGGTGCGGCGCTGTTCCACGTCCTCACCCATCAGGACAGAGAACATCTGGTCGGCCATCGCGGCATCGGCCAGGGTGACCTGCAGCAGGATCCGCCCGTCGGGGTCCATCGTGGTGTCCCACAGGTCCTGCGCATTCATCTCGCCCAAGCCCTTGTAGCGCTGGATCGGGTTGACGTTCGGCAGCTTCTTGCCGGACTTGATGCCCTCGTCGCGCAGGGCATCGCGCTCGGCGTCGTTGTAGGCCAGCTCGTGCGGGGCATTGGTCCAGCGCAGGCGGAACAGGGGCGGCTGGGCCAGGTAGACCTTGCCCTGTTCGATCAGCTTCGGCATGAAGCGGAAGAGCAGGGTGAGCAGCAGGGTGCGGATGTGGGCGCCGTCAACGTCGGCGTCGGCCATCAGCACGATCTTGTGGTAGCGCAACTTGTCGATGTCGAAGTCCTCGTGAACGCCGGTGCCCAGGGCGTTGATGATGGCCTCGACCTCCTTGTTCTGCAGGATCTTGTCCAGCCGGGCCTTCTCCACGTTCAGGATCTTGCCGCGGATCGGGAGGATGGCCTGGGTGCGCGGGTCACGGCCACCCTTGGCGGAGCCACCGGCGGAGTCACCCTCGACGATGAAGACCTCGCACTCCTCCGGCTTGTTGCTGGAGCAGTCGGCCAGCTTGCCGGGCAGGCCGCCGCCGCCCAGCAGGCCCTTGCGGTTGCGGGCCATGTCGCGGGCCTTGCGGGCAGCGATCCGGGCCTGGGCCGCGGCCTGGGACTTGCGGACGATGTCCTTGCCCTCGGCGGGATTGCGCTCGAACCAGTCGCCCAGCTTGTCGTTGACAACACGCTGCACGAAGCTGCGGGCCTCGGTATTGCCCAGCTTGGTCTTTGTCTGGCCCTCGAACTGCGGCTCGGAGAGCATGATCGAGATGATCGCGGTCAGGCCCTCGCGGATGTCGTCGCCGGAGACGCGGTCCTCGCGCTTCTTGATCATGCCCCAGGCCTCGCCCCACTTGTTGACCGTGTTGGTCAGCGCGGCGCGGAAGCCCTCCTCGTGGGTGCCACCCTCGATGGTGTTGATGGTGTTGGCGAAGGTGTGGACGCTGGAGGTGTAGGAGGTGTTCCACTGCAGCGCCACCTCCACGCCCATCCCGGCATCGGGCATGTGGGCCTCGACATTGATCACGCTGGGGTGGATGGGCTCGCGGGTGCCGTTGATGAATTTCACATAGTCCACCAGACCGTCGTCGTAGCGGAAGGAATCCGTGTTGGGCTTGCCCTCGTCGTCGACGTGGTCGGGCCGCTCGTCGGTGATGGAGATCTCCAGGCCCTTGTTCAGGAAGGCCATCTCCCGGAAGCGGGTGGCCAGGGTCTCGTAGGAGTAGTTGGTGGTCTCGAAGATGTCCTTGCTGGCGTAGAAGGTGACCTTGGTGCCGGTCTCCTCGGTCTCCTCACACTGGCGCAGGTCAAAGTCCGGATCGCCCAGGGTGAAGGTCTGCTCCCAGCGGTAGCCGTCGCGCCAGACCTCGACGGTGAACTTGCTGGACAGGGCGTTCACCACCGACGAGCCGACGCCGTGCAGACCGCCGGAGACCTTGTAGCCGCCGTCGCCGAACTTGCCGCCGGCGTGCAGCACGGTCAACGCGACGGTGACCGCGGGCAGGCCGTGCGTGGGATGCATCTTGACCGGGAAGCCACGGCCGTGGTCGGCCACCGAGATCCCGCCGTCGGGCAGGATGCAGACCTCGATCTTGTCGCCGTAGCCGGCCAGCGCCTCGTCGACGGAGTTGTCGACGATCTCATAGACCAGGTGGTGCAGGCCGCGCTCACCGGTGGAACCGATGTACATGCCGGGGCGCTTGCGGACGGCCTCAAGCCCCTCCAGCACCTGGATCTGCCCGGCGTCGTAGCTGCCAGCGGCCACCGAGGTGTCACCGGCGTCGATCAGACCTTCCAGACGTCCTGCATCATTGTCATCGACGGTAACGTCCTGACTGGTGCTTTCACTCACCGGGCATGCTCCTGTTCCCAAGGGGGCGACCTCCACCGACCGCCCGGTAGGGTTCCGGCGCGACGGTACGGATCCAACTCCGAAATTCTAGCCGAATCCGTCGATATACCACATTTGGGGAGCCCAACACGGCCCGGGAGTGCCGCTGAGCGGCTCTAGGCGCCACCTTGCAGGCACTGGCGGCAGGTCCGCCTAGGCCCCCAGCGCCCCGGAGGCCCGCAGATGCTCCTGTGCCGCGAAAATCGTACGCCGCGCGCCGGCTCCGGCACCCCGCGCCACTTCCCGTAGGCTGCGCGGACGGAGGCACCCCGCGCCCGACAATCCCGGCGCCAGGAGCCCCAGCCGGCGCACCCAACCATGGTCGGCGCGACGTGACCTCCTGGGCACCCTGCGTCACCAACGTCATCGGCTCGCGCTGGCGGCGTGACGTTGCTCGCGACCTACGCGCAACCCACCGTCGCTGAACGCAACACCAAGACCCCGGTGCGTAACGCTCGCATCACGCCGTGAGCCCATCCCGGCGCCAGGGTCGGCTCAGCCGTAGGTGTCGCGGGGGCCGCGGCCGTCGCGGACGCTGCGCGGGCCGTGCTTCCAGCTGGGGGCGGTGGGGCCCAGCACGGTGATGCGGGTGACGGTGCCCTGGCCCAGCTGCCGGTTGAGCTGCGCCACCAGGCTGGGAGCCAGGGAGCGCAGGCTGGTGGCCCAGACGGTGGAGTCGCAGCGCACCGTCAGCACGGTGTCGGTGTAGCCCTCGGGGTGGGAGTGGGCGGCATTGGTCTGGCCCACCAGCGCCTCCCAGCGGTCCAGCAGGTGGCGCAGGTTCACCTCGCGCTGCCAGCCGCGCTCCTCGATCACCCGGCCCAGTGCGGCGCCCAGGGGTTGCGGGTCACGGGCATCGGGGCCGGAGCCGGAGCGGGTGCCGGGCTCCACCCAGCGTCGCCTGCTCTGCCGCATGGTCTTGCGCACGCCGCGTGGGGGCGGCAGCAGGCTCTTGGTGCCCTGGGCAATCTGGGTGGCGAGGTCGACGCCGAGCGGGTCGTGCCGGGCCAGGATCTCCCGATCCTCGTCGCTGGCTGTGGACGGGGAATCCTGTTCCCAGTCGGGATTGGCGGGTTCGCTCACGAGTTCTCCCCAAGCCGGTCCTCGTCATCCACCGGTCCATCCACAGAGTTGTCCACAGGCTGTGGAGTGAGCTCTTTCACATCGTCAAAGCCCTTGTCAGATGCACTTTCCAGAGTGTGGACAAGCGGCGTCTCAGCTGTGGACAACGGCTCGCCGTCCACACCGGCGGGCACGACGGTGCCTGCCAACACCCGGTAACGACGCCCGGTGGGCTCACCCCGGTCGTCCTGGGTGAGCAGCTCCGGCACGTCGGTGGGGACGGCGGCAGTGACCAGCACCTGCTCGGCGTCGCGGACGTGTTCGGCCAGCCGGAGCCGACGGGTGGAGTCCAGCTCCGCGAAGACGTCGTCCAGCACCAGCACCGGCTCGATCCCATCGGAGCGCAACAGCTGGAAACCGCCCAGCCGCAGCGCCAGCGCCAGGCTCCAGCACTCGCCGTGGCTGGCATAGCCCTTGGCCGGCAGCTCACCGATGAACAAGGTGAGGTCGTCGCGGTGCGGTCCCACCAGGCTGACCCCGCGGGCCATCTCTTCCCGGCGACGGTCCTGCATGGCCTGCAGCAGGCGACGCTCCAGCAGCTCCCGGCCGGGCTCCTCGGCGACGCCGGGAACAAGATCAAGTGTGGTCTTGTAGACCGCCCGCGCCACATTGTTGGTGGGGGCGATGGACTCGTAGGCCTCACTGACAAAGGGCATCAGGTCGGTCAGGGTGTCCAGCCGGGCGTGCAGCAGTTCGCTGCCGATCCGGGCCAGTTGTTCGTCCCAGACCTCCAAGGTGGATTCGGCGTACTCGTCTACCCGACCGCCCCGCCCGGCCAAGGACTTGAGCAGGGTGTTGCGCTGCTTGAGGGCCTTGTCATAGTCGGCCTTCACACCGGCCATCCGCGGCCAGCGGGTGATCACCAGTTGGTCCAGGAAGCCGCGGCGATCACTGGGGTCGCCCTTGACGATCGCCAGGTCTTCGGGGGAGAAGACGACGGTGCGCAGCACCCCGCAGATCTCCCGGGCGCGCGGCAGGGCATTGCGGTTGATCCGGGCGCGGTTGGCCTTGCCCGGGTTCACCTCGATCTCCAGCAACAGCTGGCGCGGGTCGTCACTGGCGGCCTGCACCCGGCCGCGGAGGATGGCCTGCGGCTGGCCCGCCTTCACCAGGGGCGCCTCGGAGCTGACACGGTGGGATCCCATGCTGGACAGGTATTCGACGGCCTCGACGAGGTTGGTCTTGCCCTGCCCGTTCTGCCCGACGAAGATCGTCACCCCAGGCCCGAGCTCGACGTCGGCGGTGCCATAGCAGCGCCAGTCGATCAGGTTCAGGTGGTGGACGAACATGGGCTCCAATCTACTCGGCGGAACCGGGGACGCGGACCGACCAAGATCGTTCCACGTGGAACGCCGCAACACCGGGCAACAGAATGTGGATGGTCACCACCGTCGTCGGTGGTGACCATCCACAGACTTCTCGCGGTGTGGCCAGCTGTCAGTTCCCGGGCTTGATCGGGTTCAGCGAGCCCTTTGGATTGCCGCTCTCGCCGGCGGGCAGCGGCGGGGTGGCGGGAACCTCGCCGGGCTGCGGAGCCGCGACGACGGCGTGGCCCCCGAACTCATTGCGCATGGCGGCGATCATCTTCATCGCCGGCTTGTCATCCTGCTGGCTGACGAAGCGGGCGAACAGGCTGGCGGCGATGGTCGGCACCGGGACACCAAGATCAACAGCGGCGTTGACGGTCCAGCGGCCCTCGCCGGAGTCCTCGGCGATGTCGTCGATCTTGTCCAGGTGCGGGTCCTTGTTGAGGGCGTCGACGGTGAGATCCAGCAGCCAGGAGCGGATCACCGTGCCCTCCTTCCAGCTCTCGAAGATGGCGGGCACGTCGGTCACCTCGCCGGCCTTCTCCAGCAGTTCCCAACCCTCGGCATAGGCCTGCATCAGGGCGTACTCGATGCCGTTGTGCACCATCTTGGCGAAGTGCCCGGCGCCGTGGTCACCGGCGTGCACGAAGCCATAGGGCCCCTCCGGCTTCAGCGCGTCGAAGACCGGCTGCACCTTGGCGACATCGGCGGCCTGGCCACCGACCATCAGCGCATAGCCCAGCTCCAGGCCCCAGATGCCGCCGGAGACGCCACAGTCCAGGAAGCCGATGCCCTTCTCCTTGAGCTGGTCAGCATGGCGCTTGTCATTGGTCCACTTGGAATTGCCGCCGTCGATGATCACGTCACCCTCGTCGAGCATCTCGGCCAGCTGGGTGATGGTCTCATCGACGAACTGGATCGGGAGCATCACCCAGACCACCTTGGGCCCTTCGGTGAGCTGGTTGACCATGTCCTGCAGGTCCGCCGAATCGCTGATCTCCTGGTTGCGGTCATAACCGATGACGGTGTGGCCGCCCTTGCGGATGCGCTCGCGCATGTTGCCGCCCATCTTGCCCAGGCCGACGAGTCCGATCTGCATGGTGATTCCTCTCGAAGAAGTGCTCGGTGTGAACCGGTCGATCACCAGCGTAGGGAAAGCCGGCGCCATTGTGGACGACGGGCAGCCCGCGTCCGCTCAGAGCGTCATGGCCGGTGCCTCAGTCCACCGGAACGGCTCGCTCCTCGTCGGTCAGCAGGCGTGAGCGGGTGAGGAAGCGGACACCCTCCGGGCTCTCCAGACTGAAACCGGCGCCGCGGCCCTTCACCGCGTCGATGGTGAGGTGGGTGTGCTGCCAGGCCCGGAACTGCGCCCGAGAGATCCACACTTCGATGCCATCCTCCAGGCCGGGGACCGCCAGCCTGCCCAGCAGGACGTCGCTGTCCCCAGTGAGGAAGTCGCCCTGTGGGTAACACATCGGCGCGGAGCCGTCACAGCACCCGCCCGACTGGTGGAACATGACCGGACCATGTTTTTCCACCAGTCGGGCGAGCACTTCTGCGGCCGCCCGGGTGAGCCCCACCCGGGACGTTGTGGGTTGTGGCAGCTCCTGCCACCACGCCTGCGAGGTGGCCGAACACGAGTCCCCGGGGGACGTGGCCTGATCGGCTGACGGGGCCTCGACGGGCTCGGCCATCGTCATTGCCTCCGGGGTCTCGTGGGTCATCGTCGCTCGCTCAGAAGAAGCCCAGCTTGTCCGGGCTGTAGCTGACCAGGAGGTTCTTGGTCTGTTGATAGTGGTCGAGCATCATCTTGTGGTTCTCCCGGCCGATGCCCGACTGCTTGTAGCCACCGAAGGCCGCGTGCGCGGGGTAGTGGTGGTAGCAGTTGGTCCACACCCGGCCGGCCTGGATGGCGCGCCCGATGTGGTAGGCCTTGTGCATGTGCCGGGTCCACAGGCCGGCGCCCAGGCCGTAGATGGTGTCGTTGGCAATCTGCATCGCCTCGGCCTCGTCCTCGAAGCTGGTCAGCGCGACGACCGGGCCAAAGATCTCCTCCTGGAAGATCCGCATCGAGTTGTTTCCCTCGAAGATGGTCGGCTGCACGTAGAAGCCGCCGGCCAGGTCTCCACCAAGATCAGCCTTGTCGCCACCGGTGAGGATCTTGGCGCCCTCGTCGCGGCCGATCTTGAGGTAGCTCATGATCTTCTCGAACTGGTCATTGCTGGCCTGGGCACCCATCATCGTGTCGGTGTCCAGCGGATTGCCCTGGGTGATCGCCTCGACGCGCTTGATCCCGTCGGCGACGAAGGACTCGTACATGCTCTTCTGCACCAGCGCGCGGCTGGGGCAGGTGCACACCTCGCCCTGGTTGAGAGCGAACATGGCGAAACCCTCGAGCGCCTTGTCGTAGAAGGCGTCCTGCTCCTCCGCGACGTCGGAGAAGAAGATGTTGGGGCTCTTGCCGCCCAGCTCCAGCGTCACCGGGATGATGTTCTGGCTGGCGTACTGCATGATCAGCCGGCCGGTGGTGGTCTCGCCGGTGAAGACGATCTTGGCGATCCGCGGATTGCTGGCCAGCGGCTTGCCGGCCTCGACGCCGAAACCGTTGACGATGTTCACCACGCCCGGGGGCAGCAGGTCACCGATGATCTCGAAGAGCTTCAAGATGCTCCACGGGGTCTGCTCGGCGGGCTTGAGCACGACGGCATTGCCGGCGGCCAGGGCCGGGGCGAGCTTCCAGACGGCCATCAGGATCGGGAAGTTCCACGGGATGATCTGGCCGACGACGCCCAGCGGCTCGTGGAAGTGGTAGGCGACGGTCTGGTCGTCGATCTGGCTGATCGAGCCCTCCTGGGCCCGCAGGCAGCCGGCGAAGTAGCGGAAGTGGTCGACGGCCAACGGAATGTCCGCATTCAGCGTCTCGCGCACGGCCTTGCCGTTGTCCCAGGTCTCGACGACGGCGATGTCCTCGAGGTGTTGCTCCATCCGGTCGGCGATCTTGAGCAGGATGTTGGCGCGCTCGGTGGTCGACGTCCTGCCCCAGGCGGGGGCGGCGGCGTGGGCAGCGTCGAGCGCCTTCTCGATGTCCTCGGCGGTGCCCCGGGCCACCCGGGTGAAGACCTGGCCGGTGACCGGCGTGACGTTCTCGAAGTACTCACCCTTGACCGGGTCGACCCATTCATTGTTGATCCAGTGGCCGTACTTCTCGGCCACGGTGATCTTGGACTCGCTGGATCCGGGCTGCGCGTAGACGCTCATCAGACTCCCATCGACGGTGGTGGGTTTGTGATCTTTGTCACACACCATATGGCACGACGCACGCCGGGGGAACCCCCTCCGTCGGATTCGGTCAAGCACTTCGCAGGGGCAAGAGCGAGGGGCACCCCGAAGCTCGGGGTGCCCCTCAAAAAGGGTGAGTCGACTGCCGGTCAGTTGGGCAGGCGCATCAGCATGATCACGTGCTTGTAGTCGGGCAGCGGATCGGAGTCCAGATCCGCCAGCCCGGTGACCAAGCACGGCTTGCCCGGCGCGGTGAAGGCGAAGTGCACGTACGGGGTGTCCAGCGCGTTCAGGGCGTCCTGCAGGTAGTGCGGGTTGAAACCGGCCGCGGTGATCGGGTTCTCTCCGCCGACATGGTTCTCCACCACGGCCTCGATCGCCTCGGAGGCCTGTGCCTGGTCGCCAGTCGCGGCCTCCAGGGCCACCTGGCCGTCGCCGATCATCATCCGCAGGGGAGTGTTGCGCTCGGCCACCAGAGCGACGCGCTTCACGGAGCTGATCAGCTCGGCGGTGTTCACCCGGACCGACAGCGCCGCCTGCACATTCATCAGGTGCCGCACCTTGGGGAACTCGCCGTCCAGCAGACGGGTGGTGATCTGGCGGGTACCGCCGGAGCCCTCACCCTCAAAGCCGATCAGGCCATCGCCGGCCGAGGCATTGGACAGGCTCATGGTGACGTTCTCACCGGCGACCATGCTCTTGGCGGTCTCGCTGAGCACCTTGGCCGGCACCAGCGCGGCGCCGGAGGCCTGCGAGTCGCTTGGGCGCCAGGCGAGCTCCTTGAGCGCCATCCGGTAACGGTCGGTGGCCAGCAGGCTGAGGGTCTCTCCCTCGATCTCCACCCGGACGCCGGTGAAGACGGGCAGCAGCTCGTCGCGGCCAGCGGCGACGACCACCTGGCCGACGGCCTTGGCAAAGTCGTCGCTCTCCACGGTGCCGGTGGCGGCCGGCATCTCCGGCAGGTTCGGGTAGTCGACGACGGGCAGCGTCTGCAGCGTGAACCGGGCAGAGCCACAGACCAGCTCCATCCGGCCCTCGTCGCTGGTGAGCTCGACGGGCTTGTTGGGCAGGCTGCGGGCGATGTCGGCAAGCAGACGGCCGGAGACCAGCGCCTCGCCCGGCTCGAGGACGTCGGCGGCGATGTTGATCTGCGCCGAGGTCTCATAGTCGAAGCTGGACATGGTGACGCCCTCGGCGGTGGTCCTGACCAGCAGACCCGCCAGGATCGGGACGCTCGGGCGACTCGGCAGGCTGCGGGCTGCCCAGGCAACGGCCTCGGCCATCACATCGCGTTCCAGGCGAATCTTCACGGCGTCCCCTTCGGTTCTGGTTCAGGTGCCCGCAAACACCGTGTGGCTGGCCCCTTTGGCGCCAACGCAACGGGTGCACTGCGGCGCTGGCATCATATCCAAGCCCGGCCTGCGGCGCATCGCTGCCTACTCCCGCTGAGAGCAACCCTCCAGCCCAACCTGAGGGTCACCCCAGCGGTCGTCGCGTCGGCTGGCGATCACTCCTGCGCGATGGCGTCGAGCACATTGAGCCGCGCCGCCCGACGCGCAGGCCAGACGGCAGCCAGCACGCCCACCAGTGCGGCGATCGCCAGGAAGAGCAACAGTCGACCCCACGGAATCGCGAGCGAACTCAGTCCACTGTCGGCCAGCACCCGTTGCAGCGCCGCACCGAAGACCACCCCCAGGGTGATGCCGAGTACCGAGCCGAGCAGCGCGATCACCACCGACTCCAGGGTGATCATGCCGCGCAACTGGCCCCGGGTCAGGGCGATGGCACGCAGCAGGCCGATCTCCCGGGTGCGCTCCACCACGGCCAGGCCGAGGGTGTTGACGATCCCCAGGATGGAGATCACCACCGCCAGCCCCAGCAGCCCGTAGATCAGGTTGAGCAGCTGGTTCACATTGCCGGAGCGGTTCTCGATCAGCTCGGCTGAATCCATCACCCGCACGGTGGGCAGGTCCTTGGTGATCTCGTCCATCCGATCGTGCACGGCCTGGGCGTCGGCACCGGGCTTGAGGTCGACGGTGAGCAGCTGGTCCTGGTTCGCCGGGACGAACTGGGCGCCGGTCTGCTGGTTGACCACCAGGTTGCCCATGCCGCCGCCCTCGGCATTGGTGAAGATGCCGACCACCTTGAGCGCCACCGGCTTGCGGTCGCCCCCGACGACGGTGATCACGTCGCCCAGCTTCTTGCCCCACTCCTCGGCCGCATCCTGGTTCAGCAGCGCCTCATTCTTGCCGGTGGCCTGGCGCCCGTCGACGAGTTCCTGGGCCAGCATCCGGTTGAAGCTGGACGGCTCCTGCACCGCAATCCAGGTGCGCTCCCCGTCACGAATCGCCATTCCGCCGCGCAGGATGTTGACCTGTTCGACGCCGTCGATCTTCGTTGTCTGCTCCGCGATGCTGTGCGGGAAGTTGCCGAAGGTGGCCGATTCCACCATCAGGTCTCCGCGCAGTCCCTCGCTGATCTGGGTGCGCAACGAGCTGGAGGCCGAGGAGCCCAGGACGGACAGGGCGCTGACCAGGGCGAGGGAGAGCATCAGGGCCGACGCGGTCGCCGCGGTGCGCCGTGGCTGGCGGGTGGCATTGAGCTCGGCGAGTTTGCCCACTTCGCCGAAGGCCGCCCGGTAGGCCTTGCCCAGCAGCCAGGTGACCGGCCGGCCCATCCACGGGCTGGCGGCCGCGACGCCCAGCAGCACCGCGGCAGCACCGATCCCGACGGTCAGCGCCCGATCATCGTCAAACCACCACAGCCCGGCAATCATGGCCAGTGCGCCCGCCACTGTGAGCACCAGGCCGACGACGATTCGTCGGCCGAGCCCCTTGTCGGTATTGCTCAGGGCCCCGGTCATCGCCGCCACAGGCGGCACCTTGCTGGCGGTGCGGGCGGGCAGCCAGGCAGCCACCAGCGTGACCAGGGTGCCGATCAGGTAGGAGGCCAGGATGGCATTCCAACCGGGCCGGGGAACCTTGCCACCGAAGTCCATCCCCATCTGGCCGAAGAGCTGGACGATGCCGATCGCCAGCAGCCAGCCCAGGAAGAGCCCGATGGTGGCGCCGATCAGGCCGATCACCAGCGCCTCGAAGAGCACGGTGTTGCGCACCTGGCCACGGCTGGCTCCCATCGCCCGGAAGAGCGCCAGTTCCCGGCTGCGCTGAGCCACCAGGATGGAGAAGGTGTTCACGATCAGGAAGCTGGCCACCAGCAATGAGATGGCGGCGAAGACCAGCAGGAAGGTGTCGATGAAGCTGAGCCCCTGGTTGATCACCGAGGCCGTCGCATCGGCTGCCTGCTGCCCGTCGACCGCCTCATAGCCCTGCGGCAGCACCTTGCCGACCTCGGTGCTCATCGCGACCGGATCCTCGCCGGGCTGCAGGCTCACCCAGCCGGTCTGGTAGACGTCCTTGCCGCCCAGGAAGAGCTTCTGCGCCTCCTGTGTGGTGTAGAAGGAGTACATCGCGCCTGCGCTGCCGCCACTGCCCCAGGAGGCGGTGCCGACGATGGTCTTGCTGAAGCTGCCGGCCGCCGAGCTGACGAACTTGATCCGGTCGCCGATCTGGTGGCCGGAACGCTCCAAGGTCTTGGGGTCAACCACCACCTCGTCGGCGGTGCGCGGTTCCCGCCCCTCCTTCAGCGTCACGCCGGGGGTATTGCCCAGGGCGGGTGCGGTCAGCCAGTTGGACGCGATCCCGGGGGCACCGCCAACGGCCAGCACCTTCCCGTCGGAGCCGATCGGGAAGACCTCCGTCATGGAGATCACACCCTCGGCCCGCTCAACCCCGGGCACGGTGCGCAGCTTCGCCAGGTCCTTCGGGGTAAGGGTCATGGCGGTGCTGGACATCTGCGATTGGTCCATGGTCTGCGGATCATAGGTGCCCTTGACCACCACGTTCACGTCGGCGACGGTGCCACGCATGATGTCGTCGAAGGTGGATTTCAGCATCCCGGTGAAGATCAGGGTGCCCGCGACGAAGGCCACGCCGAGCATGATCGCCACGGCGCTCATCAGCAGTCTCAGTTTGCGCGCCAGCAGCGACTTGAGGGCCGCCTTGTACATTGCTCAGTCCTCCGACGCGTGCCGCGGGCGGGCCGGCAGGTCGGGTCCGGCAAGCACCGGATCCTGGGTGCTGATGCCCCGGGCGGGACGTTCCGGTGCCGACGGGCTGGCGGGAGAGCTGGGGGAGTTGGCGGAGCGCCGGCTGGCGGCCTCGTCCGCGGCTTGGTCCTCGTCCAGGAAACGCGGATCCAGGAGGGCCATCTGTGCCAGCACCGATTCCCGCGTCGGATTCGGCACGTCGCCGACGATCCGTCCGTCGGCCAGGAAGAGCGCCCGATCCGCATAACTGGCCGAGACCGGGTCATGAGTGACCATCACGATGGTCTGCCCGAAGTCGTCGACGCTCTGCCGCAGGAAGTTCAGCACCTCGGCCGCGCTGCGTGAATCCAGGTTGCCGGTGGGCTCGTCGGCGAAGATGATCTCCGGCTTGCCCACCAGGGCGCGAGCGCAGGCGACCCGCTGCTGCTGGCCGCCGGAGAGTTCCGACGGCTTGTGGCCGAGCCGGTTGGCCAGCCCGACGGTGTCGATGATTCGCCGGTACCACTCCTGGTCGGGCTCTCGGCCGGCGATCCTCATCGGCAGCAGGATGTTCTCCTCGGCGGTCAGCGTCGGGACCAGGTTGAAGGCCTGGAAGATGAAGCCGACCCGATCCCGGCGGAGTTGGGTGAGCTCCTTGTCCTTGAGCTTGCCGATGGCGGTCTCACCCACCATCACCTCACCGGATGTCGGCACGTCCAGCCCGGCGGCGCAATGCATCAGCGTCGACTTGCCGGAGCCGGAGGGGCCCATCACGGCGGTGAACTCACCGCGACGAAAGTCGACGTTCACCCCATCAAGGGCGATCACCTGGGCATCGCCCTGGCCATAGTGCTTGGTCAGGCCCCGGGCACTTGCGGCGATCGCCGGCGACGCGAGGTGGGTTGGCTGGGAAGGGGTGCTGGTCATGGTGTGCTGCTCCTGTCGTCCGCCACCACCCTATTGAGGGGGTCCGACAGTTTTTGCTCCACTCCGGGACAGATCCGGGTTGCCTCCGGGACTGCTTGCCAAGGGTTCACCCCCGGTTCTCCGGGAGTTGTGCACATTCTGGGGAGCGCTGACTTTGAAGAGCTTGGAGAGATCTATAACTTCATCATCGTCATCACTTCTGTGGAAGCTGTGGAAAACCGGTCCTTGCCCTTGTCATCCCCCTGACTCTTGTCCTTCGAGGCTGTGCATGACGTGGGGGTGGGACCGGTGGGGATGTGGATCGTCCTCACCGCCGCCCGACGCCATCCACCACCCGTTCACACCAGTCGGGGTGTTGTCCACAGTTGTCCACAGGCAAACTGTGGATTGTGCACAAGCCCTTCCCCGCGGATCGTGCCACTGCACACCGCGATTGAACCGGGGCTTGTCGAGCGTCGATACTGGACGAACACACGTCGTCGCCGACGAACAGGAGAGTTGGACAGGTGAGCGGAACGGATCAGCACGAGCCCAGCCCCAAGGGGGATCGGCGCCGCGCGCAGATCATCGAGACGGCCATCCAGCTCTTCGGGGAGGTGGGTTACCGAGGAACCTCGCTGCGCGACATCGCCGCCAAGGTGGGCATCACCCACCCCGGACTGCTGTACCACTTCCACTCCAAGGAGGACCTGCTGTTGGAGGTGCTGGCCCGACGCGACGAGGACGACGGCGCCCGCTTCCACACCCGTGATGAGGGCACCACGCCCTTGCAGCAGCTGCGGGCCGTGGTGAACATCGTCCGACACAACTCGTCGCGGCACGGGATCGTCGAGCTGTTCAGTACTCTTTCCGCCGAGGCCACCGATCCAGCGCACCCGGCGCACACCTATTTCACCTTGCGCTACGAGATGTTGGCCGACAGCAATACCCGGATGTTCCAGTCCCTGGCCGACGAGGGCCTGTTGCGCCCCGAGGTACGCCCCGTCAGCGCGGCCCGCAGCCTGGTGGCCTTGATGGACGGGCTGCAGGTGCAGTGGCTCTACGACGAGCGGGGGGTGGACATGGTGGTCGATGTGCAGGCCTTCCTGGACGCCATCCTGGTCAAGCCGCTCGCCGAGCTGGAGGCCGAGGCCGACTGGGTCTGAATCCATCGACGGCCGAGCCTGTCGAGGCCCCTCGACAAGCCAGGGGATCGTGGTTTCGTTGGCGGGGCCGTAACGAGTCGGTGTGCTACTGACCCTGTTGCTTGATCCGGTTGGTCAGCTCGGTCACCTGGTTGAAGACGCTGCGGCGCTCCCGGAGCAGCTCGCGAATCTTGCGGTCCGCGTGCATCACCGTCGTGTGATCCTTGCCGCCGAACAGCTGCCCGATCTTGGGCAGGCTCATGTCGGTCAGTTCCCGGCAGAGGTACATCGCGATCTGCCGTGCGGTCACCAGCACGTGGGTGCGCGAGGCTCCTGTCAGCTCCTCCAGGGTGATGCCGAAGTAGGCGGCGGTCTCGTTCATGATCAGCTGCGGCGTCACCTCGGCCTCGGTGCCCTCCGGGATGAGGTCCTTCAGCACGATCTGCGCCAGATCCAGGTCAACCTCCTGGCGCTGCAGGCTCGCGAAGGCGGTGACCCGGATCAGTGCACCCTCCAGCTCACGGATGTTGGTCTGGATCTTCGATGCGATGAATTCCAGCACCTCGGGACCGGCGGTGAGGTTCTGCGTCGCGGCCATCCGCTTCAGGATGGCGATGCGCGTCTCCAGGTCCGGCGGCTGGATGTCGGTGATCAGGCCCCATTCGAAGCGACTGCGCAGCCGGGGTTCCAGCGCCTCCAGCAGCTTCGGCGGCCGGTCGGAGGTCATCACGATCTGCTTCTGGGCATTGTGCAACGTGTTGAAGGTGTGGAAGAACTCCTCCTGCGTCTGGATTTTCGACTCCAGGAACTGGATGTCATCGATCAGCAGGACGTCGACGTCGCGATAGGTGCGCCGGAACTGCGCCGTCCGGTTGTCACTGATCGCATTGATGAAGTCATTGGTCAGCTCCTCGGTGCTGACGTACTTCACCCGGACGCGGTCGTAGTAGTTGTGCACGTAGTGGCCGATGGCGTGCAGCAGGTGGGTCTTGCCCAGCCCGGATTCGCCATAGATCATCAGCGGGTTGTAGCTCTTGCCGGGGGCTTCGGCGACGGCTGCCGCGGCGGCGTGCGCGAAGCGGTTGGAGGAGCCGATCACGAAGGTCTCGAAGGTGTACTTCGGGTTCAGCCGGTCCAGGTCCGCCGAGGGGCTGCTGGCGAGGGGTGCCGCGCCGGGGCGGGGGCGTTCCGCGTCGGGCTTGGGGATGAACTGCGCCGGCTCCGGATCCAGCTCCTCGGGATCCTCGTCGCGTTCGGGCACCTCGAGGCTGAGCTCCAGGTCGGGCTCGACGGTGACCGCCAGCCGGATCTGCCGGTGGAAGAAGTCGGAGAGTGCCTCTTCGATCTGCACCCGCATCCGGGTCTCGATCCGTTCCCGGGTGAACTCATTGGGCACCGCGATCATCACGGTGGATTCGTGCATGGTCAGCGGCCGGGTATTGCGCAGCCAGGCCTTGTTGGGGCCCTGGGCGCTGGCGAGGATGTGCTTCCAGGCCTTCGTCAGCTGGGCGGCAGGGTCGACGGGAGCCCTGTGCTCTGACGAATCGCTCACTGTGACACCCATCACTCCACCGGCGATCGGGCAGTCATCCTCGTGGCGGGTGCGAGGTGCCCGTGCTTTCCCTTGCTGGGAATGCTGTGCTGACAAGTATCCACATAGTTTTCCACAGGTTGTGGGCGGGGGTTCCCCGCGAACACGGCCGGCCCACGCGGGCCTGTGGATAACTCTTTGGTTCAGACCGTAGACGATACTTGCGGGCCGACGCGGTGAGCAAGCCGGGGCCCGGCAAATGTTTGGGATCTCACGGCGTGTCGACTGGACTACATCGATGTAATTTGCCGGCAGTCCTTGCCGAAGGGGAGCTCGGTTTGCCCCGAGAGTGGCAAAACCCGTATCGTTGACCAGTCGCCGGCCGTCGGCGATGCACTTCCCCGTGCCGGAATGGACCTCGCAAGGTCGACGTCGGTTCCGGGTTCCGCCATCGAAGACAAAAGGGAGTAATCCCCGTGAGCAAGCGTACTTTCCAGCCGAGCAACCGTCGCCGTAGCCGTACCCACGGCTTCCGCGCCCGCATGAGCACCCGCGCCGGTCGCGCCATCCTGGCGGCTCGCCGCCGCAAGGGTCGCGCCGAGCTGTCTGCCTGACGAGTCGGGTGCTCCCCGCCCAGGCCCGGATGCGTCATGCATCCGACTTCCGCGCCACCATGCGCGGAGGGGCCCGGGCGGCGAGACCCACCCTCGTCGTGCACGCAACAACGACCAACAGCCCCCCGTCTCGGGTGGGCTTTGTTGTGTCCAAAGCCGTAGGCAATGCCGTCACCCGTAATCGGGTGAAGCGTCGCCTACGGCATCTTGTGCTTCCCCTGCTGGCGGACTCCCCCGGCGTTTTCGTCGTCGTGCGAGCACTGCCGGCCGCCGCCACCAGCCCGGATCGCCTGGCCGAGGATCTTGCCCAGGCCTGGGCCAAGTGCCTCAACCGGCTGGATGTGACCTCCGGCAAGGGTGCCGGGCGGTCGGCCGCCATTGGTTGTGACGCGTCGAGCGGGGAGAATGGCCAGGACGCCGAACCGAAGGGCACCCCGTGAAGTACCCACTGATCGCCTTCGTGCGGCTCTGGCGTGCCCTGATCTCCCCCCTCTATGGCAATGTCTGCAAGTATCACCCCTCCTGTTCCGCCTACGGACTGCGCGCCCTGCAGAGCAGGGGCGCGGTGATCGGCAGCCTGCTGACCATCTGGCGCATCCTGCGCTGCAATCCATGGTCCCTGGGGGGCTGCGACCCCGTTCCCGGAACTCCCGAGCATGCCGCCTGGCTGGCCGAGCAGGCCGCCGGCGTCGAGTGTGATGACCACCGCTGCCCGGAGCACTCCCCCATGAACTTGTCCGACGCTGCGGCGCCGGATGTTTCCCACTACACCCGAGGTGAAAACTGATGGCTCCACTCCACGAAGTGCTGCTGTTCTTCGGGCTGAAGAGCGCGTTCATGGGCTTTGCCCACGCGATCATGCAGCCCATCTACTGGGCCGTATCCGGCCTGATCGTCCTTGCCCACAAGCTGTGGGCACCGCTCTTCGGCGCCGACTCCGGCCTGACCTGGGTGCTCTCGATCGTCTCGCTGGTGATCGTGATCCGCACGCTGCTGATCCCGCTGTTCGTCAAGCAGATCAACTCGGCGCGGGACATGCAGCTGATCCAGCCCAAGGTGCGGGCCCTGCAGGAGAAGTACGGCAGTGACCGTGAGCGGCTTGGTCAGGAGACCATGAAGCTGTACCGGGAGGAGGGCGTGAACCCCGCCGCCTCCTGCCTGCCGGCCCTGCTGCAGATGCCAATCTTCCTGGCCCTCTTCCGCGTGCTGGACGGTGCCTCGCGCGGCATCCCGCGCGGCACCTTCTTCCGGGAGAATCCGGAGCTGATGAGGTCCCTGCAAGAGGCCACCTTCCTCAAGGCCGGGCTGGCCGGGCGCTTCCTGCCGCTGGACCAGGGCTTTGGCCCCAACCAGATCATGGCCCTGATCCTGATCGTGCTGATGACCGCCGTGCTGTTCATCCAGCAGAAGGAGCTGATGGTGCGCAACATGCCGCCGGAAGCCCTCGTCGGGCCGATGGCGCAGCAGCAGAAGATGATGCTCTACATGTTCCCGATCATGTACGCCTTTGGTGGCGTCTACATCCCGATCGGTGTGCTGGTCTACTGGATGACCACCAACCTGTGGACGCTGGGTCAGCAGTACATCCTCATCCACAACAACCCGACGCCGGGAACCCCCGCCTATGTCGACTGGCAGGAGCGGATGCGCGCCAAGGGTCTTGACCCGGACAAGATCGAGGCCGATCGTCGCGCCAAGCGGCAGCGCAATCGTGCCGCGACCGTGGTGGCTCCGGCCGCCGCAGAGGGTGCCGAGGGGGCCAGGCCGACCGTCGCGCGTCAGGGAGTCACCCGGCAGACCGTGCGCAAGACCGCCGACGGTGGCCAGCAGGTGGTGCAGCGTCAGCAGCCCACCCGGCAGCCCCGCCAGGCGCGCAAGAAGAAGAAGTAGGGCCTGGCCCTCCTCTCCCCTGTTTTCGCGGTGACGCCCTGCGCGTCGCCACCCCTTCCATAGGAGAACACCATGAGCGAAGAGCTCAGCACCCCCGAGGTGCCGATCGAGGTCAGCGACGAAGCCGCCGCTGCCCCCGAACCGGAGGCTGCGCCGGCCCTCCAGACCGCCGAGGACGTCACTGCCGAGGAGTCCGACAAGGACGAGCAGGCGCTGGCTGGCGCGACGGAAGCCGACGATTCGGATGACGATTCCGACGATGATTCCGATGATGACGACGAGGAGTCGGAGGATCCGCTGGACGCCGAGGGCGACATTGCCGCCGACTACCTGGAGGAATTGCTCGACATCGCCGATCTGGATGGCGACATCGACACCTACAGCGAAGGTGGCCGGGCGCATGTCAGCATCGTCACCGACACCGAGATCCTGGTCGGCAAGAACGGCGAGGTCCTCGACGCGCTGCAGGAGCTGTCCCGGCTGGCCGTGATGACCGAGACCGGTCACCGCAGCCGACTGATGCTGGACATCGCCGGGCATCGCGATCGTCGTCGCAAGGAACTGCAGGTGCTCGCGCACGATGCGATCGCCGAGGTCAAGACCTCCGGAGAGGCCGTGCGACTGGCCCCGATGAATCCCTTCGAGCGCAAGATCGTGCACGACGCGGTGGCCGAGGCGGGTCTGGTCAGCGAGTCCGAGGGCGTCGAGCCCAAGCGTCGCGTGGTGGTCCTGCCCGCCGAGTGACCTCAGCTGAACCGCACGGTGCCCGGACGCGTTGGCGTACGGGCACCGCTGCATTCCGGGTCCTGCGCACGGCTGAGGTCCTGGCCCGCGACGGACTGGCGCGGTTACAGGACCTTGAGGGTGAGGCTGTGCTCAATGACCTGGCCGTCCGCCGTCATGAGGGCCCGCCGGCGTACGGGGGTGGAGTCGACGCCCGCCTGCTCGGCCGCCAGGGACAGGGCCAGACCCGTCGGATGGGGAAGTGAGCCGCCCGGCAAGCGGGCCGCGACGATCTGTCGACGTCTTCACGGTGCCGTCTCCCGTCACTGGATGGTCAAGCACGATTCTCCTCGTCGGGTGGATCCCCACGAGGGTTCCAGGATCAACCCTCCTTGATCTTGGAATCGTGACAGGCTGTGGTCATGGAGTACCGCGCGGCCCGACCCGACGAGATGCCTGTGATCCGGACCGTCCTGGCCAGGGCGCTGGCCGATGACCCCCTGGTCCAGTGGAATTTCCCCGTGGTGGACAAGGCCCAGGAGCGGTTGAGCCTCGTCGCCCTGTATTTCTTGCTGGCGGTGGAGCGCTTCGTCCTGCAGGGGCGGTCCTTCGTCGCGGTGGGCGACGGGCGTGTGGTGGGCGCGGCGCTGTGGATGCCACCGGGCATGCAGCGAGTGCCCTCGCTCCCCCGGCCACTGGACCTGATGACCTTGCTCCTGGGGGAGGATGCGCTGTTGGCCAATGGTGAGCTCTTCGAGCGTGCGCGGGACGGTGCCCCCGAGTGTGAGGGGTTCTACCTCGCCCAGCTGGGGGTGCTGCCGGAACACAGGGCGGCGGGAGTTGGCTCCGAACTGATGCGGTACTGCATGGCGGAACTACCCGGCCCGCTGTGGGCCGAGTCGGCCAACCCGCGAAATGTCGGTTTCTACCAGCGGCTCGGTTTCGCGGTGGTGCATCGGGCCCCACTGTTCGACTCGACGCTGACACGCCTGTCACTCCGCAAATGAACCAATATATAAATATGTCGATAAAGCCATCTGGAGTCGATTGCTGGGTGGGGCGTCGCGTGCTGTGGCAAGTTCTTGGCGGGTTGGACGCGGCTGAATCTCTTGTTTCACGTGGAACGTACGTAGAGCGAGACCACTACGCTTGGAATCCCGACCTGCAAGGAGAGACTCGTGGAGCCCAATGAACAAGCAAGAGCAGTCTACGGCGACGCCTATGAAACCATTCGTCGGTACGTCGACATCCTGTCGACCAAGGGCATCGACTGGGGTCTGATGGGCCCACGGGAGAAGGACCGCCTGTGGGAGCGACACATTCTCAATTCTGCCGCCCTGGCAGATCTGATTCCCCAGGGAAGCACCGTGGTGGACGTGGGCAGCGGCGCCGGCCTGCCCGGCATCCCCCTGGCCATCCTCCGGCCGGATCTGCAGATGACCCTGCTGGAGCCACTCCTGCGCCGCTTCAACTTCCTGGGCGAGACGGTCGCTGACCTTGCTCTCGACGATCGGGTCGTGGTGCACCGCGGCCGAGCTGAAGACTGTGACGAGACCTTTGACGTGGTGACCTGTCGCGCCGTGGCCAATGTGCAGAAGTTGCTCGGTTGGTGCACTCCCCTGTTCTACCCTCACGGACGCCTGGTGGCCCTGAAGGGCGATTTGGTGGATCAGGAGGTCGCGGAGGCCTCGCGGCGCCTGGAAGCGAGCAAGTTGGACGCCCAGGTCTTTCAGGTCCGGGCGCACCCGGAGGCGGAGGTTACCAAGGCACTGGTGATCACCCCCCTGCGTTGAGCCCTGTTTCACGTGAAACACTGATCAATGCCCGAAACAACCCATTGGCGTGTGCGAGGCGGAGATGCCCTTTCGGGCAATGCGGTGTCCTTCTAGTAGACTCATCCGCGTAACTGACGGCTGGAATCACAGGCTTGTGTTTTGCGTGATGTTTCACGTGGAACGGTCACGGTGTTCCTCGAGATGAAGGGCGAGAACCACTAGTGTCCAGCAACACCTCCACGCAGCGCCCCGCCGGAACTCCGCGCATCATCCCCCGCGACGAGAAGCGCGACTTCCCCAAACCACCCAAAGCCCGCGTGATGGTGGTGGTGAACCAGAAGGGCGGGGTCGGCAAGACGACCACGACGGTGAACCTGGCGGCCTCGCTGGCAAATGGCGGTCTCAAGGTGCTCGTCCTCGACCTCGATCCGCAGGGCAACGCCTCGACCGCGCTGGGAATCCCGCACGGGCCCGGCACTCCCGGCACCTACGAGGTGCTGATGGATGGGGTTCCCCTGGCGGACGTCGTCGTGGACTCGCCCGAGGCCCCCGGGCTGCAGGCGGTACCAGCGACGGTTGATCTTGCTGGGGCGGAGCTTCAGCTGGTGCAACTCGTGGGTCGGGAACAGCGGCTGGCTCGAGCCATCCGTGGTTACCTCAAGGACCACACGGTTGACTACATCCTGTTCGACTGCCCACCGTCGCTGGGTCTGCTGACCTTGAACGCCTTGGTTGCCGCCGGGGAGATCATCATCCCGATCCAGACCGAGTACTACGCCCTGGAGGGTGTCTCGCAGCTGATGAACACGATCGGTGTGGTCCAGCGGGAGTTGAATCCAGACCTCGAGCTCTCCACGGTGCTGCTGACCATGTTCGATGCCCGGACCAAGCTTTCCGCCCAGGTGGCGCGCGAGGTACGCCGCTACTTCGAGAAGCAGACCCTGAACGCCCAGATTCCACGTAGTGTCAGGATTGCCGAGGCACCCAGCTACGGCCAGACACTGCTCCAGTTCGACCCGACCTCCGCCGGCGCCAAGGCCTACTGGCGTGCCGCGCAGGAGATCGCCAACCGTGGAAAGGCCCGTTGATGCCCGCGAAACACCAGTCCGGTCTGGGCCGTGGCCTGGGAGAACTCTTCCAGCGCACCGACGTGGATGAGGAGCGCCGCCCGGCGGGCCAGCTCAGCGACGTCGATCACACCAGCGATCCCTCGGCGCCCCTGGAGGACGGATCATACTTCCAGCTCATTCCGGTCGACCAGATTCGCCCCAACCCGAAGCAGCCGCGCACCGTTTTCGACGAGGAGGCCCTGCTGGAGCTGGTGGAGTCGATCAAGGAAGTCGGCGTCCTGCAGCCGATCGTCGTCCGCAAGGTGGACCAAGATCAATATGAGTTGATCATGGGTGAGCGTCGGTGGCGCGCCACCATCGAGGCGGGGCTGGAGAAGGTGCCCGCCATCGTACGAGGCACCGAGGACGGCGACCTCTTGCGCGACGCACTGCTGGAGAACCTGCATCGGGCACAGCTCAATCCGCTGGAAGAGGCCGCCGCCTACCAGCAGATGTTGAGTGACTTCGGCTGCACCCAGGAGGAACTGGCCAGCAAGATCAAGAGGTCTCGACCGCAGATCTCCAACACCATCCGGCTACTGCGGCTCCCGGCGCCGGTGCAGCGTCGGGTGGCGGCAGGTGTGCTCTCGGCCGGACACGCTCGCGCGTTGCTGATGGTGGAGGATCCGGTGGCGCAGGAGAAGCTGGCCCAACGGATCGTGGCTGAGGGCCTCTCCGTCCGGGCCGTGGAGGAGATCGTCGCCCTGGGTGATGCGGACAGCGCCCCCAGCCGTCGCAAGCGCTCCCCGAAGGAGCCCTCGCCGCGCGCGATGGAACTGTCCAATACCTTGTCAGACCACTTTGACACCCGGGTGAAGGTGGACATCGGCCGCAAGCACGGCAAGATCACCATCGAATTCGCCAGCGAGGATGACCTGGAGCGGATCTTGAACATCGTCAACGGTCAATGACACCGAGTGACTAGATAGATTTGGGGCTTTGTCGACAATTCGACAAAGCCCCAAATAGTTGTTCAATGACTGCGGTAGGCCACGGGATCAGATCGCGTGTGAGAGTCGAGCTTCCCAGCTGGCGAGCTTGGCCTGCACGTCCTTGCGGGCAGAGTGCTCGGCGACGAAGGAGAGGAAGGGCACCGTGCCGGCCAGGGCGATCAGCAGGAGTCGCTTCCAGGACCAGCGGGCCCGACGACCAAGATCATAGGCGGTGATCAACAGACCCATGTAGAGCCACCCGTGCGGCAGGCCGGTCCAGGTCACCACCCGATCGTCATGGCCGAAGTACTTCAGCGGCATTCCCACGCAGACCAGCACCACCAGCAGGATGCCGGTGAGATAGGCAAAGAAGCGGTAACGGCCCAACGCGCCACGCAGCCCGCGCAGGTCAGTCTCGTCCAGGTCGTCAAGGAAGTAGTCGTCGGGAGTCTCAGTCACGGGCCCAAGACTACCCAGCGCACGACGGCAGGGTCACCGCCGTGCCGTGCCTGGTGGCGCTGACGCCCCAGTGAAGCTCACGACAGCGTCACGCGGCGTTACGGCCAACCGACCGGACGCCGGCGGCGGTTGCCACGGCGCCGAAGGCGGCGAAGGCCCACCACTGCAGGGCATAGCCGCGATTGCGGGTCT
Source organism: Luteococcus sp. H91 (assembly GCF_038433135.1). Lineage (NCBI taxonomy): Bacteria > Bacillati > Actinomycetota > Actinomycetes > Propionibacteriales > Propionibacteriaceae > Luteococcus > Luteococcus sp. H91. Next base: position 88,193 of record NZ_JBCDMV010000013.1, on the reverse strand, counting down.
TGCCGCCCCCCACGTCGGGGATGGCGGGTTCGGCGACGCCCAGGCCCTGCGCGGTGGCCAGCTCGCCCTTCTGGGTCACGAAGCCATCCAGCATCGGCTCCGGCCAGGTCTGGGCCAGTTGCTCCAGCCGGACGCTGGTCAGCGTGCCGCTGGGTGCGTCGCTGGGGGCGGGGACGGTGCCGCGTGACTGGCTGGGCAGGATCACGCCCGTGATGCTCTGTTGACCGGTCGGGGCGGCCGGTGCCCGGCTTCCCTGGGGAACCGTGCCGCGTACCACGGTGAGGGTGTGCCCCTTGCTGGTGCGGAAGGCGCTGACCACCTGCAGCGGGTGGTCCGTGCCCACCAGGACTTGCTTGCCCGGTAGGTAGCTACCGGTGACATTGACCTGGCGGCCATACAGATCGCCCACCTTGCCGGCCACAAGATTGCTCTCAAGATCAACTGCTGGTGCCTGGGCGCGCTGGGCGGCGCTGCCGTCGGCCTGGGACTGGAAGACCTCCATCTGCCAGAGCCCCAGGAAGACCATGAACAGGCACAGTGCGCCCCCCAGGAGCGCGATCACCAGTTGTTTGATCTTGGTGGTCATGCCTTGGCGGCCTCCTGGACCAGGGTGCTGTACAGGATTCCAAGATCAAGACCGGCGGCGCGCATCGCGATCGGTGCCAACGAGGTCTCGGTCATGCCGGGCGCGACATTCGCCTCCAGGAACCAGGGTTCGCCCTTGTCGTCGATGATCATGTCGACCCGGATCACCCCGTCCAGGTGCAGCGCCTCGACCACGCCGCGGGCCAGGGCATCCACGCCGGCCGCCACCGCATCATCGAGCTCCGCGGGAACGATGAAGCGGGTGAAGCCCGCGGTGTAGCGAGCGTCATAATCGTAGATGCCGGACTCGGGGCGAATCTCCACCGCCGGCAGGACCTGGGTCGTGTCGGAACCCACCAGGATCGTGACGGCAACCTCGGTGCCCTCGATGAACTCCTCCACGACGGCCACGGGGCCGTAGGCATAGGCGGCCACCAATGCCTGGCGAAGTTCGTCCATCGAGTTGACCTTGGTGGTGCCCAGCGCGGATCCGCTGCGGGAGGGCTTGACGATCAGCGGGAAGCCCAGCCGCTCACCCAGGGCATCCACCAGCGCGTCGGCGCCCAGCTCCCGGAAGATGTCGTGCGGCAGGGCGACCTGCTCCGGGGCCTTCCAGCCGAAGCGGCTCACGACGGTGCCGGCCACGGACTTGTCGAAGGTCGTGCGGCAGGCAGCGCCATTGCAGCCGACGAAGGGAACGTTCAGCAGTTCCAGCACCTCCCGCAGGGCGCCGTCCTCGCCCAGACCACCGTGGAGCATGGGCACGACGACGGGATTGTCCAGGCTGCGCAGCAGCGGGACCAGCTCCGAGTTCACGTCGGACTCGATCACGCTGTGCCCGGATTCGCGCAGGGCCTGCGCCACGCGACGCCCGGAGCGCAGCGAGACGTCGCGTTCGTGGGACAGCCCACCGGCGAGCACCACCACGGGTGCCTTGGCCTGGGGGGCCTGGGTGGACGGGGTTTCCTCGGACATGTGCGGGGCCTTCCGGTGTTCAGCGGGTTGATCGAGGGCGGTGGGAGACAGGGCTCAGAGGGTTTCGGGGGCGGGGCCGTCGATCCGGCGGTGCACCGGGGAGGTTCCCAGACCGAAGGTCTGGTGCAGGTCCACCTCACGGTTGATCACCTCGGCCAGACGGCGGACGCCCTCACGGATCCGGTCGGGCGGCGGGTAGCAGTAGCTCAGGCGCATGTTGCGGCTGCCCAGGCCGTCGGCATAGAAGGCGGTGCCGGGGGTGTAGGCCACCCGGGCGGTGACGGCCCGCGGCAGCATCGCCTGGGTGTCCAGGCCCTCGGGGAGCGTCACCCAGACGAAGAAGCCCCCCTTGGGCGTGGTCCAGGTGGTCCCTTCGGGCATGTATTCCGCCAGGGCGTCGAGCATGGCATCGCGCCGGGCCCGGTACATGTCCTTGAAGGTGACGATCTGGGCCTTCCAGTCGTGATTGGCCAGGTAGGAGCTGACCGCGTACTGGCTGAAGACCGGCGGGCAGAGCGTCGCTGCCTCCTGGGCCAGCACCAGCTTCTCCCGCACGGCATGCGGGGCCAGGACCCAGCCGACCCGGAAGCCCGGAGCGAAGGTCTTGGAGAAGGAGCCCAGGTAGATCACCTGCTCGTCGTCCAGAGACCGGATGGCCGGAACGGGCTCGGCATCCAGGGTGAGCAGGCCGTACGGGTTGTCCTCGACGATCAGGATGTCCAGCTCGCGGCAGACCTGGAGCAGCTCCCGCCGTCGCTCCAGCGGCTGGGTGATGCCCGACGGATTGTTGAAATTGGGGATGGTGTACAGGAACTTGGGTCGCTTGCCGGCCGCGGTGCAGGCGGTGTGGGCGGCGCGCAGGGCGTCGGGCTGCAAGCCCTCGTCGTCCATCGCGACGTGCACCACCTCGCACTGGTAGCTGCCGAAGGTGCTCAGGGCACCGACATAGCTCGGCGCCTCGGTCAGGATCACGTCGCCGGGGTCGCAGAAGATCCGGGTGACCAGATCGAGCGCCTGCTGGGAACCGCAGGTGATGGAGATGTCATCGGCGTGGGCATGGATCCCCTCCAGCGCCATCACCTCGCAGATCTGCTCGCGCAGGAAGGCCTCCCCCTGGCCGGAGCCGTACTGCATGGCCTGCTGGCCGCGGTTCAGCACCAGATCGGAGAGCGTGTTGGCCACCACATCCAGCGGCAGGTCGGCAATGTTCGGCATGCCGCCAGCCAGCGAGACCACCTCCGGACGATTGGCCACCGCAAACAGGGAACGTACCGCTGAGGCACGCATTCCGTGGGTGCGTTCGGAATAGCTGGAGTGGTAACGGTCCAGCCGGGTATCTCGTCGTTGGGTTTCAGGCAGGCTCACACCCCCACTCTGCCACGCATGGCCGGGTTGGGTTCGCATGCTCACCTCCCGGAGCGCTCGAGCCGACGTATGCCGGCCGGGCAACGGGGTCTGTGCCACAAACCGCATCGAGGTTGCCACCCGATGCACCCGTGGCACCGGGCCGGAATCAGGATGTGGTTTGTGGCGCAAACCATTGGCGCCGGACCGCCCCTGTTCAGCGGGTGGCGGCAGCCGGCGCCAAGTAGCATGTCAGGGGGCCGGGCGAAGGCGTCCGGGCGTGGGCAGGGGGCGACGATGGGACGCGGAATGCGGGTACGCGCGGTGGTTCCGGCCGACCTCACCGGGCTGTTGCCGGGTTGTCAGGAACATCCCCGGTTGGAACGGGAACTGCATGATCCGGCGGCCACGTGGGCGCGCGCGTCGATGGCCCATTGGGGGGTCTGTGGCGTCGCGGTCTACGACGAGGAGGAGCTGCCGGTGGCCCAGGCGTTGATCTGCCCGGGGCTCAACCTGCCTTCCACCCACCCGCTGGTGCAGTGGTCGAAGCTGCCCGATGCCGCTTATCTGCTGGCCCTGGTGACACGCGGGGCCGACGACGACTCCGGCCCGGCCCGGGTGAAGCTTCTGGTGCAGGGCCTGGCCCGTCACCTGCATGGCCAGGTGGAGACCCTGGAGGCCGTGGGGCGGCACTCGGCGCCCACCTGTCTGGAACCGCCCGTCGGGTGGTTGACCCATGCGGGTTTCCAGCCGGTGGATGAGTTCCGGGCCGACGGCTGCCAGCGGTTGCGGCTGAACCTGGCGGGCACGGTGCGCTGGCGCCCCGAATTGTCGCGGGCCTGGAACCTGCTGGCTGGCCTGGTGCCCCGCCCGGTACCGCCGGCCGAACCCACCGGTCGGCAGGGACGAAGGGCCGGCTGAGGCGCCGGACGCGCACGACGTGGGCGGGACGGCAGAACGCCCCGGCCGCAAGGGCCGGGGCGTTCGGAGAACGGGATGCGACTGGGATCAGCGCACGCGGATCTTCTGGCCGATCTTGATCATGTTCGGGTTCTTGACGGTGGACTTGTTCATCTGCCACACGGTCTTCCACGAGGTGCCATTGCGCTTGGCGATCTTGCCCAAGGTGTCGCCGGGACGCACGGTGATGTACTTGGCGCCCTTGACGGCCTTGGCCGGAGCCGACTTGCTGCTGGCCTTCTTCTTGGTGACCTTGACGGTCTTCACGCTGCTGGCGACGCTGCCGGTGCTCACGGCCAGGCCGTTGGCGCGGGTCAGGCCAGCGCGACGGGAGCAGACGGGCCAGGCGCCGGGGCCCTGACCCTGCAGGGTCTTCTTGGCGATCGCGATCTGCTGGGCACGGCTCGCCTTGTTGGCGGTGGGGGCGTACTTGCCGCCACCGTAGGCCAGCCAGGTGGACCGGGTGAACTGCAGGCCGCCGTAGAAGCCATTGCCAGTGTTGATCGACCAGTTGCCGCCGGACTCACACTGGGCCACGCGGTCCCAGACGGTGCCCGCGGCCTGGGCGGGGGCGGCAGCGCCGATGCCGACGCCAGCGCTCATGGCGGTCGCAGCGACCAGGGAAACGATGGTGGAAGTCTTCTTCATGGGAGTAAACCTAAAACAACCTGAGTAATTCTCAAAATCGCTGTGGGTGAACATCGGCCCGTCACCTTGGCAATGTCGCCGTGATGGTCTATGCAGAAGGAAATATGCGGTTGAGAGAAGGCTGAGAATCACTCGCCCACGACGGGCCGTCCAGCCAGGTCCATCCGCACCCGTGTGGGCAGTTCCACCGTCCGGGAGACGGTGCAGTCCCGGTCATGGGACAGCCGGATCAACCGCTCCACCAGGCCCGCCGCCTCTCGGGCGCGCTCGTCACTGCCAAAGGCCACCCGGAAGTCGGCCACCACGTCCTGCAGCCGGGAGCCGCCGGTCTCGTCGACCACCTTGCCGGCGCTGACCTCCACCGCGAAGTGATCGGGCTCACCTCGACGGGAGGTGACCACGTCGACGTCGATCGCGCTGCACCCACCGATGGCCGCCAGCAGCAGCTCGACGGGGGAGAAGACGTCGTCGCCCATCCCCAGCGGCACGTTCACGCCCGCGGCATTGGTGGCCAGGTAGTTGCCGGTGCTGGTGCGCTCCAGTCGAACGCTGCGACGATCGCTCATTGGGACATCTGGTCCGCGAACTTGTGGGCCAGCACGATCAGGTCGGCCCGGCTCAGCCCCACCAGGTCGACGATCAGCACGGCGGTGTCGTCGCGCATGATGGCGCAGCCGTCGCGGTTGGAATCGACGCTGGTGCCGCAGAAGCCGTCGTCGGTGGCCACCACGGTGTTCATCCCCATGTCCGCCATGAACTTCTTGGGATCCTTCTCAGGCCGGCTCATCAGCAGCACCACGGTGTTCTGGCCGCTGCGGGCATAGGTGGCCGAGATCACCGACTTCTTGGTGGTGGGATTGGCCGACGGCGTGTCCGCCGCATTGGCGTCGCGGGAGAACTCGTCCATCTGCAGCGGCGGGTACATCTGCCACGGGGTGCGGGGGCCGCTCGCGGTGACCACCACCTGGGGCTTGGCCGCATTGACCCGCCACGCGGCGTAGCCGGCGCCGGCCACGGCCAGCAGCGTCGTCAGAAGGCCGAGCAGAACCAGCGCCCAGCGGGGAAAGCGGTTGCGGTTGATGGCCGGACCGACCTCGAGCTCGTCAGGGCCGGTACTGGCAGGGGTGCCATATATCGGCGAATTGCCACCAGGAGTGCTGCTCATGTGCTCAAACGTAGTGGAAAGCAACAACCGCGGGCAGCTGCGGCCCGCGGTTGTGCAGTGATGGTTGAGGTTTGCACCCCGATCCCAGCGCTCAGAGGTACTCGTTCAGCGCCTTCAGCAGCGCGCCCTTGGTCTTGGCGCCCTGGAAGGACTTCACCACCCGTCCGCCCTGCCAGATCTGCAGGGTGGGCAGGCTCAGCACGCCCTGCTCGACGGGGATCTGGGTGTTGGCATTGGTGTCCATCTTGACGAAGTTCACCTTGTCACCCAGCTCGGCGGCCAGCTCGTCGATGATCGGGCTGAGCTGCTTGCACGGGCTGCACCAATCGGCCCAGTAGTCCACCAGGGTGGGCTTCGGGTTCATGATCACCTCGTCGACGAAGGTCTTGTCGGTGACGTCCTTGACATTGCTCATGCTTCTCCTTGGGGGCTGTGGTTGGGGCCTCGACCCCTCGACAGGATCGGGGATCGTGGCCGGGTGTGGGTTCTTGGGTTCAGGCCTGGACGTTCTCGTCGGCCAGATCCGCCAGGAAGCGCTCGGCGTCCAGGGCGGCCTTGCAGCCGGAGCCCGCGGCGGTGATCGCCTGACGGTAGGTGTGGTCCACCAGGTCTCCGCAGGCGAAGACGCCGGAGAGGTTGGTCTTCGTACCGTCGGGCTCGGTGAGCACGTAGCCGGCGGCGTCCAGCTCCACCTGGCCCTTGACCAGCTCGGAGCGGGGGTCGTGGCCGATGGCGACGAACAGGCCGTTGACCGGCAGTTCCTTCTTCTCACCGGTCTGGTTGTTCTCAATGGTGACCGACTCCAGCGCGGGCTCACCACTCATCGCGACGACATTGGAATTCCACTCGATGGTGATCTTCGGGTCGTTCATCGCGCGGGCCGCCATGATCTTGCTGGCGCGCAGCTCGTCGCGGCGCACCACCATGGTGACGGTGGAGCCGAAACGGCTCAGGAAGGTGGCCTCCTCGACTGCGGAGTCGCCGCCACCCACCACGACGATCGGCTTGTCCTTGAAGAAGAAGCCGTCGCAGGTGGCACACCAGCTCACCCCGCGGCCGGAGTACTTGTCCTCGTCGGCCAGGCCCAGCCGCTTGTAACCGGAGCCGGTGGCCAGGATCACGGCCTTGGCGCGGTAGACCCGGCCCTCCGAGTCGGTGACGGTCTTGACAGGGCCGGTCAGATCCAGCTCGGTGGCGTCGTCGGTGACCAGCTCGGCGCCGAAGCGCTCGGCCTGGGCGCGCATGTTCTTCATCAGGTCGGGGCCCATGATGCCGTCGGTGTAACCGGGGTAGTTCTCCACCTCGGTGGTGTTCATCAGCGCACCGCCGGCGGCGAAGGCGCCCTCGATCACCAGCGGCTTCAGCTCGGCGCGAGCGGTGTAGATGGCGGCGGTGTACCCGGCCGGTCCGGAGCCGACGATGATCACCTCGCGCACCTCCTGCGAGGGCTGCTCGACGCTGGCCGGCTCCTGTTCGGGGGTGATGTCATCCAGCGAGATCAGGCTCGTGGTGTTCAGGGCGGGTGTGGTCATGATGTCCTCTCGCGCGGGGTGGCCGCGGGTGGTGAAGCTGCGGGAAGCACTCTACCGAGCGCCGGTGGTGCAGCACCGATACGACCTCTCAACTCCGGGGCGTCATTTGGTATTCCCCACCCGCCGCGAACGGCACCCCCAGATGCCGGGGTCACTCAAAGTGGCAATCAGGCGGACACAGAAATCGATACGACACGTTCAAAGCGCCAAATCCTTGCCACTTTGTGCAGGGGGATCACCAGTGGTCTTCCTGAGCGTGGTCCAACGGCAACCCTCACCCAAGGGAGCACCCCAGCCCGAAGCGGCTGCTGCCCGATGTGGACCTGACAGCACCTACGAGACGCGCCTGACAGCCGAACTGGACACCGGGCCCGTCACGCAGCGGCGGTGACGGGCCCGGATCAGTCAAGCGGGTCCTGCCCAGAGGATCACTTGTCGCCGCAGCAGCAGCCCTTCGCCTCGGTCTCGGCGGGCTTGGCGTCATTGCAGCCGCACTCACACTCGGGGCCACAGGTGCACTTGCCGGCGGTGCAGTCGCAGCCACAGGTGCAGGGCTCGTTGCAGGAGCAGCTGCAGTCCGGGCCGCAGGCGCATTCGGCGGCGGGACGGCCGCAGCCGCAGGTGCACAGGCGCACCTCGTCGGTGCCCTTGGCGACGGGGGCCTCGGTACCCTCGATGGTGACGGTCTGGTTCTTGTGGCCGCCGCAGCAGCCACCCTCGGTCTGTTCGGTCATGGAATCCTCCTGGATCAGCGTCGGCAGGGGGTCGAACCATATTCAGGTGACGGACCACTGCCCACCCCGGGGCCGCAATCCTCAACCGACCCACCAGATCTCAGTCCAGCAGCGCGCCCAGGGCGTCCCCACCCACCGGTTCGGCAGTCTGACTGGCCAGGACGGCCATCCGCGGCGCGCGGCGAGCCACGTCCGCCAGCAGGGCCCGCTCATTGCGCGCTCGCTGGGCCAACAAGGGCGAGTGCGGCTGCGCCTTCGCCAGCGAGTTGTTCACCACCCAGGCCCACGGCCGGATCCCGGCCCGTTCCAGTTCGTCGGCCAGTCCCTCGGCCTCCAGCACCGGCGTCGTCTCCGGCAGGGTGACCACGATCACCTTGGTGTGCTGCGGATCCTGCAGCCGCATCAACGGCGTGGTCATCCGCGCCGCCTGGGCGTCGTCCAGATGACGGGTGATCTCGCGGTGGTAGGAGCCGGTGGCATCCATCAGCAGGAGGGTGTGGCCAGTGGGTGCGGTGTCCATCACCACAAAGCGTTGCCGGGCCTGGTTGACCGCTCGACTGAACTGCTGGAAGACCGCGATCTCCTCGGTGCAGGGGCTCTTCAGGTCTTCGGCCAGCGCGGTGCGGCCCGCGTCGTCCAGGCTGGCGCCCTTGGTGCGCATCACCTGCTGCCGGTAGGCGGCGATCGCGGCCTGCGGCTCGATCGCGCTCACCTCCAGGTGGGGCAGCTCCTGGGGCAGTGCGCTGCCCAGGTGCGCCGCCGGATCGGTGGTGGTCAGCAGCACGTCGTGCCCGCGTCGGGCCAGTTCGACGGCGATGGCCGCGGCGACGGTGGTCTTGCCGACGCCGCCCTTGCCCATCGCCATCACCAGACCGTGCCCCTGGGCTGCCAGCTCGTCCACCAGGGCGCGCAGGCCGAGGGCCTCGACGGGCTCTGCCGCGGGGGCCCGCTCCGGTACCGCGGACTCGGGCGCTGCGGTGCTGAGCAGTGAGTCCAGCGCGGCGGTGCCCACAATGTTGACCGGCTTCAGCTCGATCAGGTCGCGAGGCAGCGACGCGAGCGGACCCGTGAGCTGTGACAAGGCGGCCAGCTCGCGCTCCCGGATGGCCCGGTGCAGGGGATCCGGGGCCTCGGCCGGCGCGAGCTCCGGCAGGACGCCATTGATCACCAGATGGGTGGCGTGGATGCCCAGCTCGGCCAACTCCTGGTGGGTGCGGGCCACTTCGGCCAGCGTGGAGCGCTGGGCGCGGCTGACCAGCACCAGTCGGGTGCGGCTGGCGTCGGCCAGGGCCGCCACCGCGTCGCGATAGGTGGCGCGGCTCTTCTCCAGGCCGGAGAGCGGGCCCAGACAGGAGGCATCGCCCTTGCCGGCGTCCAGGTAGTCGGTCCATTCGCCGGGCAACTGGAGCAGCCGGATGGTGTGCCCTGTCGGGGCGGTGTCGAAGACCACGTGGTCATAGCCGGCGGTGGCCGCCGGATCGGCCAGCAGGCTGGTGAACTCGTTGAAGCTGGCCACCTCGGTGGTGCAGGAGCCAGACAGCTGTTCGGTGATCTCCGCGATCTCCTTGGCGGGCAGGAGGGCCCTGACCGGATCCAGGATCTTGGCCCGGTAGGCGTCGGCGGCCTGCTGCGGATCGATCTCCAGCGCGTCGAGCCCCGGCACGTCGGGGATCGGCGTGATCCGATTGCCGATCGTCACCCCGAAAACCTGGCCCACATTGCTGGCCGGATCGGTGCTGACCAGCAGCACCCGGTTGCCGTTGTGCGCCAGCTGCAGCGCACTGGCGCAGGCGACGGAGGTCTTGCCCACGCCGCCCTTGCCGGTGAAGAAGAGGTGGCGGGGAGGATTCTGCAGGAAGAACATGATGCTCCTGGGAAGGTGGCGGGCTGGTCAGCAGCAACCGGTGCCGCCGCAGCAGCCGCCCTCGCTCGGGCTGTCCGTGACGGTGCCCAGAGTGGTGCGTCCCTCGGCCTCGGGCGCCGCGAGCCCGGCCCAGCGGCGCAGCTCGTCGCGGCTGGGGTAGCGGCCGGTGAGCACGGTGACGTCATCCACCAGCACCAGCGGCAGGGCCTCGGAACCGGCGGTGTGCAGGAACGCGACGGCGGTCTGGTTCTCGGCAAAGCGGATCGGGTCGGTGCCCAGGTTGGTGCGCTCGATCTGGGCCCCCTCGGCGGTGAGCGCCTTCACGTCGGCCGTGATGTCCACCAGCGCCTGGTCGACGTCGGTGCCGCAGACCCCGGTGTTGCAGCACAGGGCGGGCTCGAAGATACGGACGGCGGTCATGGCTGTCTCCCGTGCTTGGTGCGCCGATCCCTCGACGCATTGATCAATGTCGATGGATTCAGCATCTCCCCATGGATCGATGACTGTCAATATGACGATGGTCGCTGGGGGCTATCATCTGGGCATGGAATTGAGCGTCCTCCAGGATGAGTGTTGTGCGCCATCGCCCAAGGTGATGACCGTCGACCAGGCCGAGGCGCTGATGCCCTGCGTCAAGGCGTTGGCCGATCCGGTCCGCCTGCGGATCTTCCACCACGTCGCGGTCAGCGGGGGCAGCGTCTGCTTCTGCCACCTGCCCGAGACCTTCGGGGTCAGCCAGCCGACGCTCTCCCACCACCTGAAGAAGCTCACCGAGGCCGGGCTGGTCAACCGCGAGATGCGCGGCCGCTGGGCGCACTACACCCCCCGCCCCGAGGGGCTCGCCGCGCTGCGAGCCCTCCTGGGGGAACTGCCATGAGTCAAGGAGAATCCATGAAGCCCAGTGTGTTGTTCGTCTGCGTCGGCAATGGCGGCAAGAGCCAGATGGCCGCGGCCCTGATGCGGCTGCGCGCCGGGGATGCCGTCGAGGTGCACTCGGCCGGCACCCGGCCCGGAACGAAGATGAACCAGGAGTCCTTGGCCAGCATCGAGGAGCTCGGTGGCAGTTTCGACGGTGAACACCCCAAGCCGATCGATCCCGACCTGCTGCGCCGGGTGGATCGCACCGTGATCCTGGGTGACCAGGCCGTCGTGGAGCCGATCGAGGGGATGCGCGGCAGCATCGAGACCTGGATCACCGACGAACCGTCGCTGCGCGGGATCGAGGGTGAACAGCGGATGCGGCTGCTGCGCGACGACATCGACACCCGGGTACGGGCCCTGCAGGCGGAGCTCGAGTTGATGGGTGAGTAACTGAGGCATTGCGCGTTCGCCCCGGACAAGGGGAGCACTCCATTGCGACACATCGGGGCTCAGGAGCACCAGGACCCAGGGGTGGAGCTCTGGCGAGGTCTACGCCCGCCCTGCGGGTGCCGGGGTCGCAACCCGGGGCACCATGTAGGCCTTGACGAGCAGGGCGGTGATGGCGACGAGGGCCGCAGCCTTCGCCATCACCACGGCGGCCGCGTGATCCATGTTCGCCCCGGTGGTCAGCAGCTCCGGTGCCAGAGCCAGAACGACATTGCTGGCCGCATGCACGCCCGTCGGGGCAGCGATGCCGTGGAAGTGCCAGGCCAGGACTGCAAGGCAGATGCCCGTCACGCCGTGGTTCACCACGCCGATCCATCCGTCGCGGGTGCCGTGGATGAGGACGAACAGGGGGACCGTCACGCCATAGGCCACCCAGGGGGAGCGCACCCAGACGCCGATGGCCTGCGGCAGCCAGGCCCGGAACAGGATCTCCTCGGCGAAGGCGGCCAGCGTGATGAGGCCGACGGTCAGGGCCAGAGCCCCCGGCCGGAAGCCGCTTGCATGCGGCTGGAAGGTTACCGTCGCCCAGCCCACGGCCACGCGGGCGAGCCCCGCGATGACCAGGGTGATCCCGAAGGCAGCCGCCGCCAGGCGGACGTGTCCACGTCCGTACCAGGAGGGCAGAGCGGTGGCACGCCGGCGGCCCCCCACCACCACGGCTGCCAAGACTGCCGGAAGCGCCGCGGCCATGGCTGCCTGGCCCAGCAAGTCATCGGCGCGGTCGCCCATCAGGGCATGCAAACCCTCCGTGAGGGCGATGAAGGCGACGGCGAAGACCACCATCAGCACGACGAATTCGAGGAGCGGGCGCCACCATCACGCCCGGGGCGAGAGTCTTCCGAGCAGGTGAAAGGGAACAGGGTCTTGGATCTCGTTCACGGCATCCACCCTAGCTAGAGGCGTGTCAGCAGCGTCTTGGCCAGGGCCTCGTCCAGCACGACGTCGGTTGCGACCCCGGCCCGCAGCGCCCCCAGCAGTGGGGAGGCCTTGGCCACCCCGGCCACCACGCAGATCCGGCGCGGAACCGCGCGCAGCTGCGAGGGCAGCATCCCGGAGGCGCGGGCATTGATCGGCACATCCGTCCAGGTGCCGTCCTCGCGCAGGAAGACCGTGTTCACGTCGCCCACCACCCGCTCAATGCGCAACTGCTCCATGTCCCGCTCGTCCAGGTAGCCGGCCGAGTAGACATGCGACGGCAGCTCGGACGAGAGCCCGCCGACGCCGAAGACCGCCAGATCGATCTTGTGGTGCAGGGCCAGCACATTGCGCACACTGCGCTCGCGCCACATTGCCTGCTTGGTCTCCGCGAAATCGAACAGGGTGGGTACCGGGAAGGGCACCACCTGGGAGTTGAAGGCCTGGGCGAACTGGCTGATGATGCCGCCCACATAGGGCATCCCCGAATTGGTGGGGCTGGCGGCGCCATTCATCTGCACCACGACGGTGCCCTTGACGTCATTGGGCTGCAGGTACTGCACCACGCTTCCCAGGGTGGTGCCCCAGGCGGTGCCGATCACCATGTTGTCCTTGACCGCCTCGCTGATCAGCTGGCCGGCCGCCCGGGCGACGCGCTCCAGCCGGTGCACGTCGGAGGCGCCGTCGCGCACCGGGACGACGTGCGCCCGCACCCCGAAGTGCCGGCCGATCGTCTCGCCCAGCGATGTGTGTGGCCCTGCGGGATTGGCCAGGGTGATCTTCACCATCCCCGACTCGCGAGCCTGCTTGAGCAGTCGGGAGACGGTGCTGCGGGAGATGTTCAGCTGCCGCGCGATGGACTCCATCGTCTCGTCCTGCACGTAGTACAGCGAGGCCGCCAGGTACATCTCGTCAGAGCGCTCGTGCATCGCCAACCACCCCGTGAGCACGTTTGTTCACTGCCATGGGTCAATTGTGCACTGCGCAGGGTTTTTCTGGCGGGAGCAGTGCAATCGGGGCTGGCAAGCCGATGGAGGATGACCCATGATGGGGAGGGAACCGGCCTTCGGAGGTTGCTGAACCGACCCCTGATCCGGCTGGAAGGCACCCGGCACCGCCGGAGATTCACAAAGAAGTGGAGCGTTCACATGACCGACAGCAAGTACATCCTCGCGATCGACCAGGGCACCACCAGCTCCCGCGCGATCATCTTCGACCACGCCGGGCAGATCGTCAGCGTGGGCCAGAAGGAGCACGAGCAGATCTTCCCGAAGGCCGGCTGGGTGGAGCACGACCCGGAGGAGGTCTGGGGCAATGTCCGCGAGGTCGTCGCCGAGGCCCTGAGCAAGGGCAACATGAACCGGCACGACATTGCCGCGGTCGGCATCACCAACCAGCGCGAGACCACCGTCGTGTGGAGCAAGGAGACCGGCAAGCCGGTCTACAACGCCATCGTCTGGCAGGACACCCGGACGCAGAAGATTTGCGACGCCCTGGCCCAGGGCGACAATGACCGCTACAAGGACAAGGTGGGCCTGCCGCTGGCCACCTACTTCTGTGGCCCGAAGGTGAAGTGGATCCTGGACAACGTCGAGGGCGCCCGCGAAGAGGCCGAGGCCGGCAAGCTGCTGATGGGCACCATGGACACCTGGGTGCTGTGGAACATGACCGGCGGCGTCGATGGTGGCGTGCACGTCACCGACGTCACCAATGCGTCGCGCACCATGCTGATGGATCTCAAGACCCTTGACTGGGACGAGGAGATCGCCAAGGACATGACGATCCCGATGAGCATGCTGCCGGAGATCCGCAGCTCCGCCGAGCAGTACGGTGTCGGACGCAAGGGCGGCTTCCTGATGGACATCCCGATCGCCGGCATCCTCGGTGACCAGCAGGCCGCCACCTTCGGCCAGGCCTGCTTCGATAAGGGCATGGCCAAGAACACCTACGGCACCGGCTGCTTCATGCTGATGAACACCGGCACCGAGATCGTCCCCAGCAAGAACGGCCTGCTGACCACCGTCTGCTACAAGATCGGCCAGCAGCCCGCCGTCTACGCCTTGGAGGGCTCGATCGCGGTGGCCGGCTCCCTGGTGCAGTGGCTGCGCGACAACCTCAAGATGTTCGACAGCGCCCCCGAGGTGGAACAGCTGGCGGCCACCGTCGAGGACAATGGCGGCGCCTACTTCGTCCCGGCCTTCAGCGGCCTGTTCGCCCCCTACTGGCGATCCGATGCGCGCGGTGCGCTGGTGGGCCTGACCCGCTACGTCAACCGCGGCCACATCGCCCGTGCCGTGCTGGAATCCACCGCCTACCAGACCCGTGAGGTGCTGGACGCGATGGAGGCCGATTCCGGCGCCCCGCTGGCCGAGCTGAAGGTGGACGGCGGCATGACCGCCAATGAAACCCTGATGCAGTTCCAGGCCGACCAGGTGGGAGTGCCGGTGGTGCGGCCCAAGGTGGCCGAGACCACCGCACTGGGCGCCGCCTACGCCGCCGGAATCGCGGTTGGCTACTGGAATGGCGAGCAGGACGTGATCGACAACTGGGCCGAGGACAAGCGCTGGGAGCCCAGCGACGAGCAGGAGGAGCGGGAGCGCCTGTTCCGCAACTGGAAGAAGGCTGTGACCAAGACCTTCGACTGGGTGGACGACGACGTCAAGGAGTGAATCCCCGCTGGCTGACCAGGGACGGGGCGCGGCCTGCGGGCTGCGCCCCGTCTCGCCTCTCCCGGGCGATGTCGGCGGTGCCCCGCTGGGGGTGACGAGCCGCGGATGGAGCGTGTCGGGGTGATTTGTGATCAAAGCATCACGCTTTTCCTGTGAGCGGGTGAACGTCTTGTCTGACAGGGATCGGGCGGGATGGGCGAGTGTCGCGGGGTGTGCCTGGAAGGGCCAAGGGTGATGCTCCAGCGTCCCGATCACCCCCGACTATGACTGACAACCTACTCAGGGTGGTGCATGATGGAAACGCACATTTCCATCGGGGGAGTGCATTCCATCAGATTGTTCGGGGGGACAACAGACATGGCAAAGGACGTGCGCGAGCGCATGGTGGCGGGGGCCACCACACTGCTGGCAACCAAGGGGCTGCAGGCCACCTCCTTCAGTGAGGTGATTGAGCTGACAAACACACCGAGGGGCTCCATCTACCACCACTTTCCCGGGGGTAAGGACGAGCTGGTGCTCGCCGCCCTGGCGGAATTCCGCTCCAGGATGCTGGGCGAGGTGGGCGAGGGCCATCCCGACGCGGGTGCCGTGCTGAAGGCCGTCACCACCGCCTGGCGCCGCCTGCTCTCCTCGTCGCAGGCCAGCACCGGATCGGCCGCGGTTGCGGTCACCGTCGCCACCGACACCGACGAGCTGCTCACGGCCGCCTCGGAGGTCTACCAGACCTGGCACGAGTCGATCGCGGAGCAGCTGACGGCCGCCGGGCTCACCAAGTCGAATGCCGAGAAGTTCGCCGCGCTCACGCTGGCCACCGTCGAAGGTGCCGTGGTGGTGGCCCGGGCCAGGCGTTCGCTGGAGTCCTATGACAGGGCCGTCGCCCTGCTGCCGTCGGTGCTGAAGACGCTGAGCTGAACCGGGGGCCTCGACGGCCCGGCCATCGTGGCAGCGGCCACGCCACGCTCCCCGAGCTGGTCGCCTCAACCCAGTGGGGTGAGCCCCAGGCCGTCGGGGGAGTAGCGCGTCGGTGCATTGGGGCCGAAGCTGCCCAGCGCGGTGCGCTCCTCCAGCTGGATCAGCTCGGTGGCGCAGCTGACCTCCGGGAAGTCCCCGGCCTCGCGGATCTCCTGCTCCTGCGCGATCGCCTCGTCCAGCCGGGCCAGCACCTCGGGTGGCATCGTGGGCGTCGGCTCGGAACCCAACAGGGTGGCGACCCAGGCCGGGGCCTGTTCGCTGGTGCCGTGCTGGTTCGTCGAATCCATCGGATGCTCCTGGAGTGAGGGGAGGGAGCCGGCCGGTCAGGGGCTCCCGTGTGGGGTTGGACGGACAGTCGAAGGATCTGGTTCCCATCGTGTCAGCTGATCGTCAAGATGCAACAACCACTCAGGGATCAGGGGACGTCGTGCAGGTGTTCCAGCAGCGGGGCAAGCTTTGCCCGGCCGCGGGAACATCGGGACTTCACCGTTCCCGTTGCGCAACCCAGCATCATGGCCGCCTCCTCCACGGAGTAGCCCTCCATGTCCACCAGTACGATCGCGGCCCGCTGGTCGGCATTGATCCGGGCCAGCGCGTCCAGGATGTCCTGCCGGGCCTCGCGCTGTTCGGCGCCGCTGGTCAGATCCGTCGGGTCGGCCAGTTGGAGCTCCCGGTCGACGTCCTCGGGCAGCGCCTCGGCACGCCGCGACTTGTTGTGCCGGATCCGGTCCAAACAGGCGTTCACCACGATCCGGTGCAGCCAGGTGGTCACCTGGGAGTCGCCGCGGAAACTGCCGGCCCGGCGGAAGGCGGAGATCATCGCATCCTGCAGGGCGTCGGCGGCGTCATCGGGATTGCGCATGGTGCGCAACGCCACCGCCCACAGCCGGTCGCGATGCCGGTGGAAGAGCTGGCTGAAGGCCTGCGGATCACCGGCGACGTGGGCCGCCAGCAGCTGGTGGTCGCTGAGGGAGTCGACGTCCATCCCCTCGGCCAGGATGTTCACTGGGCAACCTCGATCTCGGCGATTCCGGCGCGGTACTTGTTGCCCGAGACCTTGGGCAGGCTGGTGAGGTAGACCAGCAGGTAGCGGGTCTCGACTGCCTGTTCTGGCTTCAGCTCGACGCTGGCGTCGCTGGCCGTGGCATTCGCGATGGTGGTCCACTGCTTCTGCGAAGTGGTCGGCGCCGCGTCGGCGGCCGTGTCGGCGGGCACCCGCAGCTGAACCACGGTGGGCTTGCCCTGCAGGGTGATCTTCACGCTGCCCACCTTCTGCCGCTGGCCCAGGTCAACCACCAGACCGACGCCGGGCTTCAACCGACCCAGCTTGGCGTCGCCCAGGTAGACGAGACTCTGCCAGGCGGTCTTCGGATCGCCATCCCAGGCCGCCTTCACCTGGTTGGGATTCTCCTCGCCATTGCCCCCGTCGCCGGTGGGATCGAAGTCGTCGACGGCGCTGATCTGGATCTTGCCGCCTTCCTCGCCGCCACCGAGCACGCCGGTGCCGCCGTCCTTGCGCATGGCGACCCGCACCAGCGAGATCAGCAGGACCAGGGCCAACAGGCCCACCAGGATCGCCAGCCAGCGCCGACGCGGCGGGCGGGAATGCCGGATGGGAGGGCGGCGCCGGGCCGGGCTGGCCCCCGTCGTCGACGGTGCGGAGGGGGTTGCCGGGCTGCCCGCGTCGAAACCGTCATCCCCGGAAGGACTGGTCGCCGACCGGCCGGGCGGCGGGACGGCGGTGAAGGGCCCGGTGGCCGACCCCTCGTCGGTGTGGCCGATGGCCGACAGCCCGCCGGTGGTCTCAAGCATCGCCGCGTCACCGTCGCCGTCATGGGGCACGACGGGGTAGCGCATCCGTCGTTCCAGATCGGCGGAGCCATCGGCGGTGCCCAGCACCTTGCTCAGCGCCAGCATCACCTGGTTGGCGGTGCGCAGCGGCAGCTCGTTGTGCCGGGGCGCGGGGGACAGGATCTGGTCACAGATGATGTCCAGTGCCGGCGAGACCCCCGAGCGCACCTGACGCGGGGTGAGCCACCCGCGGGCATCCATCGGCGCGGCGGCCATGCCCCAGGTGCGGCGCGGCTGACCGGTTTCGTCCAGCACCTGATCGCGGGCGCCGGGCCACCGGGTGACCAGGCTGGCGTAGAGCACCTTGCCGATCGCGGTCACGTCGGCCTGCTCCCGCTCCGACCAGGCCAGGGCATTCTCGTCGGCATCCGGGTACATCGCGGCCTCGATCAGGAAGCCGACGATCTTCACATTGCCGGTGGAGGTGATGATCACCGTGTCCGGGTTGATCCGCTGGTGGAAGAGCCCCTCCGAGTGCATGGACTGCATTGCGTCGGCCAGCTCCCGGGCCACCCAGGCGGCCTCCAGGGCGCTCAGCGGGCCCTGCTTCAGCAGCTTCTCCAGGCTCTCGCCGGGGGCGAACTCGCACACCACCAGCGACGGTTCCCCGGGCTCGTCCCCGACGACGGCATCCAGCACCCGCAGGAAGCGGGAGTCGGTGGCGAAGGCGGCCTTGCGCGCCGCATCCAGAACGTCGGTGGTGCGCGGATCGTGCTGAGCCAGGATGTGCACCAGGACGGAGCGGGAGAGCTTCTGGTCAAAGGCGCGCCAAGTCAGGGTTCCGCCGCGCTGCGCCAGCTGCTGCTCCAGCCGGTAGCGCCCGGCGTGCACGTCGCCGGCCTTCACCTCGGCGGTGGGCTGGTTGCTGGACTGGCCCTCCGGGACGCCGGTGGCCATCGCGGGCGAGAGGGTGTCCTCCAGGGGATCCGGAGCGTCGGCGGGTTCGGTCGTCGTGGTGGGGTCCTCTGCCGGCTCGGCCATCGGGGTCGGGTCCTGCGCGTCGTCGCGGGAGATCATCGCGGTCGTCTCACCGTCGTCGTCGACGGAGGTGAACAGCTGCGTGGGCGCATCGGGATGCATCGACCCCGGACTTCCCTGCGGATTCTGGTTCATTGAGTCCCCATCACCTGTCGTCACACTCCCGACCCCTTGTCTCCAGCGACGTTAGCCGATCCCCGCCGCTCCCGCTGCACCTGCCTGATCCGGATCGCCGTGCCGGTCAGGAAGACCACACCGGAGGCGATGATGATGATCCAGCCCACCCGGCCCGCCTGGGTGGCGGTGATGGTGAGCTGCCGGGGTGTTCCGATCGCCCGGCCAGTGGGTGTCGCCAGCCGGGCCTGCACCCCAACCTGGCCATTCGCCGACGAGGAGACCTTCACCTTCACCGTTTCCGAATCCCCCGCCCCGACGCTGAATACCGGGGTGTCCGCCACCCGGATTCGCTGGGGATTCTCGCTGGTGAAGAAGATCCGGACCCGCACCGGCACGTCCAGCCCGTTGCGAATGGTCACCGGCACCTCCTGGTCGGCCGAGCTGGTGACAAAGCTGCCCACCACGTGCAGGCTCACCTTGTTGCTGGTGCGGACCGCGCCCACCTGGCCCCGGGCCGCCCCCAGCCAGCGCAGGGCTGCCCGTGAGTTCTGCTCCCAGGTGGTGCTCAGTGCCTGCGGCAGCACCACCTGGGTGAGGGTGGTGGCATCGGGGGTGCGGTCCACCAGTTCGCTCCAGGCCTGCAGATCGGCCTCGGCCTCCTGCAACTGATCGGCCCACACCGGGGCCAGCCCTGCCGGCGCCTGCTCGACATCGGCCGGTGCGAAGGTGGTGTTCGCGGTGGCCTTGGCAATCCGGTCGGTCAGGGTGCTGCGCCGTCGCCAGGGTGCCGCGGCCAATTCCGCGTCGGCCTGCGCGCGGGTGGTGACCAGGGTGACCGCCCCTGCTGGGGTGAGCAACTGGGTGGCCTGCAACCGCCCGGTGACCTGCGCCGGGGTGATGCTCGGATCAGGCCCCGGGCCCCCGTCGAAGGCGTCGGCGCGCACGGGAACCACCGGCACGGTGGAGTCGTCGGCCAGTCGCTGCACAGCCGGCGTGGCACCGGACGGCGTGGCGCCATTGCCGGCCAGCACCAGGCTGGGCTTGACCGCGGCCAGCTCCGCGGCGGTCTGCGCATCCAGCGACGTGCGGGCGGGCACCACGGCCAACGGCAGCGCGGCCAGCGGATGGGCCGCGTCGAGTTCGCGGGCCGCCAAGGAGATCACGTCGGCACGGCTGATGGCGACGGCCTGCACCACGTCGGGGCTGCCGTAGAGGGTGCGATAGGCCTTGCCACCGCGGATGACCGGCTCCAGGGCAGCCAGGAATTCCTTGGCGGCCTGCTGCCCCTGGGCACTGCCCGGCCGGGTGTTCGCGCCGGCTTTCACCCGGTAGCCCTTGGCCATGGCGGTCAGGGAATCCACCAGCGCCGGATCAACCATGGTGGTGACGCCCTCGGTCCGGGCCAGGGAGAGCAGCCGGGCCAGTCGGTCGCGCAACTCGACGGCCAGGTGGTCGTCGGCGAAGACCCCGTCGGAGACCATCGACGGGCGGGAGTTCAGCAGGACGACGGTGCTGGCGGGGGCGCCGAGCGAGGCAGTGGTTCCCTTGCTGGCGGGTGGGGAGAGCACGAACAGGTTGCGCGCCCGGCCAACCGTCCGATTCTGCCCGCCCTGGGGGACGCCGCGCACCTGGACTCCGGCCAGGTAGGCGCCCGGATTGGTCAGCCCCAGGTCGGAGATCTTGCTGGTCACCGTGAACTGGGCGCTCTCACCGGGCGCGAAGCTGGTCTTGGGGGCCTTCGCGGTGCTCGGGAAGGCCTGGCTGCGTTGGGAGCCGACGTCGGTGATGTTGAAGATGTTGCCGGCCTCGAAGGACAGCATCCGGCGGCCCAGCGGGTTGTCCGGAGCGGATTCCAGCACCTCGGTCAGCACGTCCTGGTCACCGATCTGCTCCGCGGATCGCCACAGGTGCACCTGCACCGCGCTCATTGGCAGGTTGGTGGTGTTGGTCACCGTGCCGCGGATGGTCAGCGTGTCCGCCGCGGTGCCCGAGGTGGGGGTGAGTTCGCTGATCGCGACGCTCAAGGCGGCCGGCTCGTCGGCGCTGGCCGGGGTGGCGACGACGACGCCGATCCCCAGCACCGCAAGCAGCATCGCCAGCGCGCCGGCGAGGGCACGATGGGCGAGGGCTCGCGCGGCGGGGGCTGTCACCCATCCAGCCTAGTTGCCCGGCTGTCCACCGCGGGCTTGCCACCACTCCAGAAGAGCCTGGGTGGCGCGCTGTTCGCCGAGCGGGCCCTCGTCGATCCGCAGGTTCAGCAGGTACTTGTAGGCCTCGCCCACCTCCCGCGACGGCTTCAGCCCCAGCAATGCCATGATCTGCTCGCCGTCCAGATCCGGCCGCATCGCGTCCAGCTCCTCCTGCTCGGCCAACACCTCGATCCGCTTCTCCAGGTCGTCATAGGCGGCGCGCAACCGGGCAGCCTTGCGCTGGTTGCGCGTGGTGCAGTCGCTGCGGGTGAGGATGTGCAGGCGTTCCAGCTGGTCACCGGCGTCGCGCACATAGCGGCGCACCGCCGAATCGCTCCACTGCGCCTCGCCGTAACCGTGGAAGCGCAGGTGCTGCTCCACCAGCTGGCACACGGCCTTGATGTCGTCGGTGCTGAACTTGAGCGCCTTCATCCGCTTCTTGGCCAGCTTGGCGCCCACCAGGTCGTGGTGGTGGAAGCTGACCGTGCCGTCGTCCTCGAAGACCCGGGTGGCCGGCTTGCCGATGTCGTGCAGCAACGCGGCCAGTCGCAGCACCAGATCCGGCTGGTGGCCGCGGGCCTTCTCCAGTTCGATCGCCTGGTCCAACACGATCAGGCTGTGCTGGTAGACGTCCTTGTGGCGCTTGTGCTCGTCCTGGGTCTGACGCAACGCGGAGAGCTCCGGCAGCACTCGGTCCGCCAGCCCGGTGGCGACCAGCAGGTTCAACCCCGGGCGCGGATGGTCGGTCAGCAGCAGCTTGCACAACTCGTCGTGGACGCGCTCGGCGCTGATGATCTGGATCCGGTCGGCCATGTCCGTCATCGCCTGCTGCACGTCGAGGGCGACGGTGAACTGCAGCTGGCTGGCGAAGCGCGCGGCGCGCATCATTCGCAGCGGATCATCGCTGAAGGACTGCTCCGCGGTGAAGGGGGTGCGCAGCACCCGGGTGGCCAGGTCCTTGAGGCCGCCATAGGGATCCACGAAGCGATTGTTGGCGACGTCGTAGGCCATCGCGTTGACGCTGAAATCTCGGCGGACCAGGTCGTCGGCAATGTTGTCGCCGAAGTTCACCTCCGGCTTGCGGGAATCGCTGCGGTAGATGTCGGCGCGGAAGGTGGTGATCTCGATCTGCCAGTCGACGCCCTGGCTGGTCTTCTTGGCGCCGATGGTGCCGAAGTCCTTGCCGATGTCCCAGACCGCCTTGGTCCAGCCCCGCAGCAGCTTCTCGATGTCGTCGGGGCGGGCGCTGGTGGTGAAGTCCAGGTCATGCTGCAGCACGCCCAGCAGGGCGTCGCGCACCGGGCCACCCACCAGGTAGAGCTCGTGGCCGGCGTCGGCGAAGAGCCGGCCCAGCTCACCGACGACGGGCGTGCTGGCCAGCAGCCGGGCCATCTGCTCGGTCTGGGTCTGGTTCAACGCATTCGGGGCGGGCTGGTTCTGGGGCACCGGAAAAGTGTACGGGAGGCGGGTCTGGCGCCGCCCCTCGCATTTCTCCAGCAGCCTGTCCCGTCAGTCAACCTTTCTGTCTCATCTGTCTGTCCTCAGTCCAGTTGACTGAGGACAGACAGATGATTGAACGAGCGTGCTCAACTGGCCTTGGCCCGTCGGGCCGCATTGGCCAGGATTGCCAACACCACCACGCCGCCCAGGGCCTTGGCCCACAGCGGGTCGGCGATGAAGAGCAACACCATCGCGGCCAGCACCGGCGCCAACTCCTTGACGCTCCACACCACATAGCCGCCGAAGCTGGGCATCGCCCGGCCCTGGGATTCGGCAACCGAACGCACCATGAAGTTGGGGCCGTTGCCGATGTAGGTCAGGGCGCCGCAGCAGACCGAACCCAGGCTGATCGCGATCAGGTAGACCTCCGGCACGCCGGCGATCCGCGGATCACCGGGCAGCTGGCTGGCCAGCTCGAAGAAGGTGGCGTAGGTGGGCGCGTTGTCCAGCATGGAGGACAGGCCGCCGGAGAACAGGAAGAAGGTGATCTCGTTCAACGGCAGCTTCGGGGCCATCGAGTCCAGGTACTGCAGCGCGGTGATCATGGTGGTGAAGATGCCCAGGAAGATTGCCGCGACCTCCAGGATCGGCGCCCAGGTGAACTCATTGCGGGTGAAGCGGACGTCCTTGCTGGAGGTGAGCCAAGAAGCCACCGCACAGCCGATCATCGCCACCTCGCGCCAGGGCGTCGGCAGGAAGGCCACCGAGGCCACCACGCCCGCCAGCCACAGGAAATTGATGCTGCCCATCAGCTTCAGCGGGGTGATCTCCGACGCATCCCGGGTCAGGTGCGTCGTGTCCTCCCGCGCGATCATCGCCCGGTCCAGCGCGAAGTAGCTGATCAGCAGCAGGGTGTTCACGAACAGCCACTCGGGAAAGAGGGTGAAGGTCCAGGTGAAGGGCACGCCGCGCAGCATCCCCAGGAAGAGCGGCGGATCGCCCAGCGGGGTCAGCAGACCGCCGCAGTTGGCCACCACGAAGATGGTGTAGATCACGGTGTGCGCGGCGTGTTCGCGCTCCCGGTTGGTGTTCAGGATGGGCCGGATCAGCAGCATCGCCGCACCCGTCGTGCCGATCACCGACGCGAGCAGCCCGCCAACGGCCATGAAGGCGGTGTTGTTGCGCGGGGTGGCGCGGATGTCGCCGGCCAGGTGGATGCCGCCGGAGATGATGAACAGCGAACCCAGCAGGCAGATGAAACTGACATATTCGTGCAGCGCGTGCGTCACCAGGTGGTGATGGCCGCTCAGCCACACCCAGGCGGCCACTGGCGCGCCGAGCAGCAGCGCGACGCCCAGCTGGGTGCGCGTCTTCTCCCAGTGGTGGGCGAGCGCCGGCACCAGCGGGGCGATGGCGATGCACAACAGCATCGCGACGAAGGGAAGGATGGCCCACCAGGAAACCTGCATGGGGGACATGCTCTCAAATGGTGGTCTCACCACAGGGCACTGGGTGGTGGCGTGTTGTGCGGCAGCCACGACGAATTTGGTGACGAAACTGAGACGATCGTCCAGCCCTCGATCCAACGGAAGCGCTCAGCCAGGTCAGGTGACAGGATGAGCGAGCCCCATCATGACCGATGGTGGCAACGAGCGCTGGCCCGATCCGCCAGAAGACATGAGGTGAGCCCGTGACTGTCCCGCATGAGTCCGCAGCGGGCGGCGGCCACCCTCCCACGGTCCAGGTGGGTCCCCGACGGGTGCAGCTGCCCTTCGGGCAGGATTTCGTGATCGGTCGTGACCCCGACTGCGACCTGCCCGTCTCCAACGCCCGGGTCTCCTGGCAGCATCTGCGCCTGCTGGTTGAACCGGATGGCCGGGTGCAGGTGCGGGACCTGGGCAGTTCCAATGGCAGTTTCCGGGACGGCTCCCGGTTGGAGACGGTCGAGCTGGACAGCAGGACCACCGTCAAGCTGGGCGACCCGGACGGGCTGGCGGTGCAGATCATGCCCGCGGTCGCGCAGGACTCCGCATCATCGGCCGGCGGGACGTGCGTGCTGGGTGCTGGCCGGACCATGGTGATCGGGACCGACGAGGCGCCCCGGCTGGAGACCATCGTGATGGCCAGCGAGGCCCTCACCATTGGCCGCGACGCCGCCAACAGCCTGGTGCTGGATGATCCGCTGGTCTCCCACCGGCACGCTCGCGCGGTTCGCGTCGGCGACGGCTTCGACATCACGGATCTGGACAGCCTGAATGGCATCCAGCTGAACGGCATGCCGGTCAGGAGCGCCCATCTGGGCCCCGGTGACGTGTTGACCATTGGCCACTCATCCTTCGAGGTGCAGGACGGCCAGCTGGTCCGCAAGGTGCAGCGCACCGCCAGCCTGGTGGCCAACGAGATCAGCTTCACCCTGCCCGGCGGCCGCGCCCTGCTGGACCGGGTCTCCTTCGCGGCCGGCGGTTCCAGCCTGGTTGCCGTGATCGGCCCGTCGGGCGCCGGAAAGTCCACCCTGTTGAAGGCGCTCACCGGCAGCCAGCCTGCGACCGCCGGCCAGGTGCTCTACGACGGTGCCGACCTGTACGCCAACTACGCCAACCTGCGGCAGCGGATCGGCGTCGTGCCGCAGGACGACGTCGTGCACCGCCAGCTCACCGTCAAGCAGGCACTGGACTATGCCGCCGAGCTGCGGCTGCCAGGCGACTACACCTCCCAGGCCCGCGGGATCGAGGTCAAACGGGTGATGGCTGACCTGGATCTGGTCAGCCACCAGCAGACCCGGATCTCCCAACTCTCCGGTGGCCAGCGCAAGCGGGTCTCCGTCGCACTGGAGCTGCTCACCCAGCCCAACCTGCTGCTGCTGGACGAACCCACCTCCGGGCTGGACCCCAACCTGGACCGCAGTGTGATGCACCTGCTGCGTCAGCAGGCCGACGGCGGCCGCACCGTACTGGTGATCACCCACAGCGTCGCCAACCTTGAGATGTGCGACGCGGTGCTGATCCTGGCACCCGGCGGCAAGGTGGCCTACTACGGCCCCCCCGCCGGCGTGTTGAACCACTTCGGGGTGCGCGACTACGCCGACGTCTTCGCCCAGGTTGCAGCCGCCCCCGACCACGTCTCCCAGCGCTTTGCCACCTCCAACCTCAGCCAGGTGCCCGTCGTGCTGCCCCCGACGCCCGAACTGACCGGCGGCGCGGCCCCCGCGCAGAGTGCGAACCGGCAGTGGAGCACCTGCGTGCGCCGTCAGCTGCGGATCATGCTGGCCGACCGCTCCTACGCCGTCGCCACCGCCCTGCTGCCGCTCTTCCTGGCCGCGATGGCGCTGCTGATCCCGGGCTCGACGGGCTTCGGGACACCCCCGGTGAAGGACCCGGGCGAACCGTCGCAACTGTTGGTGATCACCATCGTCGGCGCCGCCTTCATGGGAATGAGCGCCAGCATCCGCGAACTCGTCGGGGAGCGGGCGATCTTCTTGCGAGAACGAGCAGTCGGGCTCTCGCCCCGGATCTACCTGTTCTCCAAGGTGTGGGTCCTGGTGGGGATGACGCTGGTGCAGAGCGCCTTGCTGGTGGGGCTGGTGCGGCTGGGCAAACCGGCGCCGAACGGCGCGGTGCTGCTGGGATCCGGCAGCGTCGAGATCATGCTGGCGGTCTTCCTCACCGCCCTCGCCTCGGCCATTCTGGGGCTCTTCCTCTCCTCCTTGGTGGGGACGAACGAACAGGCAATGCCGGCGCTGGTGATCGGCGTGATGTTCCAGTTGGTGATGTGCGGTGGCCTGATCCAGGTCAGCGGCCGCACCGGGATGGAGATCATCTCCGCCATCGCCCCGGCGCGCTGGGGCTTTGCGATGGGGGCGTCGACGATCGACCTGCAGCACCTGAACCCCACCGTCGACCACGACTGGTTCTTCAACCATGCCACCAAGCCCTGGCTGACCTCGGTGGGCGCCCTGGTGACCATTGCCGTGCTGGGCATCCTGGGCGCCATCCACCGGCTGAAGAAGCAGAGCGCCAACATCTGAACCACGTCATCCCATGAAGGAGACAACATGACGCAGGACTCCCGCCCCTTGGGCAGCAGCTACC
This sequence comes from Luteococcus sp. H91, assembly GCF_038433135.1. Lineage (NCBI taxonomy): Bacteria > Bacillati > Actinomycetota > Actinomycetes > Propionibacteriales > Propionibacteriaceae > Luteococcus > Luteococcus sp. H91. The sequence continues at coordinate 61,799 of NZ_JBCDMV010000013.1, read as the reverse complement.
GGATGCTCGAGCGGATCGGCCAGGGTGCCATGGGTGAGGTCTGGCGCGGCGTCGACCTGACTGGCGAGCCGGTGGCGATCAAGCTCTTGCTGCCGCATTTGGCCAAGGATCCGGCGATGGTGCAGCGCTTCGTCGCGGAACGTTCGGTGCTGACCGACGTGCATCACCGCAATGTGGTTGAGGTGAAGGACTTGGTGGTGGAGGGCGGCCAGCTCGGCATCGTGATGGAGTACGTGCCGGGCTCTGACCTGCGGGCGCTGCTGCGGGCCCAGGGCAATCTTGCCCCGGCCCTGGTTGCCCACGTCGGTCAGGCGGTGGCGCAGGGGCTGGGTGTGATCCACCGGCACCGTATCTTCCACCGCGACGTGAAGCCGGAAAATGTGCTGCTGGCCGGGGGGGAGGGTCTGGCGATGGTGCCGAAGCTGACCGACTTCGGGATCTCCCGGCTGGCCCCGGAATCGGCGGTGCAGTCGTCGACGATGGTGGTGGGCACGCCCTATTACATGGCGCCCGAACTGGCCGACGGTTCCCTGCCCACCGTGCACAGCGACCTGTATGCGTTGGGTGCGATGCTCTACGAGCTGTGTTGTGGGGTGACGCCCTTCCAGGGTCGGTCTCCGCTGGCGGTGATGCAGGCACATGCGACGTTGCTGCCGGGACGTCCCGAGGGGGTTCCCGACGAGTTGTGGGAGGTGATCTCCCGGCTGCTGGCCAAGGATCCCGCCGAGCGTCCGGTGAGTGACGCCGAGGTGGTGGGCCTGCTGGCCCCGATGGTCGGTTCGTTCGACGGGCTGCCGACCGCACCGCGGCTCACCGAACCGCCCGCGGGAAGCCGCGTCGAACACACCGGCACGACGGTGCTGCCGGCGGCCGCCGCAGCCGCAGCGGTTGGTGCCGCGGCAGCAGCCGGGGACACCCGACTGGCCCCGCTGCCCCACACCGACACGGTGCTCACCCCACCCGGCTGGAATCCCGCATCATCCGGCGCACCGCTGGGCACCCCGTTGCCCGGCTTCCAGAGCAATCCCGCCATGAGCGGCGGACAGTTCGGTTACCAGACGGGTCAGCCGGGCATGTCGCAGCCGGGAATGTCCGGGCAGTCCGGCTTCCCGATGGGGCCCCAGACCGGCTATCCGCAGGGACCGGGTGGGTCCGGCATTGGCTGGAACTATGGCCCGACGGGTGCCACGGCGGCCCCGGCCCCGGAGAAGAAGCGTGGCGGGCTGGTGGCGTTGGCGCTGCTGCCCCTGGTGGCCCTCGCCGCGGGCGGGATCTGGTACCTGACCGCGGGCCAGGAGAAGGCGGCCACGCCAGCGGCACCCAGTCCCACCACCCAGGCCACCACGCAGGCCGCGGCGCCCACCCAGACCGCCAACGCCCAGACCCAACCAGCCGCGACGGTGACTGCCCAGTCCACCGTCACGGCGCAGTCCACCGTCACCGTGCAGCAGACCACTCAGGAGCAGGTGCCAATCACCCAGCCGGCACCCGTCGGCAGGTGGCTGCTGGTGCTGGAGTCTTTGGAGAAGGAGAAGTACTCCTACGGCGACGCCGTGGCCAAGGCCGGGGCCCTGTCCTCGTCGGGCGCCACGGTGCACGTCACGGACAGCGACTCGACGCCCGGGCTGCACGGCGGGTACTGGGCCCTGACCGTGCAGTCCTTCGACACTCGGGACCAGGCGGTGGCGATGTGCGAGCAGGTGGGCCGTCCGGTGGGCGACCGGTGTTACCCGCGACTTGTGGGGTAGTGGACCAACGGACAGGGGAGAGGCTTCAACGATGAACCAGAACAACGGGTCGCGCAATCTGCTGCTGGGTCTGCTGCTGGTGGTGATGGCGGCGGGTGCGGTGATGGTCGCCTTCCCCACGCAGATTCGCGAGCTGTTCGGGAAGGCGGACGATCCGGTGGCTGCCAGCCCGGCAACCACCGTCGGAACCACGGCACCAACAGGGAACCAGCCGACCCAGGCTGCGGCCCCCGCGACGGTCGTCACCACCGTCTCTGCCGCGGCTCCGGCGCCCAGCGTCGTGACCGTCACGGCGCAGGCCCCGCAGACCACCCAGATCCCCAACCATGTTGGGCGGGCGGGGGTGCGTGGCACCTGCGGCGCCAACGGCAAGGGCGACTGCTACATCTCGCTGCGCGCCCAGCCAAGCAGCACCAGCGCAGAGCTGGGCCGGGTGCCTGAGGGTGGGCACGTCTCCATCGTCTGCCAGGTCTACGGCAGCACCGTGAAGTCGTCGGTCTACGGCAGCAGCAATGTCTGGACCCGCACCCTGGAGGGCGCCTATGTGGCCAACATCTTCCTGGAGGCCGACGGGTTGAGCCAGACCGAGGTGACCCACGCATGCTGACCATCTTCAGCACAACCACCATCGAGCGAGGGACGACGTCATGACCGAGGAACGCCGGTTGGGCAGTCGCTACCGCTTGCAGGAGATGGTCGGCCGGGGCGCCATGGGGGAGGTGTGGCGCGGCGTCGACCAGAACGGGGCGACGGTGGCCGTGAAACTGTTGCTGCCGCAGTGGTCTCAGGACCCGGCGATGATCGCCCGCTTCGTCCAGGAACGCTCCGTACTGACCGGGATCCGTTCTCCCTATGTGGTGCAGATCCGGGACATGGTGGTGGAGGGCGACGCCATGGGGATCGTGATGGACTACGTCGACGGGCCGGACCTGCGCACCCACCTGGGACGGGTGGGAAGCATGGCGCCCCGGGAGGTGTCCCGGCTGGGTGCCAACGTGGCCCGCGGCCTGCACGAACTGCACGGCCACAGCGTGGTGCACCGCGACATCAAACCGGAGAATGTCCTGCTGGCCGGTGAATCCGGCGACTGGGAGCCGAGGCTGACCGACTTCGGCATTGCCCGGATCAACGACGCGTCGACGCGCCAGGCCACCGCCCTCGTAGGAACTCCCAACTACATGGCGCCGGAGCTGGCCGACGGCGCCGCGCCCAGCCCGCACAGCGACCTCTATGCGCTGGGCATCCTGCTCTACGAGCTGTGCTGCGGGGTGACGCCCTTCCAGGGCAACCCGCTGGCGGTGATGCAGGCGCACGCGACGCTCGTCCCGGGCCGGCCGGCCGGCCTCCCTGACGAGTTGTGGGACGTGATTGCCTGGCTGCTGCGCAGGGATCCCACCGGTCGGCCGCAGGGTGCCGGGCAGGTGGCCGCGGCCCTCGACGGGGTTTCCCCGCAGCTGGTGGGTCGCCCGCCGGCCCCGGCCTTGAGTTCGCCGCCGCCCGGGGTGCCGCAAGCGCGCCAGGGCACCACCTTCCTGGGAGCGGCCACGCCACCACGCAGCGACACGGTGCTGGCCAGCCCCGGATCCTCCATCCCGCCCGTCGGTCGGGCGCCGACGGGTCAGGCACCCAATGTGCCGCCGGCCACGGCCTACGTCGGTGACCCCGGCGTGCAGCGGACCACCGCAATGCCCGGTGGGCAGCAGCGCTGGAATGGGGCCGGTGCTGGGGGCGCCCTGCCGCCCGCCCCGCCCCAGAAGAAGTCGTCGCTGCCCCTGATCCTGGCGGGGCTGGTGGCCATTGCGCTGGCTGCCTTCGGTGCCACCCGGGTACTGGGCTCCGACGAGGCCGCGAAGTCCCCAGTGAGCACCGCGCCGGCCGCCGCCCAGACCCCGCAGGGGGCCACCACCCAGGCCACCAGCCAGACGCAGGCCGCGCAGCAGAACACCACGACTGCGGCCGCCCCGGTCACGACCCAACGGGTCATCCAGCTGCCGGCCGGTGCCACCACGTGCCAGCAATCCGGCACCGCCGAGCCGTACACCAATGTGGCGTCGGGAAATGCGAGGACCACCTGCCCCTTTGCCGTTCAGGTGCTCACTGACTACCGCAGCAATGGCGGCAAGGGCGGTTCCGCTTCCTTCGTGTCATACAGCCCTGTTACCGACCAGCGCTATCCCATGACCTGCACCGGCGGCGACGTGGTCACCTGCACGGGTGGCAACGGTGCGGTGGTGTTGATCTGGTGATGTCGAATCCCAGCCAGATCCGGCGAGTCGTTGGGGTGCTGGCCCTGGCGGCAGCGGTGCTCACCCTGACCGCGTGCGGCGGCTCCACCGCTCTGCCGGGTGAGCCGGGCGGCCCGCCTGCCCCGACGAGCGCACCCCCGCCGGTGGTGCAGACCACCGGTGTCTCGCCTTCGGCTGCGACGCCGACGGGTTCCGGGACCCCGGTGGTGGTCATTCCCTCGGCCACGAGTGCCAGCGCCACCGCATCCGGTTCCGGTGACAGCGGCTCGTCAGCACCGAGGGGATCCGCCTCGGGCAATCATCCGGCTGCCCTGGTCAGCTCCTTCCCATCTCTGCAGGCAAGGCTGAGCGGGCCGGCGGGGGTGGCGATCGTTCCCGTCGGCGGCGCGGGGAAGCCGGTGGTTCTGGGGAAGCTGCAGACCGGGGCGGCCTGGTCCACGGCCAAGGTGCCGCTGGCGATTGCCGCGTTGGGCTCTGCGGCGTCGGCAAGCAGCGGAGACGTGCGTCGGGCGATCATCGCCTCCGACAACGAGGCGGCCGACCGGTTGTGGCACCGGATCGGGGGTGGCCAGCAGGCAGCTTCCGCTGTTGACAAGGTGCTTCGTGCCGGTGGGGATGCCGTGACCCTGACCCAACCCGCCGTGGTGCGCCCGCCCTACAGCGCCTTCGGGCAGACGTCGTGGGCGCTGACCAACCAGGCCAGCTTTGCGGCGCACCTGCCGTGCATGGCGTCGGGGACGCAGGTGCTGGGATTGATGCGCCAGGTGGATGGCGGTCAGCAATGGGGGCTGTACCGGCTGGGGGGTGCCGCGATCAAGGGTGGTTGGGGGCCGTCGTCGGGTTCCGGCTACCTGGTGCGCCAGCTGGGCGTGCTCCCGGTGGAGGGCGGGCAGCTCGGCGTCGCGATCATGGTGGACTCGCCCGGAGGATTCGAATCCGGCGTGCGGGATCTCAATGTGATAACCGATTGGCTGCAGGCCAATCGGGCGGCGCTCCCGGCGGGCGGCAACTGCTGACCTGCTCCGGCTTGGCGCCACGCAGGATCAGGTGGAGCGGGTGGCGCCGATCGAGGCGACGATCACACAGGCCATCGCCAGCAGGTCCGTCGGGCTGAGCCGTTCGCCCAGCAGGATCAGCGCCGCCAGGGCCGCGGCGGCGGGTTCGATGCTCATCAGGATGCCGAAGACCCTCGGCGGGATGGACTTCAGCGCCACCATCTCCAGCGAGTAGGGCACCACGGAGCTGAGCAGACCGACGCCGGCGCCGGCCAGCAGCACGTCGGGGCGGACGATCTGGGCGCCGCCCTGGTGAATCGCGGGGACGGCCAGGACGACGGCGCCGATGGTGCAGGCCAGGGTCAGCGCATCCATCCCCGGCCAGGTCTTGCCAGCGCGCGCCGCGGTGACGATGTATCCCGCCCAGCATGCCCCGGCCAGCAGGGCGAAGAAGACGCCCCACGGGTCCATCCCGGTGGGGGTGAAACCCAGCAGCGCCACCCCGGCCAGAGCCAGTAGCGCCCACATCACGTCGAGTGCCCGACGGCTGCCCACCACCGACAATCCCAAGGGACCAAGGAATTCCAGTGTCACGGCCAGGCCCAGAGGCAGGCGGGCGAAGGCCTCGTAGATGCTGACATTCATCCCCACCAGACAGGTGGCATAGGCCAACCCGGCCGGCCAGGACCGCGCCGAGAGCGGCTTGGCCTGCTGATCCGGATGGCGTCGAGCCTCGCGACGGGTGCGGCCCCGGCCCAGCGCCGTGAGCAGCAGCAGGGCGACGGCGGCCGCGGCAATCCGCAGCCAGGCCATGGTCACCGGCGGCACCACCCCAAAGAGGTTCTTGGCCACCGCGGCCCCCACCTGAACGGACGCGATGGCGGCCAGCACCATCCAGATGGCGCCCGAGGTCGGTCGAGTGGTCGGGGAAGTCACGCCGCCCACCTTCTCACAGGGCGCAGGAGCGGTTGGGACTGCCACAAGTGGAAGCTGTAAGGGCACACAGTGCATCAGATGAGTTGATCTTGGTCTGGGCTTCCATTCGTGGCAGCGTGACGGATGGCTCAGGCCAGATGCTCCTCCACGGCCAGACGGATCGTCGCGTCATCCACTCCCAGCGCCCGGGCGCGGGCTACGAAATCCCGGGCCAACGCGGGCAAGGGATCCGGGGTGGGGGCCGACGCGCTGCCGGTGACCCGAGTGCCGGCGCCCCGGCCAGTGGCCACCAGACCGGCCTGCTCCAGCTCCTTGTAGGCGCGGGCCACGGTGCCGGCCGCCACCCCCAGGTCCCGGGCCAGCTGCCGCACCGACGGCAGTCGAGTGCCGGTGGCCAGCTGTCCGGTGGCGATTGCCGTCGCGATCTGGGCACGGAGCTGTTCGTAGGGGGGTGTCGGGTCGCTGTCGAGCACCCGGATCTGGAGGCTCATGACACGGTTTTCGTGCGCAGGCCGGGGGCGATCAGCACGGCCAGTGCCCAGGCGCAGGCTGCGATGCTGAAGAGCGCCACGGCCCCGAGCACCAGGGCGAGGCGTGGGAGGTTGTCATCGATGGCGAGGGCCGTGAGGGCGCTGCAGGAGGCCAAGGGTGCCCCGACGGCAATCAGGGCGCTCGCGACCATCGCTTCTATGGTGAGGCGGCGTGTCTGGTCGTCGATGGCGACGACGGCAGGGTCGGATCCATTGCGTGGCCGAGAGATGGCCAGCGCGAGACCAATGGCGAGCGCCACCATGCACAGCGCGAGCAGTGCAGCCAGCGGACCGGAGTACCAGGTTCCCGGGAAGGGGCCAGCGCTGTGGATGGAGGTGACAGGGGGGAGGCCCGGCGTCGGCTCGACCGGCGACTCCCAACCGAAGCTCCGTCCCACGGTGCCCAGCTCGTCGGGGTTCGGGTCCTGGTGTCGCCAGCACCACAGCAGCAATGCGGTCAGGGCCAGTCCCAGAACCGCCAGGGTCCTGCTCAGTGCGGTCGGCACGTAATGGGATTGGGACCTGTCCTCGAGCGCGGCCACCCCAGGGGTGCGGGCGCTGCGCCACACGAAGGCCTCGTTGAGCGCCAGGACGACGAGGCTGACCAGTGCTCCGGCGCTGGGGGCCAGAATCAGGCCCAACCCGAAGCGTCCCGTGGGAGACACGATCATCGCCACGATGGTGCCCGCGAACAGCCCGCCCCAGCGAGCGGTGAGGCTGCTGCGGTCAAGGTGGGCGAGGCGTGGATGAGTGACCGGATCGGGCTGCAGTCGCCTGCGTCGCACGACCAGGATGGCGGTGGTCACCAACAGGATCGGTGCGATCCACTGGACAAGGATGACGAAGAAGACGGCTCCGCTCATGGTTGGCCTTTCGACAGTGGCGAATTTGTATCGCGCGTTTGATACAAGTGTCCGGCTGTGGTGGTCTTGTGTCAATAACTTGATACAAGACCGGACCTCGACGGGCTCGGCCATCGTGGCTGGGTTGGGCGCATCCGGTCGTCGGTGGGCGTCGGGCAGCGGCGCAGCCGCGGTCCCCGAGCTTGCCGAGGGCCTCGGAGGGAGCCGCCTCAGATCGTCGTCGAGCCGTGACCCCAGGCGATCGGGCCACGGACCCCCGCCTCGTCCAGGGCTCGTTTGGCGCGCTCCCGGAGCTCTCGCTGCACGCCCCACTGCTTGTTGGCAAGGCATTTTGCCGTGATTCGCAGGGTCATTGCCTGGCCGGTGATGGTCTCGACGCCGAGCACCTCGGGCGGGTCGATCAGGTCGGCCGCGTGGCTCTCGTCGGCGGCGAAAGCGGTGCAGACCCGCTCCAGCACATCGACGGCGTGGGCCGGATCCTCCGTCGGATTGATCGGCAGGTCGATGGTGGCGATGCTCCAGCCCTGCGACACATTGCCCAGCGTGGTGATCTCGCCATTGCGCAGGTACCAGAGCATCCCGTTGGCATCGCGGACGCTGGTGACTCGCAGCCCGACGTGCTCCACCGTGCCGGTGATCTCGTTCACGGTGATCACGTCGCCGACGCCGAACTGGTCTTCCAGGATCAGGAAGATGCCGCTGATCACGTCCTTCACCAGGCTCTGCGCACCGAAGGCCAAGGCGACGCCGCCGACGCCGGCCGAGGCGAGCACCGGCGCCAGGTTGATCCCGATGTGGCTCAGGATGGTCAGCACCGCCACGGTGACGATCAGGAAGGTGGCGGCGCTGCCCAGGATCGACCCCATGGTGGCGGCGCGCTGGCTCTGCCGCTGCGATTCCATCCCGGTGGCGGCGGCCAGGATCTGGCCGGGGCGGCCCAGCTTGTCCAAGTGCTGCCTGGCCCGGTCAGTGGACAGCTTGACCATCCGTCGGATGGCCACCTGCACCAGCCACCGGCCGATCACCGCCAGCGCGATGATCACGGCGATGGCGACGGCCGTCTCCGGCCAGACGAAGACGAGACTCTGCAACAGCATGGCTCCATTGTGTCGGGTCCGGGTCGGGTGCCGGGCGCCCGACCGCGCAACTTCATCGCCACCGGCCCGCCTCTGGCTAGACTGACCCCGCTCGCGGCGCAGGAACCCGGTGCGAGTCCGGGGCGGTTCCGCCACTGTGAAAGCCCTTGTCAGTTGGTTGACGGGCACCAAGCCAGACACTCACCGCGGGCATGACCTGAACGACGATGGGGCGAGAACCCCACCCAGGAGGAAAAGTGCGCATCGCGCTGCTGTCCACGTCCGACACCGACCTGCTCTCGGCCCGCGCCAGCGGCGCCGGGTACGTGCTCGCGAATCCGGCCCGCTCCGGCCACCAGTCGATGGCCGAACTCATCGAAGGGTGCGACCTGGTCCTGGCCCGCATCCTGGGTGGGCCGCAGGACCTGTGCGAGGGTTTCCGCCGCATCGCCGCCACTGGGATTCCCACCGTCGTGCTCGGCGGGGAGCAGCAGCCCAACGCCGAGCTGATGGAGCTCTCCACGGTGCGGATCGGGATCGCGGCCGAGGCGCACCGCTACCTGGCCGAGGGCGGCCCCACCAACCTGGCCCAGTTGCACGCCTTCCTGGGTGACACGGTGCTGCTCACCGGCGAGGGATTCGAGGCCCCGCAGGCGATTCCGGCCTGGGGTTGGGCGTCGCGGGAGCCGGTGGCGGGTGCCGAAGGCCTGGCCAAGGTGGGCATCCTCTACTACCGCGCCCACGAGGCCAGCGGGAACACCGCCTTTGCGCACGCCCTGGCCGACGCCGTCGATGCCACCGGGCAGGCCGTCGGGCTGCCGATCTTTGCCGGCTCGCTGCGCTCGGCCCCCGACGCGCTCTATGAAGCCCTGGGTGAGTTGGATGCCCTGGTCGTGACGGTCCTGGCCGCGGGCGGCAGCACCCCGGCCACCGCCAGCGCCGGAGGGGATGACGAGGCGTGGGACGTGGAGCGGATGGCCGCCCTGGACATCCCCGTCATCCAGGGCCTCTGCCTGACCAGCTCGCGGGCGGACTGGCAGGCCAATGACGACGGCGTCAGCCCGCTGGATGCCGCCACCCAGATCGCCATCCCGGAATTCGACGGCCGGATCATCGGCGGGCCGTTCAGCTTCAAGGAGTTCGACGACGAAGGGCTGCCCCACTACGTCGCTGACCCCGAGCGCTGCACCCGGCTGGCCCGGCTCGCCACCCACCACGCCCGGTTGCGACACCTTCCCAACGAGGACAAGAAGATCGCGCTGATGCTGTCCGCCTATCCCACCAAGCACGCCCGGATCGGCAATGCGGTGGGCCTGGACACCCCCGTCTCCGCGGTGCGGCTGCTGCGCCGGCTGCGTGACGAGGGTTATGACCTGGGTGGCGAGAACGAGGTCACCCGGATCATCGAGGGTGACGACGACACCGTCGCGGGCGACGCCCTGATCCACGCCCTGATCGCCGCGGGTGGTCAGGACGAGGAGTGGCTGACCAGCGACCAGCTCACCGACGCGCACGTCCGGATCACCCCCGACCAGTACCGTGAGTGGACCGCGGACCTCCCGTCGGAGCTGCGTGAACAGATGACCGAGGCCTGGGGCGAGGGGCCCGGTCAGCTCTTCGTCAACGACGACGGAGAACTGGTGCTGGCCACCCTGCAGGCCGGCAATGTGGTGCTGATGATCCAGCCGCCCCGCGGTTTCGGGGAGAATCCCGTCGCGATCTACCACGACCCGGACATGGCGCCCAGCCACCACTACATCGGCGCCTACCGCTGGATCGAGCACGGTTTCGGCGCCGACGCGGTGGTGCACCTGGGCAAGCACGGCTCGATGGAGTGGCTGCCCGGAAAGAATGCGGCGCTCTCGGCGGCCTGTGGCCCGGATGCCGCGATCGGCTCGCTGCCGCTGGTCTATCCCTTCCTGGTCAACGATCCCGGTGAGGGGGCGCAGGCCAAGCGGCGCGCGCACGCGGTGATCGTCGACCACCTGGTGCCGCCGATGGCGCGCGCCGAGAGCTATGGCGACATCGCCCGACTGGAGCAGCTCCTGGACGAGCACGCCAACATCGCCGCCATGGACCCGGCCAAGCTGCCCGCCATCCGCGGCGAGATCTGGAGCCTGATGCGGGCCGCGGAGATGCACCGTGACCTGGGGCTGGAGGAAAGGCCGGAGGACGAGGAGTTCGACGACTTCCTGCTGCACGTCGACGGTTGGCTGTGCGAGATCAAGGACGCCCAGATCCGCGACGGCCTGCACACCCTGGGCAGCGCGCCGGTTGGTGAGGCCCGGGTGAACCTCGTGCTGGCCATCCTGCGCGCCAGCCAGGTCTGGGGAGGCGCCACCGCCGCGGTTCCCGGCCTGCGTCGCGCGCTGGGGCTGGCCGACGACGCCGATGCCGTGCACACCGACGAGGTGGAGGGCGTCGCGCGGGAGTTGGTGCAGGCGATGGAGGAGGCCGGCTGGGACCCGGAGGCCGCGGACCGGGTGGCCTCGACGAGCCCGGGCAGCGTGGATGCTGCGGAGGTCGCCCGGGTGCTGCGCTTCGCCGCCGAGCAGGTGGTTCCCCGCCTGGCCCGCACCACCGACGAGCTGACCGCCGTCATCCACGCCCTGGCGGGTGGCTTCATCAACGCCGGCCCGTCGGGTTCGCCGCTGCGCGGCCTGGTCAACGTGCTGCCCACCGGGCGCAACTTCTACACCGTCGACCCGCGCGCCATCCCGTCGCGACTGGCCTGGGAGACCGGCCAGGCGATGGCCGACTCCCTGCTAAAGCGCTACCTGGACGAGACCAGCGAGTACCCCAGCTCGGTCGGGCTCAGCGTCTGGGGGACCTCGGCCATGCGCACCAGTGGCGACGACATCGCCGAAGTCCTTGCCCTGCTGGGCGTCCGGCCGGAATGGGATGAGGCCTCCCGTCGGGTGGCGAGCCTGCAGGTGGTGCCGTTGGAGGAACTGGGCCGTCCCCGCATCGACGTCACGGTCCGCATCTCCGGGTTCTTCCGCGACGCCTTCCCGCACGTCGTCGCCATGCTGGACGACGCGGTGCAGCTTGTCGCAGGTCTCGACGAGCCCGACGACCAGAACCACGTGCGCGCCCACAGCGCCGCGGACCTGGCCGAGCACGGCGACGAACGCCGTAGCCGCACCCGGATCTTCGGCTCCAAGCCGGGCAGCTACGGCGCCGGCATCCTGCAGGTGGTGGAGAGTGGCAACTGGCGCAGCGACGAGGACCTGGCGGAGGTCTACACGGCCTGGGGCGGCTACGCCTACGGTCGCGGCCTGGACGGCGTCCCGGCCAGCGAGGACATGCGCACCAACTACCGTCGGATCAAGGTGGCCGCCAAGAATGTCGACAATGTCGAGAGCGACATCCTGGACTCCGACGACTTCTACCAGTACCACGGCGGCATGCTGGCCACGGTGCGCGCCCTGACCGGTGCCGAGCCGAAGGCCTACGTCGGCGACTCCACCAGCCCGGACCGGATCCGCACCCGCAGCCTGGCGGAGGAGACCGCCCGCGTCTTCCGCGCCCGCGTGGTCAACCCGCGCTGGATCTCCGCGATGCAGCGACACGGCTACAAGGGGGCCTTCGAGCTGGCGGCGACGGTGGACTACCTGTTCGGCTTCGACGCGACGGCCGGGGTGGTGCCGGACTGGATGTATGACCGGCTGGCCAAGGAATACGTGCTGGACCAGACCAACCAGGACTTCCTGCGCACCTCCAACCCGTGGGCGCTGCGCGGGATCGTGGAGCGGCTGCACGAAGCGGCCGAGCGCGGGCTGTGGGCCGAACCGGATGCCGGGGTGCTGGCCGCGATGCAGCAGGTCTACCTTGACGTCGAGGGCGATTTGGAGGACGAACGGTGAAGATCCGCATTCTGGGCATCGGGATGGGCCCGCAGCACGTCACCGCCGAGGTGGCGCAGGCCATGCACGAGGCCGACTACCTGGTGGCCTATGACAAGGGCCGCACCACCGGTGCGCGGGTCGGCGATGGGGTTGACGAGCTGCTGGCGGTGCGGCAACGCGTCGCCGACGCGCACGGCAAGGAACTCGTCGCCATTCCCGACCCGGAGCGCGACCGCAATCCCGACGACTACAAGAAGGCCGTCGCGGACTGGCACAAGGCGCGGCTGGATGCGTTGGAGTCGGTGCTGCTGGAGCGCGCTCCCGGGCTGCGCGACGGCGGGACGATCGGCTTCCTGGCCTGGGGTGACCCGGCCTTCTACGACTCGACGGTGCGGATCGTCTCCGCGATCGCCGAGCGCACCGGCGCGGACTGGGATGTGCTGCCCGGGGTGAGCGCTGTGCAGCTGCTGGCAGCCAAGTACCGGATGAGCCTGCACGCCGTCGGGGATCCGGTGCACATCACCGCCGTGCGCAAGCTGCCCGACGCGATCAGCTCCGGCCAGCGCAACATCGTCGCGATGCTGGGCGAGGTGAACTGGGACGAGCCGCCGATGAATGGGCTGGACGACTGGCAGATCTGGTGGGGCGCCAACCTGGGCGCGGTGGGGGAACGGCTGGTCGCCGGGCGGCTGGGTGAGGTCCGCGAGGCGGTTGTCGCTGCTCGTCAGGAGGCCTTTGACGAGGCGGGTTGGGTGATGGACCTCTGCCTGCTCCGGGGCCCCCGGTGACGCTCCGGGTACTGATCCTGGGTGGAACCACCGAGGGGCGGGAGCTGGCCAGGGCGCTGGTGGAGCAGCCCGGCGTTGCCGTGCTCTCCTCTCTGGCCGGGGCGGTGCCGAAGCCGCGCCTGCCCGTCGGTGAGGTGCGGATCGGCGGCTTCGGCGGCGTCGACGGCCTGCGCGACGCGCTGGCCGGGATCGACGTCATGGTGGACGCGACGCACCCCTTTGCCCAGGGGATGAGTGCCAATGCGGCGGCGGCCTGCGCCACCCCGCTGCCGGATGGGCGACGGATTGCGCTGCTGCGGCTGGAGCGCCCGGCCTGGCCCGTCGAGGACGGTTGGCACCTGGCGGCGACGCATGAACAGGCCGCCGAACTGGCCGCTGGCCTGGGCAGACGCCCCTTCGTCACCGTCGGTCGCAATGAGCTGGCGCGCTACCTCCCTGCCCTCGGGGACCGCGCGGTGCTGGCCCGGATGGTGCAGGCACCGGACCTCGTCGCCCCCGACGGCTGGCAGATCCTCACCAGCCGTGGCCCCTACACCTTCGACGGCGACCTGGCCATCATGCGCGAGCACGGCACCGACGTGCTGGTCACCAAGAATTCCGGCGGCCACTTCACCCGCCCCAAGATGGACGCGGCGCGTGAACTCGGGATTGCCTGTGTGGTGGTGGATCGCCCGCACCCCGCCGACGGGGTCGAGACGGTCACCGACATCGACGAGGCGGTTTCCTGGGTGCTGCGTCAGCGCTGAGCCGACGCGCGGGCGTTCTCGCTGAGGTTCCGGGAGCGCACTTCACGTGCCGTCTGGATGCCGGACTGCTGACTGGACTTGTCACCTCCTCGGCTTGCACCGACGGGCCACATCAACCAAGATATATAATGGACAATATAACGAGGGGGGAGCGACATGGCAGTCACCAGTGTTGATCTGGACCCGCAGTTGCTTGAACGTGCCCGCGAGCTGACCGGTGAGCGGTCGAACCGAGCTGTGCTGGATCTTGCGTTGCGGCGGCTGATCGCCTCCAAGCAGAAGGGGGTCATGATCGACGGAATCCTGGAGCTCAAGGACCTGCCCGCTGAACTGGGGGCGCCGGTCATCCATTACGACGTCGTGACCGATGACTGACTATCTGGTCGACAACTCAGTCTGGGCCAGGGCCATTCTGGGTGATCAGGGCATGATCGGGCGCCTGAACCAGATCGATCGTTCACCTGCTGACCTGGTGGTGACTTGTCCTCCCCAAATGCTGGAGTTCTGTCACAGCGCCCGCAGTGCGCAGGAGCATCAGCGGTACCGCGACCGGATGTCCTTGGCTCTACCCCTGGTGTTTGCGCCAGACGAGTGTCTGGTGCTCGACATCCAGAATGCCCTGTGGAATGCCGGTCTGGTGAGGTCCGCCGGCCCGCTCGACATCCTGATCGCGGGCTATGCCCTGGTGAACGGAGCTACGGTGATGTCCGCCGACCATGACTTTGGCCACATCGCCCGCGTGGTCAACCTCAGCTTCGAGTACATCGCTCCGACTCGCTGACGTTGGCCATGGCTAGCCCGCGGCCGGTGCCTCCGGCGGCCCGGGGATGGTGCGCTGACGGACCGTGCTGGTCAGGGCGTCGGCGGTGACGTCGGCGACGGCCAGGTGCTCGGCCTGCAGGTGCACCGCGAGTTTCCTGGCCAGACCCATCCGCAGCGGGCCCTGTTCGCCGTCAATCACCACCGTCGAGATTCCCAGCCCGGCAACGAAGTCCGCTGCCTGGATGGACCGGGCGACGGCATCGGGGCCGGCCGTGGCGCGACCGTCGGTGACCACCACCAGCAGGGGCCGCAGGTGAGGGTCGCGCAGTTGTTCGCGACGCAGCACCCGGGCGGCCTCCAACAGGCCCTCCGCCAGGGGAGTGCGGCCGCCGGCCGGAACCTCGTCGAGCCGGGGCGCCGCGATGTCCACCGAATTGGTGGGTGGCAGCACCAACTCCGCCCCGGCGCCGCGGAAGCTGATCAGGCCCACCTTGTCTCGGCGGCGATAGGCGTCCAGCAGCAGGCTGAGAATCGCGGTCTTGACCTGCACCATCCGCTTGCGCGCGGCCATCGATCCCGACGCGTCAACGCAGAAGAGCACCAGGTTGGCCTCGCGTCCCTCCCGGACGGCCAGCCGGATGTCCTCGGCGCGCAGGTCCAGGCGGTGGTCGACCTCCGCGTTTCGGCGACGGGGCTGCTCCCCGGCGGCGGCCCGCAGGGTCTCCACCAGGTGCAGTGATCCGGTCGAGTCGCCGTTCGGTCGGCGGGCGCCAACCCGTCGCCCACTACTGGTGATTGCGCGGCTGCGCTTGCCCGCGGCACCGTCGCCCACCCCGCGCACTGTCAGCGTCCGCGGCCGGGGCGACGGGGTGGCGGCCTTCACCACGGTCTGCGCCCCGTCCGATGCCGCGGCCGGGGGAATGGGTGGCGGGGGCTGCGGCAGGTCCTCCTCCGGTGCCTCGGCGGGAGGCTCGTGCCCCTCGACGGGCTCGGGATCCGTGCTGGGGGAGTCGGGGCCCGTGGTGGGCGGCTCCGGCGAGGTCAGCTCACCGTCGTCGCCCTCACCGCCTTTTGGGTCGCGATCATCCTCCGGGGCGTCGGGGCTGTCGGCTGGGTCCGGTTGCTCATCTGGCTCGGGCGGCAGCTCGTCGTCGCC
Organism: Luteococcus sp. H91; assembly: GCF_038433135.1. Taxonomy (NCBI): domain Bacteria; kingdom Bacillati; phylum Actinomycetota; class Actinomycetes; order Propionibacteriales; family Propionibacteriaceae; genus Luteococcus; species Luteococcus sp. H91. Next base: position 46,105 of record NZ_JBCDMV010000013.1, on the reverse strand, counting down.
CAGCAGCTGGTCCAGCAGGTCCTCGTCCAGACCGGGCGCGTCGAAGGGATTGCGTCGACGACGGTGCGGCAGCGCCAGCAGCGCGGCCTGTCGGATGTCGATCTTGGTCACGGCGGTGCGGCCCTGCCACGCGGCGTGAGTGATGGCGGTGCGGGCGGTGACGATGTCGGCGCGCAGCCCGTCCACCTCGAAGGCGGCGCAGATCTCGGCGATCTTCAGCAGTGCCGCTTCCCCCAGTCGGACGCTGGGCAGCAGCTCGGTGGCGCGGGCGATCCGTTCGCTCAGGGTCTCGTCGGCCGTCCGGTAGTGGGCCTGGAAGCCGGCCGGGTCGGCGTCGTAGGCCATCCGGCGACGCACCACCTCGGCGCGCAGCTGCCAGTCCCGCGGGGCGGCCACCTCGACGGTCAGGCCGAAGCGGTCCAGTAACTGCGGGCGCAGCTCGCCCTCCTCCGGGTTCATGGTGCCGATCAGCACGAAGCGCGCCGCGTGCTCGATCGAGACGCCGTCGCGTTCCACCGTCGCCCCGCCCATGGCGGCGGCATCCAGCAGCAGATCCACCAGGTGGTCGTGCAGCAGGTTCACCTCGTCGACGTAGAGGATCCCGCGGTGCGCCTTGGCCAGCAGCCCGGGCTCGAACTCCACATTGCCGTGTGACAAGGCACTTTCCAGGTGGATGGAGCCCAGCACCCGGTCTTCGGTAGCGCCGACGGGCAACTCCACCAGCCGCACCGCCCGGCTGGTGACCGAGTCCGCGTCGAAGGGGCCGTCGGGTGAGGTGGCGCGCGGATCGGCCGGGTCGATGGAGAAACGGTCGCCCTGGAAGACGTCGATCGGGGGCAGGACGGCGGCCAGCGCGCGCACCGCGGTGGACTTCGCCGTGCCCTTCTCGCCGCGGACCAGCACCCCGCCGATCTGCGGCTGGATGGTGGTCAGCACCAGGGCCAGGCCCATCGCGTCGAGATTCTCGGATTCGCAGCCGACGATCGCGGAGAAGGGGAAGTGCTGGTGTGGCTGGGTCTGGTGTGGCTGGGTCTTTGGTGACAAGGGCATTCGAGGCTCCCGCTCAAGTGGCCGATGGATGGTCAGTGGCTCGAGGCCGGTCTTCGGACTCGTCGGGTGCGTGCGCGACGCCCCGGCTCACCGCAGCGGGCCTGTGCCGGATTCCCACCGGCTTCCCAGATTCTCCCCAACCCCCGGCGGACCGGTTCGGAGGCACCTCGGGCCTTGTCCGGCCCACTTTAGCGTCCTCCCACACCGGGCCACACCGTCGTCACAAGCGCGGATCCACCGGCTCCGACTCCATCGCCAGCACCGCGAAGACCGGCTCGTGCACCCGCCACAGCGGCTCGCCACGCACCAGACGGTGCAACGATTCCAGCCCCAGCGCGTACTCCCGCTGCGCCAGCGAGCGCTTCTTGCCCAGGTTGCGGCTCTTCAGCCGGGTGAGGTTGCGTTCCACCGTGTAGTCCGGACCGTAGATGATCCGCAGGTACTCCCGCCCGCGGACCTTGAGGCCGGGCTGCATCAGCGCGCCCTTCGTCGTGCGGCTCAGGTTGGCCAGCGGCTTGACCACCATTCCCTCGCCGCCCGCGCCGGTCAGCTGCTCCCACCAGGCCACTCCCTCGGCCACCGAGGCGGGATCCTCGACGTCCACCTCCAGCCGTCGGGTGCGACGGATCAGCTCCGGATCCGCCTCCGCCAGCCGGTCCGCGACGGCCAGATGCCAGCGATGGTCGCGGGTCTCGAAGGTGGCGCCTGCCGCCGCCAGTACCTGGAAGGGCGCCAGCTGCACCCCGTCCAGACCCCGAGTTGGCCAGGCATAACGGCGCCAGGCCTGGTCATAGGCGTGGGCATTGGCCAGGCTCTGCCGGGCGGTGGCCAGTTCCTCGGCCAGCTCCAGCCCGCGTCCGCCGCCAGCCTCCAGCGCCGCTACCTCGGCGGTCAACGACAACTTCGCGGCCGCGGCGACTGCGGCATACTGCTCCCGCAGCATTCCCTCCGACTTCAACGACCACGGCAACAGCTCGGCATCCAGCAGCAGCCAGTTGCTGCCCAGCTCCTCGAAGAGCCCGGCGGCGGTGGCGGCCCGGCGCAGTCGCCCGGTGAACTCGGCCTGCAACTTGGGCGGCAGGAAGGCCCGGCCGGTGCGGGTGTGCACAACGTCGCCGTCGTCGTGCAGGCGCACCACGGCCCGAGAGCCCATGTGCTTCTCCTGGCAGACCACCCGTCCGGCGCCCCACTCGCGGAACTGGCTGAAGGCCTCATCCGGGTGTTCCAGGTAGTCAGCTCGCTTGGACGTGGCCACCGGCGACATCGTCGGCGGCAGATAGGCCAGCTGCGACGGGTGCAGCGCGAAGCGGCTCATCACCTCCAGCGCACCGGCGGCATTCTCCGCCGGGACGGCGACGCGGCCCAGCAGCTCGGTCTCCACATTCCGCAGCCCCAGCACGTCGTCCAGCCGGAGCTGGTCGGGCGCGCGTTCGGCCGTCGCGAATGGTTTCACCGGTTGGTAGTGAACCGCGTGCGCGGCCACCTGCACCGTCTCCCGTTCCGGATAGCGCAGCGCGGAGAGCTGCCCGCCGAAGACCACACCGGTGTCCAGACAGAGCGTGTTGTTCACCCATTCCAACCGCGGCGTGGGGGTGTGGCCGTAGACCACCATCGCCTGGCCGCGGTATTCGTCGGCCCACGGGTAGCGCACGGGCAGGCCGAACTCGTCGGTCTCGCCGGTGGTGTCACCGTAGAGCGCGAAGGAGCGCACCCGGCCCGAGGCCCGCCCGTGGTAGGCCTCCTTCAGCCCGGCATGCGCCACCACCAGCTTCCCGTCGTCCAACACCAGGTGGGAGACCAGCGCGTAGCACCACTCCCGCACGGCGGCCCGGAAACTGGCCGGCTGGGCGTCCAGCTCCGCCAGGGTGGTCTCCAAACCGTGACTGACCTGCACCTTTGCCCCGTCCAGGGCTCGGACCAGCTTGGCCTCGTGATTGCCGGGCACCGCCAGCGCGTGGCTGGCGGCGGTCATTCCCATGGCGAGCCGCAGCACGTCGACCGTGCCGGGGCCGCGATCCACCAGGTCACCGACGAAGACCACAGTGCGGCCGTCGGGATGTTCCGCGTCCACCGCGTGACCGTCGTGGTCGCGGGTGATCCGGTAGCCCAGGGTCTCCAGCAGCTCCACCAGCTCGTCGAGGCAGCCGTGTACGTCACCGATGATGTCGAAGGGGCCGTGCAGGTGCTTGTGGTTGTTCAGCAGCGGATCGCGAACAATCCGGGCCTGCTCGATCTCCTCGGCGGAGCCGAGCACGGTGATGTGCCGGAACCCCTCGCGCTGCAGGCCCTTGAGGGACTTGGCCAGTTGTGCGGCCTGTCGACGCACCGGCCCCTCGCCGAAGGCACGATCCGGCCGGTGGGTGTTGCGTTCGATCGCCACCCGCGGATCGACGTCCAGTACGATCGCGACCGGCAGCACGTCCTGCTCCTTGGCCACCCGCACCAATTCCTTGCGGGCCTGGGGCGACGTGTTGGTGGCGTCCACCACGGTCAGCAGGCCGCGCTCCAGCCGCTTGCCGACAATGTGGTGCAGGATCTCGAAGGCGTCGGCGGAGGCGGACTGGTCATTCTCATCGCCGCTGACCAGGCCGCGGCAGAAGTCGGAGCTGACCGCCTCGAAGGGTGCGAACTTCTCCCGAGCGAAGGTGGACTTGCCGGCGCCGGAGACCCCGATCAGGGCCACCAGACAGAGTTCCGGGACGTGGACGTCAGCCATGGGAGGCCTCCTCGGTGCGGGTGAAGACGGCCAGTTGGGTGGGTGGGCCGAGCTCGGGGTCGTCGTCGCCGATACCGCCGAGCGTCACTTGGTAGCCGTAGGTCTGGGCGATGCGCGTGGTCCAGCTGGCGAACTGTTCCCGGGTCCATTCGAAGCGGTGGTCCGGGTGGCGCAGCTGGCCCGGCGCCAGCCCGTAGCGGGCATTGTGCTCGCCATTGGGCGTGGTCACGATCACCTGGCCGGGCTTCGCGGCGCCGAAGATGTTGGCCTCCAGCGACGGGTGCCGATCCTCGTCGACGTGCTCCAGCACCTCCACCAGCAGGATCGCGTCGAAGCCGGTCAGGGCGTCGTCCCGGTAGGTCACCGACGACTGCCGCAGGGTCAGCTTGCCGCGCACCGTGTCGCTCAGCCGGTCCAGGTTCAGCTTGCGTTCGGCCCGTTCCAGCTCACGGGCCGAGACATCCAGTCCCATCACCCGGGTGAACTGCGGGTCGGGCAGCAGGTGGCGCAGGAAGGCACCCTCGCCGCAGCCGACGTCGGCGACGCTGCGCGCACCGCTGCGATGCAGCGCGGCCAGCACCGCTTCCAGGCGCAGTTTGCGCAGCGGATGGCGCGCTTCGGGTTCGTTGTCCGTGGCCTCGGCTTCGGTGATCTCCGCCTCGGCGGCGTCAGCCTCGAGGGAATCCACTTCGGCGGGGAGCCGGTCGTCGAGTTCCTCCAGCCGGGTCAGGGCGTCGTCCACCAGACCGCGATGCGCGCCCAGATAGCGGCCAGTGATGAACGCGCGTTGCGGATGGCCGGGCAGCCAGTCGCCGCCGCGACGCATCAGCTTGTCCACCTCGTCGGTACTGATCCAGTAGTGCTTGCCCCGGTCCAGCACCGGCAGCAGGACGTAGAGGTGGCTGAGCGCGTCGGCCAGCCGCAGAGTGCCGGTGAGGGTGACGTCCAGATAGGGCGACGGACCCCAGCCGAAGCCGGCATCCTGCTCCAGCAGGGGAGTGCTGCGGGTCTCCACCCGCCAGCCCAGCGGCCCGAACAGGCTGGTGACCAGCTCATTCGCGTCCTGCCCCTCGTCGGGGCGGACGGCCATCGCCGGCAGGTGCACGGTCAGCGGCAGCGGGCTGGCGGCCAGTTCCGGGCGGGCATCGCAGCGGCCGTTGAGGGCGGTGGTGAAGACCTTGCCGATCGCCAGCGCCAGCATCGAACCGGCCGCGTAGGGCCGGTCGTTGACGTACTGGCCCAGGGTGCCGGGCTGCGCCTTGATGCCGCGCTGCTTGACCAGCGCGATCGGGTCGACGGTGACGCCCAGCGCCACGGTGCACCGGTCGTCGCTGGCCTCGGGGTAGTAGACCGTCGCGGTGCCGACGCTGAGGCTGCTGCGCTGCACCCGGTCCGGATGCTTGTGCAGCAGGAAGCCCAGGTCGGACGCCGAGGGCGCGGTGGAGGTCAGGGTGAGCAGCATTCCACCAGTCTGGCACTGGGGCGGGCCGCAGTGGTGCCGCTAGCGTTGGGCTCCATGAGTCTCGAGCGACCGGTTGACGTGGTGGGGGTTGGCGCCGACGGCTGGGATGGCCTGCCCGATCGGTTGCGACGGCTGGTGCTCGACGCCGACGTGCTGCTGGGCGGCGCCCGCCACCTGGCGATGATCCCGGGGGCCTCGACAGGCTCGGCCGCCGCGGCTGGGTCGCTGTCCACGGCCCCCGAGAAGAACCCAACCACGGTCCCCGAGCCTGTCGAGGGGTCCCCGCGCCCAACTCGCCTGCCGTGGCCCTCCCCCCTACGGGAGAAGCTGCCCGCGCTGCTGGATTCCCTGCCGGCCGATGCGGCGGTGGTGGTGCTGGCCTCCGGTGATCCGCTGGTCAGCGGGATCGGCACGACGCTGATCGGGATGCTGGGCGCCGAGCGGGTCCGGATCCACCCCGCCGCCTCCTCCGTCGCCCTGGCCCGGGCGGAGTTGCGCTGGAGCGCCGAGAGCTGCGCCGTGGTGAGCGTCGTCGGCCGCGACGTCAGCCTGATCAACCGGGAGCTGGCGCCGGGGCGACGGGTGATCGTGCTCAGCTCCGACGAGCACACCCCCGCGCAGATTGCGGAGTTGCTGGTGGCGGCGGGCTACGGCGCCAGCATCCTGCATGTGCTGGGCAATCTGGGTGCCCCCGACCAGACCCACCGGACCGGCCGGGCGGCCGGTTGGCAAGGGGATTCGCCGCGGCTGAACATCGTCGGGCTGGAACTCGACGGGCCGCTGCGGGCCGGCTGGACTGCCGGTGCCCCCGACAACCTGTTTGCCCCGTTGACCCCGCTGCCGCGGGATGAGCGGGCCGTGATCCTGGCCCGGCTGGCCCCGGTTCCCGGCGAACACCTGTGGACAGATGACGCGTCGGTGGCCATCGAGTGGTTGCGCTGCCACCCGTCGTGCACCGCCACCTGCCTCACCGCCGAGCCCGACGATGCGATGGCCGCCGCACGCAACCTGGGAGTCCCCGGTCTGGTCTGCGTCGCACCGGAGGCGGGCCACACCACCCTGACCAGGCCCGATGCGGTCTTCTGGGCCCACGGCGCGTCCCACATTCCCGCCACGGCCCGGACCGTGGGCTGATCAGTCAGGGGACTGCAGGGTTGTCCCCAGAGTCCCTCAGACCTATGCTGTATACATGTCTACAGCAGTCGTGAGCATCCGAGTCGATGCCGATGTGAAGAGCCGCCTGGACGCCCTCAGCGCGTCCACCGGACGACCTGCTGCCTACTATGTCCGCGAGGCGCTGCTCGAACACCTCGACGAACTCGAGTACGCCTACCAGCTGCGCAGCGAGGCCGAGGCCATCCGTCGTGGGGAGCTGGAGACCATCTCCAGTGACGATCTGGCCGCCGAACTCTTCTCATGAGCTGGAAGATCGAATACGCCCCACGTGCCGCAAATGCCATGCGGAAGCTCGACAAAGCGGTGGCTCGACGGGTCTTCGATGGCGTCGAGCGGCTGGCCGCACTCGACGACCCCACGGGGCCGTGCAAGGCCCTGACCGGACCGATGTCCGGGCTCTGGCGGCTCCGCGTCGGCGACTATCGGGTGGTCCTGGACATCAGGCGTGGTGAAGTCGTCATCGTCGCGCTGGACGTGGGCCACCGGTCCACCGTCTACGACGACTGACTTGGCGTCCAAGGCGTGGTCAGCCCTGGCTGATCTTGCACCCACTGGCGCGGAGAATCGCGAGGCCCTTGGTCTGGTTCATCCCCGCGTGGATCGAGCGGTCTTCCGCGGGGCTGGTCAGGCGACCTTGGCCATGTAGCGCTGGCGCACGGCCTCGCCGGACGTTCCGACGAAGGTCCCGATCGCATTCCACGACATGCCAGCCTGCCGTGCAGTCCGGACTGCCTCGAGCACGTGCCGCTCGGCAGCCGACTGCTCGGCCACGGCGGCGCGTAGGGCATTGACTGCAGTCAGGTCGAGCTCGTCTGCCTCCGCGGGTTCGTAGTTCTCGAAGCGCGCGGCCAGCTGGTCGGCGTGGGCCAGGATCTCCTCGACGGTTCGGGGCATCGTCATCACCTCAGGAACTTCTCGCGGGCCCGCATCGCGTGGACGATCACGATGGCTGTCGAGCCCTGGATGTAGCCGACCTCGAGGATGATCGCAGCATGGTTCGCGCCTACGATCATGGTGAACCCGTCGCCGAGGTCCCAGGCGCGGATCGGGTTGCGGTAGGCGTGGAGGATCTCCTCTTCAGCCAGACCGTGCTTGAGTGCCGACGCGGCGATGATCGGCTCGTCCATGACGACAAGGTACCTTGCGATGGTGGCGGGGGCAAGGTGCACATCGCCGCCGCCCTCGCTGTCCTGCTGGGCGGCTGATGCCCTCGTCGGCGGCCAGCTGAGCAAGGACCTGCTCGTCCTTGGGGTTCAGTCGAAGTGTCATCGCCATGCGCTTGCTCTGTCGTGTCGCTGGGTGACTGTGGATAGCGCTTCGGCGAGGTCGCATAAACGCTAGGCCCTGAGCTGTTGCATCAAGGAGTTCGGTGGTGGTGGCGACGCGGATCGTGCACGGGCAGTGGCTTCTTCGTCCTGAGCCGTGGTGCATGCCCGTCGGGGATCGGTGCCGCGATGACACATCCATTCTAGTGTCCAGAGTCGGACGCGGATCGCAGATCTCGTCCGGCGCCAAGTCCCCTTGTCACCGTGAGTTTCACCGTGACACTCTCGCCGCATGCCAACTCGTCCCGCCACCACCCAGGACCATCTGGACACCATCCCGTGGCTGCGCGCCGACGATCCGGCGTCGGGCAGACGCGTCGTGGTTGAGGAAGACCGCACGGGACGGATCGTCGGCGCGGCCCTCCGCATGCCGAACCCGATCCACCCGCGGCTCGACTACCTCGACCTCGCTGTCGTCGGTGACGCGTCCGTTGACCTCGTCCACGCCGTCGCCCAGATCGGTGAGCATCCTGCCCTCCTGCGCGCCATCCCCGGTTCCCGCACCCATGAACTCGCACTAGCGGCCGGTGCGACGGTCTTCGAACGTGTCCCGGCAGCCTGCATCGATCCTGCCGATCCCCAGGTCATCCAATGGGCCATCAGTCATCAGGGCGACACGCGCTCCGGGACGGGTTTCAGCACCGATCAGCTCACTGACCTGTGGATCGACTTCTACGTGAGGGCACATCAGCACTTCGGCGTCACCAGCGATCGCAGCCTCGTGAGGTCACAACTCAGGGGCTTTGTCAGCCGCGCCGTCGACCCCACCTTGACACGGATCGTGGAGACCGGCGGGCGGCCGGTCGCGATCGCCTTCGCGTTCAGGGAAGGGCCAAGTCTCATGGCCCTGGTCGACTCCCTCCAGCCCGACCATCCCGACGCCCGCCACCACGTGGAAGTCGCCCTGGCAGCGCTGCTCCAAGGCCTTCCGCCCGAGCCCATCGAGCTCGACGGACACGAGTCCGGCCAGCACTACCCCGCCGTGCTCGCCACCATCCCCAACGTGACAGCCGGCCCCCTGACCCCGATGGAACTGCTCAAGATCAGCCAGTCCATGGAAGCCGGGTGACACAACCTCTCGGATCGGGCGCTGCGATCCGAGCTGTTTCCCCGAGGTCTTTCGTTGCACCAGTTCCAGTGCCGAGTTCACCCTCGCCAGCTCGAGGATCCCGGGGTGCATACTCCAACTCATGACTTCCCGAACTGCCCACACGCGAGACGAGGTGCTGGCCTTCTGGCACCCGCGGGATCTCACAGACGGTCTCTCGCTCCAGCCCCTCCAAGAACGCCATGCCGAGCGCTTTGTGGAACTCGTCGGGCGCAATCAAGCCGAGATCGGCGCTTGGGCGAACTGGGTGTGGTCCCCCTTCGGGGCCGACGAGGCGGTTACCGAGATCCAGCGGCTTGCTCCAGGAGAGCACGGCCCCTGGAGCCTTCCCTTTGCCATCGAACGAGACAACACGATGATCGGCTTCGCACACATCTTCGCCATCCGCTTCGTGCTCTCCATCGCCGACATCGGTTACTGGATCGACCACGACGAGGCAGGACGGGGCATCACCACCACAGCCGTTCGCTCCCTGTGCAGCCTGGCATTCGACGAGATGGGAATCCATCGCGTGGAACTTCGCTGCTCACCCGACAACCACGGCTCCATGGGCATCGCCCGAAAAGCGGGCTTCACCATTGAAGGGCTTCACCGCGACGCGTGGCGCGTCAAGGACCAGCCACAGTCCCTCGTGATGCACTCACGCTTGGCAACTGACCCTTCTTCTGCCGCTGCGCGCCCGCCGACAAGCTGGTGATTGTCCTTCCACGCCCCTCGGGGGCGCCATCAACAGTGCGCCTCCACAGGCCGCCCAGACGCTCACAGCTGACGGAGATACACCACCAGCGGCATCGCGTGGAACCCGAGACGCTCGTACAGCTGACGCGCCGGTGCATGGAAATCGTCACCGCCAGTGCCGAGTTCGACGAAACGCCTGCCGTCTGCGCGCATGTCGTCCATGGCCCGGTTCATCAGCGACTCAGCCAGCCCTCGCCGTCGGGCATCGACGGCCACGGCCAGGATCTCGACATGCGCGTGATCGGGGCGACTGTCGGGCCGCCAGATGACATAGCCAAGCAGCTGACCGTCCTCAACCGCGACCACGGCGCGGCCGGGGCCATCGGGCGGCAGCAATTGCGGCAGCTGACGCTGGTAATCCTCACGCCAGTGGCCGTGCTGGTGACCGACCAGCTCAGCTCCATGATCCATGTAGGCCGGGAAGCTCTGCTCGTAGAAGGGTTGGAAGGTCTCACACGTCAGGATCAGGAGTTGGGCGTAGTCGCTGGGCTGGTAGTCGCGAATGTTCATGGGTGGTCCTTCTCGCTGTGATGGGACGAGGATCACCGCGGCGTCGGCCACGGTGGGAATGGGGCACCTCGTCGTTCAGCGAGTGCGCGTGTGCGCGAAAGACTGCATGCCACCAATCCTCGCCGCAGGCCTTGGCCCTCGCAACAGATTTGTCGGGCCGATCAGTTGTCGCCGTCAGGTGATCGTCCGCCACGCTCCGATCTGGCGCACGAACTGATCCACAAGAACTCCGACGGTGGTGCTCAGTATGCGTCTCAGCTCGCTGCGCGACGGGAGCTTCGAGTCGTCGCCCCAGGCCAACAGCAACCCCAGATCGTCTGCCACGTCGGAATGGACCTCGGCCCAGCGCGCCGCGGCGGTGGCGCGATCTGTGGTCCAGCGGGAATCGTGGACACTGGCCATGCTGCTCACGGCAAACAACGACTTTCGTCCCACCCTGCGAGCCAGGCCGTGCACCGCCGGGATGTCGTCGGGATTCAGCGCCTCCAACGCGTCCGTCCAGCGAGTCGCCAGTGCTGGGAAGTCACCATTGAACCCGCGCGCAGCAGCGACGTCGCCCGGGAACCGTGGCAGACAATCCGCCAGATCCGGGCCCGCGAGCCACGCGCAGTAGTGCTTGAGGAAGACCCGGTTCCCATACCCGGCGTCGCCATCAGCCAGGTCGGCAGGCGTCCAAGCCCCGATCGCAACGCCCCGAGTGCGGGCGGCATAGCGGGCAGACAGCTCCCTGCCCAGCATCGTCGCCTCTCCCGGATCCATGCCCAGGGTCACGACATCGACGTCGGACTCGCCCAGCCGCGCTTGCCCCGTCGCGACGGAGCCATACACGTACACCGACACGCCGTCATCCACGGCGGCGATCACATCGTCAACGATCGGCCAGAAGTCGCATGGGATCCTGTCCCGGGCCACCCCGGTCACGATGAACCCCCGCGAATCCAGCCCCTCCTGGGGATCCCTCATTGCCAAGTACTCCTTGCCATCGGTGATCGAGAACAACCTCTGGGACCACCCCAGGTCACAGATGAGATCATTGAATGCTGTGGCGTGCGCTTGTGCCCTGACATGCCGCAGATGGTCAGTGACGGGTGGCGAGGAAGACCATGAGCGGCTCACCGTGGCCACCGTGGAATGGGTGTTGGTGCCAATCGCGATAGGTGGCATCCACAACTAGACCGGCAGCGGTCAGGTCCTCGACGATCTGGCCGTGGGTGCGAAACTGCAGCTCTTGGTCAACGTCGAGAACCGTCTGGTCGTCGACGAACTCGTTGTGGCAGTGCATCACGACCACCCCGTCCTCATCGGGTGGGACGGTGACCAGGGATTCTCGCAGTCGCCCCACCGTGGTCCCTCTCTCGGTGAGTCCCTCGTTCCACTGCTCCCACGCTCGAGCCTCGGGATTGCGGCTCTTGAAGACCAGGATTCCTCCGGGCCGCAGACCGTGTGCGATGCGTTCCAAGGTGGTTGGCCACTGGTCGCGAAGGATGTGCATGGCGACGTTGCCGCTCATGACCACCATGTCGGCACTGGCCGGCGCGATCTGCTCACCGGTGCCGAGTATCCAGGTGATCTTGTCGCCACGGGGACGGTTCCTGGCGTGGTCCAGCATGGCCCGGGAAGGGTCGATCCCGGTGACTGTCCGGCCGGGGCCAGCCAGAGTGACCGTGAGGATGCCGGTTCCGCAGCCGAGATCGATGATGTCGGCGGCTTGGTGCTCGTCAGCCACCCTGCGGAAGAAGTCATGGTCGGGGCCGTCGGGGTTGTCGATGTCGTGGATGGCCGCCAGACGCGGATCGTCGTAGCCCATGATTCTCCCTAGTGATCGAAGACAGTCATACTCGCTGAGAGACGAGCCCGGCGCCAGCCCATTTCCTCCGCTGCCCCGCATCCTGTGCTGCTGCGGTCGGGTGTGGTGAGGCGTTTGCCAGATTGACCTGCATGAGCAGCTGGGATGGAGTGTCACCGGCCTACCGCGACTCGTTTGCATTGCTGTGCGCCGGTACACGACGATCACCGCCGAAGCGCTGGACGCCAATCAGGCCTCTGTGCGGATCCTCCAGCGACTTGGCATGCGCGAAGCCGGACGCGGACACGACGGCGAGTATCTGGGCCAGCCCACCTTCTATCGCGAGTTCCGCACGACCTGCCCGGCATACTGAACTGCCACCCTGGACCGAGTCCGGCCCGATGCCAGGCGGCGCGTGCCTCTTCCCATCAAGCAATTGTCGACTATAATCGACACATGATCGAGGTCCTCACGACACAGGAATTCGATCGCTGGCTGCGCAGGCTCAAGGACCGGCAAGGCCGGCTTCGGATCCTGTCCCGACTGGACCGCCTCGCAGCGGGGAACTTCGGTGATGTGAAACCGGTGGGTGGCGGGGTCATGGAGCTTCGTCTGGCCTTCGGGCCTGGATATCGCGTCTACCTCACCCGGCGCGGGAAACAACTGGTGCTGCTGCTGTGTGGTGGCGACAAGTCCAGCCAGGCCGACGACATCATCAGGGCGCGCCAGTTGGCGGCCGAGTGGAACCAGGAGGAGGGCAATGATGAGTGAGACCTACCAGCGCTTCGACGCCGCGAACTACCTCGACGGCCTCGACGACGTCGCCGGCTACCTGCAGATCGCACTGGAGGAATCCGGTGACGACCCAACGGCCGTGCCCCGTGCCCTCGGTGTGATCGCCCGTTCGGGGAACATGAGCGAGCTCGCCCGTCGCGTGGGCATGAGCCGCGATGGCCTGTACAAGGCGCTGTCCGACCAGGGCAATCCCACATGGTCCACCGTGCTGAAGGTCAGCGAGGCGCTGGGCCTGAAGCTGTCCTTTCAGGCAGTCGCCTGAAACCTTGGCATGGCTAGCCTGCGCCGCCAGGACGACGACGGTGACCTGCACCGGATCAATACGTGGCCAGCGACAGTTGCTGATCTGGTGGCTCAATCCCGACGACGAGGACCCTGACCTTCTTGACGCTGGATGGAATCCCACATCCACGCCAGATCCCGCCTCCGCTGGTTTGCGCGACAAACTGCATTCTGAGTGGTGCCCAGTGCCTTCATGGCACCGGTTCGGAATCAGAGTGTGGTTTGTGGCACAGAGATGCGACGCGCTGACAGCCCCGCAGCCGGTGCCCGTCCTCAGCCCTGTTGGCGGGCCTTGCGCTCCCGGTGTGAGTCGTAGAGGAAGCTCTCGCCGCCCGGCTCGGGGTCCAGGGCCCGGCCGACCAGGATCAGCGCGGCCTGCCGCAGGCCGGCGGTCTCCACCTGATCCCCGATGGTGCCGATCGTGCCGCGCAGCACCAGCTCGTCGGGCTGGCTGGCGCGGTAGACCACGACGACGGGGCAATCGGCGCCCAACCGCTCTTCCAGCTCGGCCATCAGCTCCCGGGTGCGACGAATGGCCAGGTGCAGCGCCAGGGTCGCGCCGGTGGCGGCGAAGGCCTGCAGGCTCTCGCCGTCGGGCATCTTGGTGGAGCGGGCCTGGGTCCGGGTGATCACCAGCGACTGCGCCAGCAGCGGCACCGTCAGTTCCCGGCCGATCCGCGCAGCCGCCGCGGCATAGGCGGGCACGCCGGGGGTGACATCCCACGGCACGCCGGCCCCATCCAGTCTTCGGCTCTGTTCCGACAAGGCGGAATAGACGCTCAGATCGCCCGACGCCAGCCGCACCACCTCCTTGCCCGCCCGGTGCGCGGACACCAACTCCGCGGTGATCTGGTCAAGATCAAGATCCTGGGTGTCGACGAGTTTCGCCCCTGGCCCGACCAGGGCCAGTAGCTCCGGATCCAGGTAGGTGCCGGGGTAGAGCACCACGTCGGCCGCCGCCAGCAGGCGGGTGGCGCGGACGGTGAGCAGATCGGCGGCGCCCGGGCCCGCCCCGACGAAGTGGACGGTCATCGGGCCTCCCCACCAGACTCCACGAAGCGCGGGGTCCACACTCCCGCCGGGCTGACCCGCGTCGACGAGGCGCCAACGATCACCAGGCACAACATGTCGATGGACTCGGGGTCCAGCTCACCCAGCGTCGTGACGGTCACGGACTCGTCGGCGCGGCCGACGTCGCGGCCAACCACCACCACCGTCTCAGGGGAGCGGTGCTCCAGCAGCACCGCCTGCGCCTGCCCGAACTGCTCGGTGCGGCTGCGCGAGCGCGGGTTGTACAGCGCCAGCACCAGATCCGCCTGGGCGATGTGCCGCAGCCGATCCTCCACCACCGACCAGGGCTTGAGCCGGTCGGAGAGACTCATCACCGAGAAGTCGGCACCGATTGGCGCCCCGGCCGCCGCCGCGACGGCCTGCACCGCGCTCAGCCCGGGCAGCACCCGGACGGGCACCGAGGCGAAGCGCGGGTCCTCCGCGGCCTCGAAGACCGCGGCCGCCATCCCGAAGATCCCCGCGTCGCCACCGGAGACCACCGCCACCCGCTCGCCGGCAAGGGCCAGCTCCAGGGCGTGCCGGGCGCGATCCACCTCGACGGTGTTGCCGGTGGCGTGCCGCATCAGCCCGGGGCGCTGCGGCACGCGGTTCACATACGGGCCGTAACCGATCACGTGACTGACCTCGGCCAGCGCCTCGCTGACCTCGGGGGTGAGCCAGCGGTCCGGCCCGGGACCCAGCCCGACGACGACCAGCTCGGCCGGTTTCACGTGGAACTGCTCCGAGGGGGTATTCGCGCCAGTCCGCAGGGTGTCGCCGGGCACCACGATCAGGCTGAAGTAGGGCACCGATGCCTCATCCACCTCGGCGACCGGCAGCCAGCGTTCCTCCGGCATGGAGGCCCGCTCCACGTAGAGCGCCCCGTCCAGCCGTCCCGCGGCGTGCAGCGCGCGGCGCACGGCGGGGAAGGTGCGGCCGAGCTTCATGATGATTGCACCCTGGGTGTCGGCCAGGCGTCGGGCCAGCTCGGGCTCGGGCAGGGTGCCGGGCAGGATGGTCAGCACATCCTCGTGCCGCACCAGCGGGCTGCCCAATGTCGACGTGCTGGCCAGGAAGGACGGCACCCCGGGCACCACCTCGGTGGGGAAACGCTCGGCCAGTCGGTCGTGCATGTACATGTAGGAGCCGTAGAGCATCGGGTCGCCCTCACTGAGCAACACCACGTCCCGGCCGGCCGTCAGGTGCGCGGCCAGCCTGGCGGAAGCGGACTCATAGAAGTCGGCCATCGCGCCGGCATAGCCCCCGGGGTGATCCACGGAACCCGTGGTCACCGGGTATTCCAGCACCTCCTCCAGCACCCCGTCGGGGAAGAGCTCCGCGGCAATCCGGCGGGCATTCGACGGCTTGCCGGGCGCGCAGTGGTAGGCGATCACGTCCGCGGCGCCGATCAACCGGGCGGCCTTGCGGGTGATCAGCTCCGGGTCGCCCGGACCGACGCCGACGCCGTGGAAGCGGCCGAGGCTCATTCCTGCTCCTGCGCAATCGCGTTCAGCGCCGACGAGGTCATGGCCGAGCCGCCGCGGCGGCCGTGGACGGTGACGAAAGGGATGTCGATGCCGTGGTCGACGGCAAGATTCGCCAACGCCTGCTTGGATTCGGCGGCGCCGATGAAGCCCACGGGGCAGCCGATGATCGCCGCCGGGCGTGGTGCCCCGTCCAGGATCAGCTCCAGCAGGTGGAACAGGGCGGTCGGGGCATTGCCTACTGCCACGACGGCGCCCTCCAGCATCGGCTCCCAGAGGCTGACCGCTGCGGCGGTCCGGGTGGTCCCGAACTCCTTGGCAAGGGCGGGAACTCGCGGGTCGTTCAACAGGCAGACGACGTCATTGTCCTGCGGCAGTCGACTGCGGGTGACGCCGGTGGCCACCATCGTCGCGTCGCACAGGATCGGCTTGCCGGCCTGCAGCGCGTCCCGGGCGGCAGCCATCAGCCGCGGATGCACCTGCAGGTCCGTGGTGAGGTCCACCTGGCCGGAGCCGTGGATCATCCGGACGGCCAGCTTCTCCGCGTCGGCGGGAATCCGGGAGAGGTCTGCTTCCCGGCGGATGGTGGCAAAGGAGTCGACGTAGATCTCCTGGCCGGTACGGATGTACTCATAGCGGCTGGCGGGCCGGCGGGGTGCGCTCACGGGCTTCCTCAGTTCTGGGTGCGGGCAGGGACGATGATGCCGTACCACGGGGTGACGACGAAGTTCTCGGCGCGGGCGAGCAGTTGCTCGGCCAGCGCACGGTCGATTCCGGCCTCGCCCACCTCGACGTGCTCCCCGCCGGTCACCGGCCCGAAGGGCAAGGCCCCGGTCGGCTCGGGCAGCCGCGGATCCGGCTCGGTCAAGGCGAACAGCTCCCCGTCGTGTTCGCGGATGTGCCACGGGGCATCGGGGCCCGCCCCGACTCGCTCCACGAACTCTTCGGCGAGCACCGCCAGCCGGGCGGCGGCCAGCGGCAGGGGCAGCAGCTCGCCCCAGCCGTCGCCGATCCGCAGCTGCACCGTGTCGGCATCCAGTGCCACCAGTCCCAGGTCGCAGGCATGATCCAGCATGTCACCCCGGCCATCGTCCAGCACGAAGAGGAATTTGCCGGGCAGTCGGGCGAGCGTCGGGCTGGCGACGATCAGCCCGTCCAGCTCCGTGGCCACCGGCCGGAGGTCAGCCCGGCCACCACCCAAGCCGGTCAGCGGGGAGACCATGATGTTGCGCACCAGGTCATGGCTGGGGTGCTCCACCAGCCCGGTGGCGCGGATCGCCTCCAGCGCGCCGGAGGCCACCTGGTGCTCCTTGCCGGGTTCGGGGCTGGCCGGGAAGGCGCGTAGCTGCAGGTTGGCCCGATTGGTCAGCCGCACCCGGCCGTCGCCGAAGCGCTCCGCCGCGTCCACCAGCCCGCGCAGGGCCTCGCCGCTGAGCCGGCCGCCCACCAGCCGCAGCCGCAGCAGCAGGCCGTCGGCGGCAGGCCAGGGGCGCAGCACACCCGGGCAACGGTCACGGCGGTCACGAACACTCACGAGCAAACTCCTGCTGGGGCCGGAAACACGACGTCGCGACCCTAGTGGCGCACCACTGTCCAGGGAAAGCCGCCGTCGGTCAGGGCAGCTGCCCAGGGCCGCCGCCACATCGGGAAGCCAGGACCAAGATCACGTCAATAGATGCACTACCTACGCTCCCGGCTTCCACTTGTGGCAGCCGGCCGGGCCTAACTCCCGGCCAGGAAGCTCTTGATGATTGGCGCGGCATCCTTGGAGCCGGATTCGCCGTCGTTCACCAGCGCGGCCACCGCATACTGCCCATTCCAGGCGATCATCCAGGCGTGGGTCTTGGGTGGCTTGGTGGTGCCGTATTCGGCGGTGCCGGTCTTGGCTCCGGTCGCGACACCCTTCAGCGCGGCTCCGGAACCGCTGGTGACCACGGCCTTCATCATGGTCTGCAACTGCGTCGCCTCGGCGGCGGTCAGGGGCGTGCCCTTCTGGGTGGGCTTCTTGCTGGCCACCAGCCACGGCACGACGGTTTTGCCCGACGCCACCGACGCCACAACCCCGGCCATCGCCATCGGGGAGGCCTCCACCTGCCCCTGGCCGATCATGTCCGCGGCCTTGGTCACCGGATCCTTCGGCGTCGGAACCGAGCCGAAGAAGGAGGGGAAGCCGGCGTCGTGGTCCACTCCGACGCCCAGGCTCGCAGCCGCTGAGGCAAGGTCCCCGTCGCCCAGCCTGGCGTGCTGACTGAGGAAGGCGGTGTTGCAGGAATTGGCCAGCGCATCGGTGAGGGTGATGGTGCCGATCTTGCCCGCCGGGAAGTCGTCGTAGTTCTCGAAATTGCGGCCGTTGACAGTGACGGTCTTGGTGCAGGGCACGGTGCTGGTGGGCGTCAGCCCCTTGCGCAGCAGGGCCAGCGCGCTGACCACCTTGAAGGTGGAGCCCGGCGGGTACTGGGCGAAGGTGGCATTGGGGCTGGCGCCGCCGGCCGTCGAGGTGGCCGCGGCCAGCAGGTCTCCGCTGCCCACCTTCACCACGGCCAGGGAGGCGATCCCCTTCTGTGAGGCCAGGGCCTCCTCGGCGCGAGTCTGCAGATTCCTGTCCAGGCTGATCGCCACCGGCGTGCCCGGCTTGGCGGGGCTGGCGAACAATTCCTTGACCATCCCGGTGCTGGCATCGGGTGATTCGGGGCTGGGTGATGCGCCGGTCTCCGGCGAGGCGGACGGCGTCGGAGAGGCCGACGGGGCGCTGCGCTGCACCAACTCCACCCTGTGCCCGATGGTGCCGCGCAATTGTGCGTCGTAACGCTTCTGCAAACCGCTCTGGCCGACGTGGTCTCCCGCCAGGACATCGCCCTTGCCGGCCGCCACCTGCTCGTTGGTGGCCTGCCCGGAGGTGCCCAACAGACCGACGGCGAAGCTGCTGCTGGGGCCCAGCGGCAGCTCCACCGGCTGGGCGAGGACCCCCTTGATCTTGGTCGCCGCGGCGGGCACCTGACCCTCGCGCAGCGTGATCGCGGGCACGAAGGCCCGGGCACCGGCCGCCTTGACCTGCTTGGTGTAGGTGGCAGCGTTGATCTTGAGCAGGGTGGCCAGTTGGGTGGCGACGGCCTGTTGCTGGGCCGCGGGCAGATTTGCCTTGTCCACTCCCACCCGGTACGCGACGGCGGTCTCCACCAGCGCCTGCCCGTCGGCGCCGGTGATCGCGGCCCGCGCCGGGATCTCGCGCCGGTGCCGCAGCCGGGTCTGGGAGGTGAGCTCCGACTGCACGATGCTGGGTTGCCAGTCCAGTTTCCACTGGCCGTAGAGGTACTTCAGTTGAGCGGTGGTTTGCCACTTCCACGTCTGCTCGCCCAGCGGAAGGGAGTGTTCCAGGGGCACCGAGGCCGTCTGGGCCTTGTCGTCGTAGGTGATCTGACCGGGGGTGACGCTCGGCTTGAGGCCGTCCATCCCCACCATCAGGGTCTCCAGTTCGGTCTGTGCCTGGGCGGCGGTGCCGGTCATCGGTAGCTTGCTCACGTCGCCCTTGACCAGGGCCGAGGTCAGTTGCTTGACCGCGGCGTCGGCTGCGGGGGCGCCGTCGGGCGGGGTGGTGTCCGGCTCGCTCGACTGGCTGCCGGTGCAGGCGCTGGTGGCGAGCACTACCAGCATCGTGAGGGGAGCCAGGCCACGGGGGATGGATGGCTTCATCTGGGGGCATCCTTTCGGGGGACTTTCCCCGATGCTAGTCATCTGGTGAAAAGGTGCGGGGCTGGCGCTCCGGAATAAAGCGAGCCGGCCAGGGCTTGAGATTGATGAAACTTCAACCATCTGGTTGATTCCTGGGAGGGACATCATGCAGTTCGGCATCTTCAGCGTCAGCGACATCACCACCGACCCCACCACCGGCCGCACCCCCACCGAGGCCGAGCGGATCAAGAACATCGTCACCATTGCCAAGCATGCCGAGGCCGTCGGGCTGGACGTCTTCGCGCTGGGCGAGCACCACAACCCGCCCTTCTTCAGCTCGTCGCCCACCACGACGCTGGCCTACCTGGCCGCGCAGACCAGCACCCTGCAGCTCTCCACCGCCACCACCCTGATCACCACCAATGACCCGGTGAAGATCGCCGAGGACTTCGCGATGCTGCAACACCTGGCCGACGGCCGGGTGGACCTGATGCTGGGCCGGGGCAATACGGGCCCGGTCTATCCCTGGTTCGGCAAGGACATTCGCGACGGGATCAACCTGGCCCTGGAGAACTACAACCTGCTGCACCGGCTGTGGCGGGAGGACGTCGTCGACTGGCAGGGCAGGTTCCGCACCCCGCTGCAGGGCTTCACCAGCACCCCGCGCCCGCTCGATGAGATCCCGCCCTTCGTCTGGCACGGCTCCATCCGCAGCCCGGAGATCGCGGAGCAGGCGGCGTACTACGGCGACGGCTTCTTCCACAACAACATCTTCTGGACGATGGACCACACCCGGCAGATGGTGAACCTCTACCGGCAGCGCTTCGAGCACTACGGCCACGGCCGGGCAGACCAGGCGATCGTCGGGCTGGGTGGGCAGTTCTTCATGCGCAAGAGCTCGCAGGATGCGGTCAACGAATTCCGGCCGTACTTCGACAATGCGCCGGTCTACGGCCACGGGCCCAGTCTGGAGGAGTTCACCGCGCAGACCCCGCTGACCGTCGGTTCCCCGCAGCAGGTGCTGGAACGTACCTTGACCTTCAAGGATCATGTCGGGCACTACCAGCGTCAGCTCTTCCTGATCGACCACGCCGGCCTGCCGCTGAAGACCGTGCTGGAGCAACTCGACCTGCTGGGCGAGATCCTGCCCGCGCTGCGGGCCGGCTTCGACGAGGGTCGCCCGGCCGACATTGCGGAGGCGCCCACCCACGCCAGCCTGCGCGGTGAGATGGACCTGGCCGACGACCTGTCCCAGGCGCTGACCGACGGCGGGTCGGTGGCGGCCAAGGACGTCTGGACCGGAACCAGCGACCGGGTCGAGTTGACCCAGCGCGGCTGACCCCTATGCCAACGGCCCCCGGTTTCGCGTCCTGTCCCGTGATCAGGTGACAATTCGGTGCCCGGTTCTGAAGGACAGTTGTCGTGAACCCCTCTCAACGTGTCATTGGCACGCCAATGTCTTAGTCTGTGAAGAGACGATGGGCGGGGGCTCGCGTCATCAGCGCCGGGTTGGGGAACCCGGTCAACTCTCGGGGGAATTTCACATGCGGGGATCCGCTTTCATTCGTAACACCAGCTTGGTCATCGTCGCGCTCGTCGCGCTGCTGCTGCTGGCCGCCACGGCAACTCACTCGGCACTCTGGGCCGCTCTGCTGGTGCTGCCCTTTGCCACCATGGCCTGGCTGGAGTCCAGCGTGCGACGCAATCCGCTGGAGCAGGCGGCGCCGCTCGCCCCGGCGCCGACCATCGAGCCGGCTGACAATGCCGCGGTCTTCGACCTGGCGGCCTTCCGCGCCAGCCGCGGGCCGCGATCCGCGCCGCCGGAAGATGACGGGGAGCAGAACTCCCCCGTGATCTTCGTCGACTTCCGCCGCAACGACGTGCCGCTGCGCGCCCACGCCTGACCTTCTGCGCGCGTGGGTTCAGTGCTCGCCCAGCCGCATCCAGGCGTCGGTGCGCGCCCGCACCGTGAGGGTGGCCACTCGAGCCAGCAGGTAGCCGCCGTAGGCCACCCATAGCCAGACCACTCCGGCGCTGCGCTGATCCACCAGCCAGGCCAATGGCAGGTAGCACAGCGAGGCCACCATGCCGGCGAAGGCCAGGTAGCGCGCATCACCCGCACCGATCAACACCCCGTCCAGGACGAACGCGATCCCGGCGATCGGGGTGATCAGGGCCAGCACCAGCAACAGCCGCATCAGGAGCGCCTGCACCTGGGCATCCGGCGTGAAGACGGGGGCCAGCAGCCCCCGGGCCAGCACCAGCAGCACCGCGAAGACCGCTCCGCCTCCGGCTCCCCACCAGCACAACTTGGCCGTGATCGAGCGCACCTTGTCGGCATCGCCGGCGCCCAGCTCATGCCCGACCATCGCCTGGGCGGCGATCGCCAGGGCATCCAGCGCCAGGCACAGGAAGCTCCAGATGGAATTGGTCACCTGGTGCCCGGCCAGCCCGATCTGCCCGGTCTGGGCGGCGACCCCGACGGTGACGGCCAGCGCCGCCTGCAGCCACACGCTGCGCAGCACCAACCAGCTGCCGCCCCGGGCTGCCGCCAGCACCCCGGAGAAACGCACCGCGATCGGGGTGCCGGCGGCCCGCGCGCCACGCAACACCACCCAGGCCAGCACAGAGGCCCCGACGGCCTGGGAGAGAACCGTGCCGAGGGCAGACCCGCGGATCCCCATCCCGAGCCCGTACATGAACAGCGCATTCAACGCGATGTTCGCCAGATTCATGCTGACCGCGACGTAGAGCGGGGTTCGGGTGTCCTTCAACCCGCGCAGCACCCCGGTGGAGGCCAGCATCAGCAGCAGCATCGGCAGCCCCCAGCCGGCGATCTCCAGGTAGGCGACGGCCTGGCTCTGCACGTCGGCGGGTGCGCCGTACCAGCCCGTGACGGTGGGCGCGCCGATGTGCAGGCCCAACGCCAGGGTCAGGCCGAGCAGCACACCCAAGGCCATGCCGTCGATTCCCCCGGCCAACGCACGACGAGTGTCACCGGCCCCGATCCGGCGAGCCACCAGCGAGGTGGTGCCGTAGGCCAGGAAGACGCACAACCCGTTGATGATGCTCAGCACGCTGCTGGCCAGCCCCAGCCCGGCCAGCTGCCGGGTTCCCAGGTGGCCGACCATCGCCGAATCGGCCATGAGCAGCAGCGGCTCGCTGATCAGGGTTGCGAACGCAGGCACGGCCAGCGCGAGGATCTCGCGGCTGAGGCCGGTCTGGGGGGGTGCGCCGTAGGGCGTTGTGGGGCTGGGCACGCCCGCCACTCTAGGCGGACCGCAGGATCCACCGCCTCCAACCCCTGTCGAGCGATCACGGCAGGGGTTGGGCATCTTCCGAGAACCGACCTCAGGATTTCGGCCCGGGGCACCGCTTCCCGCGGGGGCGTGGCCACAGGCCGCCTCTTGGCAGATTCCAGAGGTCGATTCTCGGAATTGGACGATCGATCCACCCTGTGTCGAGGTCCCGGCCAGCGGTGAGGGCATCCGATGGTGTGGAATGTCTGGGTCCGCCCGCGTGTTGTCCGGAGCGGAGTCAACCGTGAGGGAGTCATGAAGGTCGTAGCGATCAGTGCCGGGCTCGGCGAGCCGTCCAGCAGCCATCTGTTGGCCGAGCGGTTGGCCGCGGTGGCGGCAGCCGATGAGGTGGAGCAGATCGAGCTGCGCCTGCTGGCCCATGACCTGGTGAATGCGTTGCTGACCCGGGTGCACTCCCCGGCCCTGCGCCAGGCCGTGGAGCATGTGGTGGCGGCCGACGGGCTGGTGGTGGTCAGCCCGGTCTTCAACGCGTCCTTCTCCGGGCTGTTCAAGATGTTCTTCGATGTGCTGCACGAGGGCGCCCTGTTGGACAAGCCCGTCCTGCTGGCCGCGACCGGCGGCACCGAGCGGCACTCCCTGGCGATCGACCAGGCGCTGCTGCCGCTGTTCTTCTACCTGAAGGCGGCCGTGGTGCCGACCGCGGTCTTTGCGGCGACGTCGGACTGGGGCGATGCGGACTCCGGGCTGCAAGCACGGATCACGAAGGCCGGTCGGGAACTGGCGGCCATGATGCGGTTGCGCACCGGCGAGTCGCTTCCCGAGGCGCTGCAGGACGAGGCTGCCGCCGCGCCGAGCGCGATCCCGGCCAGGAAGGCGCAGGGCGCGACGGTGGGGGACTTCACCCTGACCCGGAGCTTCGAGGAGATGTTCGACGCCATCTGAGCGGTCGGGTCAGAACTCGTCGGCGAGCAGTGGGGTGATGGCCATGCCGGCGATCAGGACGATGGCGATCATGGCGAGGATGATGCTGAGGCTGTGGATGATCATGTATCCACTGTCCTTGTCGGGTGCCTCAGCGCACATCATCCCGGAGGCTCGTCCGCGCTCATCCCCCCGGGTGAACTGGGGTGGGGGGCGGTATCGGGGTAACCCTGAGCGGCGTCGGCAAAGCGCTGGTGACACTGAACGGGCGGGGAGGAGTACCACCGGTCCGTTCAGTTGGTCAGGTCGAAGGCCTGCCCACGGCGGTGTTCCATGATCACGCAGGTCTCGGTATTGGCAATCGCCCGATCCCGGCTGAGGTCTTCCAGCACGAACTTGCGCAGCTCGGCCGGATCGGCCAACGCTGCCCAGACGACGAAGTCGCAGTGCCCACCCAGGAAAAGCACGTGCAGCACGGGTGTGAGTTCCGCGAGCCGGTCCGCCTCCTTCTCCAGTTCTTCCCGGGATCCGGAGTGGATCCGGATGAAGATCAGCGCCTGCAGTGGACGCCCGAGGGCGGCGGTGTCCACGTCGGCGTGAATGCCTGTGATCACTCCCGCCTCCCTCAGGGCTTGCACGCGTGCATGGCTGGTGGACTCGGCGGTTGAGGTGGCGGCTGCCAGGGCCGCATTGCTCATTCGCCCATTGGCCATCAGCAGCTGGAGGATCTGACGATCAGTGCCGTCCAGCTGCCGTGGCTGCTTTCCCCGTGGGCTTCCTTGCCCGGACCGAGAACCCGAAGTGGTCACTCCATGAGACTACCCATTGGTGGTGCGACCGTAGGCCTCGGCCCCATGGGCAGCGGCCTCGACGTCACGCATCGCGTCGAAGTCGAGCGGCTCCTTGGTGGCCTTGACCGGCTTCATCAGGCGGAAGATGATCGCCATCAGGCCCACCCAGATGGGTGCCGCCAGCAGGGACATCCGGGAATCCTCGCTCAGGCCCAGCACGACGAAGACCAGGGCGAAGAAGACCAGCGTGGCCCACGGCATGACGTGCGGCAGCGGCATCTTGAAGGCCGACGTGGCGTGCCGCTCCGGGAACTTCTTCAGGTAGCGCAGGTAGCTGACCATGATCAGGCCCCACACGGAGATGTACAGCACCGAGGAGACGCCGGCGATCATGCTGAAGGCGTCCATCACGGAACCCTCGATCGAGACCATGATGATGGCGGGCGAGATGCAGAAGGCCGTCAGGATCAGGGCATTGCGCGGGATGTGGCGGGAGGAGAGCTTGGCGAAGATCTCCGGGGAGTCCTTCTCCCGCGCGAGGCCGTACATGATCCGTGAGGTGGAGTAGACACCCGAGTTGGCCGACGAGGCGGCCGAGGTGAGCACCACGAAGTTGATCACGTGGAAGGCAATCACGATGCCGATGAAGCCGAACATGGTCACGAAGGGGCTGTGTTCCGGATCGAGCAGATCCCAGGGAACAACGGACATGATGACGCCGAGCGCGAAGACGTAGAAGATCAGCACGCGGGCGGGGATGGAGTTGATCGCCTTGGGCAGGTTGTGCGTCGGGTCGGCGGTCTCGGCGGCGGCGGTGCCAGCCATCTCGATGCCCTGGAAGCTGAAGATGGCGATCTGGAAGCCGGCCAGGAAGCCCGAGAATCCGGTCGGGAAGAAGCCACCGCGGTCCCACAGGTGGGTGATCGACGCGGCCGGGGCGCCGGCCTGCGGCGGCTGGAAGGCGGTCAGCGCCAGGTAGCCGCCGACAAAGATCAGGGCGACGATGGTGACGATCTTGATCATGGCAAACCAGAACTCCAGCTCCCCGAAGAGCCGCACGGCCACCATGTTGAGTGCGGTCAGCAGCAGCACGACGCACAACGCCGGGATCCACTTGGGCAGGTCCGGGAACCAGACGGCCAGATAGCCGCAGATGGCGACGGTGTCGGCGATGCCGATCACCACCCAGCACATCCAGTAGGTCCAGCCGATGTAGAAGCCGGCCCAGGGGCCGATCAGATCTGTGGCGAAGTCCGCGAAGGACTTGTAGGCGAGGTTGGACAGCAACAGCTCGCCCATGGCTCGCATCACGAAGAAGAGGAAGAAGCCGATGACGGCGTAGACGAGCAGGATCGACGGACCCGCCAGGTGGATCGTGCGGCCGGAGCCGAGGAAGAGTCCCGTGCCAATGGCGCCGCCGATGGCGATCAGTTGCAGGTGACGATTGGTCAGGCCGCGCTGCAGCTGCATCTCCTGCGCTCCGATGCCCGTCGTGGGGCGCCGAGAACTGGGTGGGATGGGTGTGGAATCTGTGGTGCCGGTGTCAGTCATGGGAGGACTCCTTTGTTCTCCTGGTGGGAATTTGTGGGGCCGTGCCCCTTGCGGAGCGGTCCTGGGGACGCGCTCCGCAAGGACGGCCTGCGGCAGGGGACCGCCGGTCTGTTCGCCCCCTGCGGTGGTGAACTACTTCAGGATCTCCGCCAGCGGGGTGCATTCCATGTCGAAGGCCTCGGCGACGCCCGAGAAGGTGACCTTGCCCTGGTGGGTGTTGAGGCCCTTGGCCAGCGCCTCATCCTCCTGCAGTGCCTTCTTCCAGCCCTTGTCCGCCAGCTTCACAGCATAGGGCAGGGTGGCATTGGTCAGTGCCCAGGTGGAGGTGTTCGGCACGGCGCCGGGCATGTTGGCGACGCAGTAGAAGACCGAGTTGTGCACCGTGAAGGTGGGATCGGCATGGGTGGTGGGGTGCGAATCCTCGAAGCAGCCGCCCTGGTCGATGGCGACGTCGACGAGCACCGATCCGGGCTTCATCTGGGAGACCATCTCATTGGTGACCAGCTTGGGCGCCTTGGCGCCGGGGATCAGCACGGTGCCGATCACCAGGTCGGCCGCCAGCACCTGCTCGCGCACGGTCAGCGCCGAGGAGGCCAGGGCGTGCACCTTGTTGCCGTAGCGCCAGTAGGACTGGCGCAGCTTGTTCAGGTCGACGTCGAGCATGGTCACGTCGGCGCCCATGCCCATCGCGATCTGCGCGGCATTCTGGCCGGCGGTGCCGCCACCCAGGATGACCACCTTGGCCTGCTGGACGCCGCCGACGCCGCCGAGCAACACGCCCCGGCCGCCATTGGCCTTCATCAGGTGCGCTGCGCCCACCTGCGGAGCCAGGCAACCGGCAACCTCGCTCATCGGGTAGAGCAGCGGCAGCGAGCGGTCGGGCAGCTGCACGGTCTCGTAGGCGATGCCGGTGGTGCCGGCCTTCAGCAGGGCGTCGGTCTGCGGCTTGTCGGCGGCCAGGTGCAGGTAGGTGAACAGGATCTGGTCTTCGCGCAGGAAGCCGTACTCCTGCTCGATCGGCTCCTTGACCTTGATCACCATCTCGCCGGTGGCCCAGGTTTCATCGGCAGTGTCGAGCATCTTTGCTCCCTGCTCGATGTACTCCTCATCGGTGATCGACGATCCAAGCCCGGCACCCTTCTGGATGAACACCTCGTGGCCGTGCTTGACCAGTTCGTGCACACCGACGGGGGTGATGCCGACGCGGAACTCGTTGTTCTTGACCTCTGTGGGTACGGAAATACGCATGTCATCCTCCATTGGACGGTTGGTGCCGCAGGCCGTTCGGCGGCATCCAGTAGGACGAGTGTTGGCCGGATGGGGGTCCACTTTGAAGAGGTGCGGTCAAAGACCGAATGATCTTCGACTCCGATCAATTCCTCCAACCGAAGAACATACCCAAGGGCGTGCTTCTTCCGAAGGATCTTCGGCAGTGGCTTCTGAGGTACCTCAACCGGCGCGCACAGAGGCATGCAGACCCGACCGGGAGAGTGGGGTTCCCCGCCCGGAGGGTGAGCAGAAGATGAATTCAGGGTAAACACCTGCGCTGCGAGCGTGGCGGATGGGGTTCATCGCCCATCATTCGTGGATTCGCCGCGGGCCAGCTGACTAGGACTTGTGCACAGAAGGACGACTTTTCCACAGAAGATTGTGGATAACTGTGGACAACTCGCGGGTTATCCACAACCGCCATATGACGGTCGATCGGTTGCGCACCGGCGTGCCACATTCGGCCGCATGCTCCGCACCGCAACATCCGAGACCGCCGCCGCGCCACCCGTCGACAGGGACCGCCCTGCGGCCCTTGCCTCACACCTGAGGCCGCGTCGCAGTCCCCGTCTGGTCGCGGCCGGCCTGCTCCTCGCCTGCCTCGGCGGGCTCGGTGGGGCGATGGCCTACCAGGAGGCCTCGCATGCCAACCAGGTGGTCGTGATGCAGCGCTCGGTGCCTCGCGGCGAGGTGGTGCATGCCACCGATCTGGCGGTGGTGACCATCGGCCCCGCGCCCGGAGTGCACACCGTCGATGCGGAGCAGTTGCCCTCCCTGGTGGGCAAGCAGGCACTGGTCGATCTGGCGGCCGGGTCCCTGGTCGGGGCCGGCTCGGTGGGCGAGCCGAAGCTGCCCGCCGGAAGCGCCCAGCTGGGCCTCAAGCTGGCGGCCGGCCGGGTCCCGGTGGAGACGATGCCCGCGGGAACCCCGATCCAACTGGTGGAAGTCACCTCCGACAAGCATGAATCCTCCGCTTTGGTGGTGGATGCCAGCGTCGTGACCGCGCCGCGCACCCTGCCCGACGGCTCCAGCCAGACCCTCGACGTCGCGGTGCCGGAAGCCCAGGCCTCCCGCGTGGCGGACCTCTCGGCGCGGGATCTGCTGGTGGTCGTCCGCAAGGCGGGTGGCTGAGATGGCGGTCATCACCCTGGCCAGCGCCACCGGATCGCCCGGGGTCACCACCACCGCCCTGGGGCTGGCGCTGAACTGGCCACGCGACGTGCTGCTGGCCGACTGTGACCGCGATCCCGCCCAGAGCATTCCGGCGGGGTGGCTGCGCGGCACGGACCTGGGCGGGCGTGGGCTGGGGCAGCTGGCCGCGATCCATCGTGAACATCGGCAGCTCTCCGAGGAGATGTGGCTGCAGACCGTCCGGCTGCACGACGGCGAACGCGACCGGCGCTACCTGCCCGGCTTCACCCATCCCGGCGCGGTCGGGCTGTTCGCCCCGATCTGGCAGGAGCTGGCCGACTCCTTCGTGGCCCAGGGCTCCGGTGGCACCGACGTGCTGGTTGACGCCGGACGGGTCGGGCGCGACGGTCTGCCGGCCGCGCTGGTGGCGGCGAGCGACGTGCTGTTGGTGGTGACCGGAAGCTCCTTGCGGGCGCTCGCGGCGTTGCGGCTCCACCTGCCCACGGTGCAGGCCCACGCCGAGGCGCTCGCGGCCCACTGCCAACTCGGCCTGCTGGTCGTGGGCCCGAGCAGGCCCTATGGCAGCTCGGAGATCCAGAAGCAGTTCGGGCTCCCGGTACGGCACACCATCGCCTGGGATGCCAAGCAGGCAAGGGTCTTCAGTGATGGTGCAGCTCCACCGCGGGGTCTGACCACGGGCATGCTCACCCGCAGCTACAAGGCCTGCGCCTCCCGGCTGTCCGAGTCGGTGCAGCGGCGCAGCGAGGTGGTGGCCGGAACCCGGTCCAGCGTCGACTGGGGTGCCCGATGAGCCGCCGGGCAGTCGTGGAGGCACCGGCACTGGACGAGGCGCTGGGCAACCTGGCTGGGCCCCTGCCCGGGGAGCGAGGCGCTCGTCGCGGGCTGCCCGAGACCAGGCGCAACCGCCCCGAGCAGCCGTCGAGTGGCCAGCCGGCCGAGCAGCCTGCCGTCGACTGGGACGTGGTCGTCCAACTGCGCCGCCGGGCCTCGGAACAGATCACCGACGTCGGTGAGCACTGGAGCGGGGACCGGGGCCGGGCGATGAGCCCGCAGGACCGGCGGATGATGGGCCGCTCCGTGATCCGGCAGGTGGTGCGGCAGCACGCCGAGATCCTGGCCCACGAGGGGCAGGCGCTGTGGCCGATCGAGCTGGAGCAGTCCTATGCGGCGGCGGTGGAGAATGCCATCTTCGGCTACGGCCGACTGCAGCCGCTGTTCGAGATTCCCGACGCGGAGAACATCGAGATCCACGGCTGGAATTCGGTCATGGTGCAGTACGGCGACGGCCGGCGGGAACCGCATCCACCCGTCGCGGATTCCGACGAGGAACTGGTGGAAGCCATCCGCTTCCTGGGCGAATCGGCCGCCCCCAGCCGTCCCTTCGACGACGCCCACCCGATGATGACGCTGGCGCTCGGCGACCGCTTCCGGTTGCACGCGATCGGCTTCGGGTTGAGCTTTCGGCCCAGCATCATCATCCGCCAGCACATCCTCACCCAGGTCTCGCTGCGCCAGCTGGCCGACGGCGGCATGATGCCCCTCCAGGTGGCGAAATTGCTGCATGATGCCGTCCTGGCGCGCAAATCAGCGGTCATCAGCGGTGATCAGGGCGCCGGGAAAACGACCCTGCTGCGCGCCATGATCAACGCGATCCCCACCACGGAACGCTTCGGCACCCTGGAGACCGACTACGAGTTGCTCACCCACCTGCAGGAGGGGCGGCAGAACATGCTGGCGCTGCAGGCCAAGGTTGGCCTGGGGGAGCGAGCCGCCGACGGCAGTCGGATGGGCGAGTTCAGCATCGGCGATCTGATCCCCGAGGCCCTGCGACAGAACCTGTCCCGGCTGGTGGTGGGCGAGGTGCGCGGTGGTGAGGCCGCCGCCATGTTCGAGGCCATGCAGAGTGGCGCGGGTAGCCTGTCCACGACGCACTCCCATTCCGCGTCATCGACGATGGACCGGCTGGCCTCTCGGGTGGCGCAGGGCGGAGTGGTCAGCATCGACGAGGCCTACCGGCAGATAGCCCACAACATCCACCTGCTGGTGCACGTCAAGCTCGTCGACGACACCTGGCGGGGCGGCACACGGCGCCGCTATGTCTCCGAGGTGCGGCTGGTGACCGGTGCGATGGAAAGCGGCCGGCCGATCACCCACCTGCTCTACCAGGCCGCCACCGCCGGGACATCCGCCGTCTGGCATCCCGATCCGGCGCTGGCCGACGAGCTCGCCGAATTCGCCGGCAGCTTCGAGGAGTCGGCATGAGCCCGGTGATCGTGGGGCTGTCCGTCTTTGCCCTGGTGGCGGGGCTCTTCCTGGCCGCCGACGGCCTGCGGCTGCGGGACCGGGCGTTGTCCACAGGGAAATCCACAACGCTGTGGACAACTGTGGAGAAGTGGTGGATGACGCGCTCCCGGGCCCGGAAGGTGCACCTCGTCGGGAGCCTGGCGGCGGCCATGGTCTGCTTCACGCTGACCGGCTGGCCAGTCCTGCTGGTGGCGATCCCACTGCTGGCCATCGGCCTGCCGGCGCTGCTGGCCGAGCCGCACAATCGCGACGTCGACGTGCTGGAGGCCCTGGACCGGTGGGTACGCTCCCTGGGCGCGTCGCTGCCCACCGGCAAGTCGGTCACCGACGCCATTCGCGCCACCGCAGCCCAGGCACCGGAGCGGATCCGCGGCCCGGTGCAGGTGATGGTGGCCCGGTTGGATGCCCGCTGGAGCACCCGCGAGGCGCTGCTGGCCCTGGCCGATGACCTGGACAGCCCCGACGCGGACGCCGTGCTGGCATCACTGATCCTAGCCGCCGAACGCGGCGGCATCGGCGCCACCGCGATCCTGACAGAACTGGCCGACACCATCCAGACCAGGTTGCGCGCCCTGCGCGAGATCGAGGCGGAACGCGCCAAACCGCGCGTCGTGGTGCGTCAGGTGACCCTGATCAGCCTGCTGTCGGTCGCCGCGGCGCTACTGCTGCGGCCCTCCTTCTTCCTCGCCTACCGCTCCCCGATCGGCCAGGTCATGATGCTGCTGCAAATCCTCGGCTATGCCGGTTCGCTGTTGGTGATGCGACGGATCACGGTGCCGCGCCGGCGCGAGCGGATCATCCGTCGCCGCCCCCCGGCGCGGGCGGTGGAGGTGGCCGATGCGTGACCCGATCCTGTTGGGCGGTGTGGCGAGCGGCATCCTGTTGGCCACCGGACTCTTCCTGGCCGTCACGGGGATGCACGGTCGGGCGGCTCGGCTGGGGGATGCCCTGGGGCTGTTGGCGGGTGACCCGATGCTCTTGCACCCGCAGCAGGTGCGCGCCGATGAGCCCGCCAGCAATGACGGAGACCTGACCAGCCGTCTGGGGGCCTGGGCCTTCACCCGGCTGAGGCTGCCCTTGTCGGAGCGCACCCGTCGGGCACTCAGCCTGCGAGACCGCTCCATCGGAGACTTCTTTGCCGAGAAGCTGATCCTGTTCGGCCTCGGGCTCTCCGCCCCGCTCTTGCTGACCGGCCTGCTGCAAGGCTTTGGGCAGTTGATCACCCCGCTGCCACTGGGGGCGGCCCTGGCCCTGGCCGGGCTGGGCTGGTTCTGGCCGGACGTCACCCTGCGTCGTTCCGACCAGACCCTGCGGGCCGACGCCGGTGAAGCCCTGTTCACCTTCTTCGACCTGGTCACGTTGGAACGCCTGGCGAATGCCTCCGCGGCGCAGGCGATGATGTCGGCCGCCTCCCTCTCCGACGTGCCGCTCTTCCTGCGGCTGCGCACCGCGCTGGAGCGTGCCCGGCTGGAACAACGGCCACCGTGGCACGAACTGCACCGACTCGCCCGGGAGCTGGAGGTGCCGGAGATCGGCGACATCGCCGACGTGATGCGGCTGGACGAGCAGGGTGCCGCGCTCTCGGATGCCCTGCGTGCCCGGGTCAAGGAGTTGCGGGATGCGCACCTGCTGGCCGAGAAGCTGGCCGCCCAACAGGTCTCGGAGCGAATGACCTTGTGGATGGTCATTCCGTCGATGATCTTCGGCCTGGTCTTCCTCACCCCACCGATTCTCAAACTGCTCGGACTGGACCATTGACCGGCCCGGACGGTGCGAGTTGTCCACAGGTGCGACGAGTGCCTGTGGACAAGTGACACGCGATGCACATACTCACTGATGAAAGGACGTGCCATGAACAACCCCACCCCCGTAAACCCCACCGAGAGCTCCCGTCGACTGGCCACGATGGTCGGGCTGGTCGTCGCCCTGCTCAACCCACAACCGCGGCGCGACGAGCGCGGACTGTCGCAGTCGACGGAGAATGCCGTGCTGCTGGCCGGCGCGGTGGCCGTTGCCATCGTCGTGATCACCGCGGTGACCAACTACGTCACCAAGAACATGCCGAAGTGAGCCGACGGTGACCACTGCCCACCCCGCGTCGTCCGCCTTCTCGCATCACCCTGCTCCGGGAGGCCGGCCGGGGCGCTGCGACGAGCGCGGGCTGTCCGAATCCGTCCAGTGGGCGGTGCTGATGCCGCTGGTGTTGTTGGCGATCCTGGGGCTGATCCAGTCCGGGATCTGGTTGCACGGGCGCAGCGCGGCGGCCAATGCGGCCCTGGCGGGGGCCGAGGCCCAAGCGCTGCACCACGCCGCGGGCGGTACGGGCGAGAGGGTGGCCCGCGAGGTGGCCGAGGGCGCCGGGCTGCTCGATGTCCGGGTGGCCGTGGCGGCGGGCCCGCAGGAGGTCAGCGTCGAGGTCACCGGCCGGGTGGACACCTTCTTCGTGATCGGCACCACCCAGGTCCGTTCCCGGGCCGTCATGCCGCAGGAGGGGCCATGACGCCCACCCGCAACCGGACGGATGAACGGGGAGCCGTCGCGGTGGAGGTCGTGCTGATCATCCCCGTCCTGATGCTCGTGCTCGGCACCCTGGTGGCTGGCTGGCGCCTGTGGTCGGCCCGCGCCCAGGTGACCGACGCCGCGGGGGCCGCCGCCCGCGCCGCCACCGTGGAGAAGAGTGGATCGGCGGCGCGTGCCCGGGCGCAGAGCGTGGCCCGCAGCAATCTTCAGACGCTGGGACTGCCCTGCCAGGGCGCCGGGATCGACGTGGATGTCTCCGGCTTCCACCGCCCACCGGGGGAGCGCGCCGAGGTGACGGTCGGGATCAGCTGCACCGTCGGGCTGGGCGATCTGCTGGCTCCGGGGCTGCCCGGCCAGTGGCAGGTCCGCGCCCAGGGCAAGCATCCATTGGACACCTTCCGGGAGAGGCAACCATGACACGACTGCTGAAAGGCCTGGGCTCCCTGCTGGCGCTGGCGACGCTGGTGGTCGGCGCCCCGGTCGCGCTGTTGCGCGTGGGGCGGTTGGACGGGTTCCCGCCCCTGACGCTCGACTCGCTGGCCTTCCTGTCGGACACCGGGGCGCTGCTGCTCTTCCTGCTGACGGTGGTGGCCTGGGGGGCGTGGCTGGTGCTGCTCGCCACCGTGCTGGCCGAGATTGCCCGGGTGGCCAGTCGCGGACGGATCCGGGTACGGATCCCCGGCGGGGCCTGGGCGCAGCCGATGGTCGGCGCGCTGGTGATGGCCGTCGCCTCGCTCATGATGGTGCCCGGCGGGGCCGGGGTTGCCCGGGCGGAGACCGGCATGCCGGACCGTCCGGCGCGAACCGTGGCCGCTCCGTTGGCGCCGAGCCACCCCGAGCGGGTGTCCGCGGAACTTCCGACCACCCAGGCCAAGGCACCCACGCCGCACCATCGAGCCGAGAATGCCTCACCCGACGACCAGCTGGTGCGTCACCGGGTGGTCTCCGGTGACGACCTGTGGAGCCTGGCCGAGAAGTACTACGGCGACGGCATGCAATGGCGAAGGATCGCCAAGGACAACCGGCTCGACGCCGAGGCGGCGCTGCCGGTCGGCCTGGTTCTCACCCTGCGCGAAGTCCCCGCCCCATCCGCGCCCGCGGCATCCACGCTGCCCCGCCAGACCAGCACCGACGGCCGGACGGTGACCGTGCTGGAGGGCGACAACCTGAGCGCACTGGCCGAACGATACTTGGGCGATCCCGACCGCTGGCCCGAGATCGTCGAGCTCAACCCCCGGATCGCCGACCCGGACCTGATCCGGCCCGGCTGGCGGCTGCGACTGCCACCGTCGGAGCAGGGCCATCGACAGCCCGCTGGGCCACAGCCCGGTGGCCAGGGCAAGGATCACGGGGCTGGGCAGTCCACGACACGTCCAAGCAGGCCTGCGGCCAGCCCGGCAACGACGGACGACGGACCGGAGGTCGAGCCGCTTCCCACCGGCGGTTCCGTGGAGCAGACGGGCGGCGAGCCGGAACTCACGGCGACAGCCGATGCACCCGTGGAAGAGGCCGAACCCGGGCTTGAACTGGTCGTCGGGCTCGGCACGCTGCTGGCAGCGGCCCTCAGCGGGGCCCTGCTGGTACGACGCCGATCCCAGCTGGCGCAGCGGCCACCCGGCCGCCGGATTCCCCTGCCCCAGGAGGAGAATCGTCGCTTCGAGGCGGCCCTTGGCAGGGCGGCGGCCCGCGCGCCCGAGCCACCAGCCGAAGCCCCCCTCACCGCCGTGCTGCTCGGCCTGGACGAGCGCGAGCAACCGGTGCTGCACGAGTTGGAGAGCAGCGGGAGCACCGTGTTGATCGGGCCGGCGGACGTGGTTGACGGGGCGGTGGCAGCCATCACCACGGGCCTGGTGCTGCACCCCTGGTCGGCCGAATCCGGCGTGGTCGCGGTCGGGAACCTACCGTGGCTGGCCACGCTCGATGAGCCACAGGTACAGGTCAGGACCGATGTGAACCAAACGCTGACCGAGCTGGAACGTGCCGTGGCCGCTCGCCGGATGGCCCTGACCCGTGCCGACACCGCTGGGCTCGACGAGGACTCCGGGCTGCGACGAGCGGAGCGATCAGCGCTTCGTCGGGCAGCGGAGCACGCCCCGACCCTGACAGACCTGCGCGCCGATCCGGAGCGGTGGGAGGCGTGGTCGCCCCAGGTCTTCGTCTTCGCCGAGAGGCTGGGTGACGACGACTGGCGCCGCGTCCGCCGTTGCCTGTCCGGCGCCCCCGTCGGGGTCAGCGTCCTGGCCGCGGCAGACCAGGTGGTGGAGTGCGGCGAGCTGATCGAGATTCGCGACGCCGAGCATGCCCGGCTGTGTTCCACCGGGCAGTCCTTCGCGCCACACCTGATGGACGCCACCGCACGACGGGCGGTGCTGGAGCTCTTCCAGACCACCACGTCGCCCACCACCAGCCACGCCCCCTGGTGGTCCAGCGACGACGACCTGCCCCCCAATCTCACGCTGCTCGAACGGCGGCGAACCGCCACTGGCCCGGACAAGGAGGAGCCGGTGGATCCCACGGCTTGCACCCAACCCACCCTGCTACTGCTCGGCCCGTTGGAGTTGCACGGCTGCCGCGGCGAACAGCCCAAGCGGGCTCGCCTGCAGTGCATCGAATACTGCGCCTGGCTGCAGCTCAACCCGGGGCGCACCTCGACGCTGATGTCACGCGAGCTGATGGTGGCCGAGAGCACCCGTCGCTCCAACATGAGCCGACTGCGCAACTGGTTGGGAGCCGACCCCAATGGGGACCTCTACCTGCCCGACGCCTATTCCGGCCGGATCCAGCTGCACCCCGCGGTCACCACCGACTGGGAGCACCTGCAACTGCTGATAGCGCCCGGGGTGAACCGCAGCTCCACCGATGCCCTGGTGGATGCGCTCAAGCTGGTCCGGGGCGCGCCGCTGGCCGACGCCGCCCCCGGTCAGTGGCTCTGGGCCGAGGAACTGCGCACCGACATGGCCTCGGTGGTGCGCGACGTCGGGGTGGTGCTCAGCGAACGTGCCCTGACCGATGGGGACACCGATCTGGCCAGGTGGGCGGCCGCCCGTGCCCTGCAGGCAGCGCCCGGCGACGAGCTGTTGCTGTGCGTCCGGATTCGCACCGAGCACCTGGCCGGCAACCAGCCGGAGGTGGAGCGACTGGTGCTGCAGGTCACTCGTCAGGCCCGCAACCTGGGCGTCGATCTCGCTCCCGAGACCGTCGACCTGATGCAGGAGGTGATGGAGGGTCGCCGGCGTTCCCAGCTCGCGTGACCGATCAGGGGAAGGACGTCGGGTTCAAGCGCACCGTCGCGAAAGGGCCGGGCGGCTCAGAACGCGGCGGTGACTTCCTGCGCCCAGCGACGATAGCCGGGATCGCCGGGGTGCAGCCCGTCGCTGGCGAAGTCCTCGGGCCGGACCGCCACCCCCATCAGGCTCACGAAGGTCCGCCCATGCTGGACGCAGAGCTCCCGGGTCGCGTCATCGAGAGCTCGGGCATCGCGCTCCAGCAGGGCCGTCAGGGGCCAGCGCAGCAGCGGGGCACGGTGGATGGGTGGGCAACCGCAGACCACCACCTCCGGTACCCGGGCCAGCAGGTCCAGCGTCGCCGAGAGTTCGGCCCGCCAGGCGG
Source organism: Luteococcus sp. H91 (assembly GCF_038433135.1). Lineage (NCBI taxonomy): Bacteria > Bacillati > Actinomycetota > Actinomycetes > Propionibacteriales > Propionibacteriaceae > Luteococcus > Luteococcus sp. H91. Next base: position 9,577 of record NZ_JBCDMV010000013.1, on the reverse strand, counting down.
TCACCGGGCGTCGGGCCAGCAGGTCGTGCATCCCCACCAGCAGCACCACCACATCCGTCGCGGGCGACAATTGCGGCACCAGCCGGTGGTGCAGCCCCAGGCTGGTCGCGTCCTGTTCGCCCACCACCTGCCAGAGCACCTCGCGGCGCTCCCGCTCGGCCAGTTCCCGGGCCAGCAGCCCGGGGAGCCCCTCGGACAGCGAACTCCCGCCCACGCCCAGGGCGGACTCGTCACCCAACACCGCCAGGGACAGACGCAGGCCCCCGGCCCCGTTCGGCGGGGTCACCAGCCCATGCGGGGCATCGAGCGGCACGGGCAACCCAGCCAACCGTCCGATGGTTCGTTCGCCCTGTCGGATCGCCACGGGCCGCAAGAGCCCCACCAGTGATGCCATGCACAGGACCCTACCGATGCCACCGGGCCCAGATCCGTCGCCGATCGGAGATGATCGGGGATCGGGAATATCCGGGCACCCCACACGTAGAGTTAGTAGAAAGTTCAACCACAACACGTCACCCAAGGAGCACCATGAAGATCGGCATCATCGTTGGCAGCACCCGGCAGAACCGCGCCGGCAAGAACATCGGCGAATGGGTCGTCGCGCAGGCCGAGGGGCGCACCGACGCCACCTTCGAACTGGTGGACCTGGCCGACTTCAACCTGCCCTTCATGACCAGCCCCGTGCCACCGGCCGCGCTCGGCAAGCAATACCCGGAGCCGGAGATCCAGGAGTGGAGCAAGAAGATCGACGAGTACGACGGCTTCGTCTTCGTCACCCCCGAGTACAACCACAGCGTCCCGGCCGCCTTCAAGAATGCCGTCGACGTGCTCGGTGCGGAGTGGATGCACAAGGCCGTGGGCTTCGTCTCCTACGGTGCCGACGCCGGTGTGCGCGCCGTCGAGGCGTGGCGGGTGATCCTGGCCAACTTCAACGTCTACGACATCCGCAATGCGGTCAGCATCAACATCTTCGCGGAGATGGATGACAACGGCTTCGCTCCCAATGAGCGTCGCGCCGGTGAGGTCAAGGAGCTCTTCGACACCCTGGTTCCCGCTGCCAAGGCCATGGCCACCCTGCGCTGACCACCTGCGCTGATCCCGGCCCTCCTGCCGATCACGCACCCGACCCCACCGGAAGACCGGCATCGTCCGAGCCTCCGGTGGGGTCGCGTGCATCTCACGAACAGGTCCTTGCGAGAATCGCCCACCAGATTCGACTATTTCGGCGAGTGCACGCGGGCCAACCCCGGGCAAGGCGAGTCCCGGGTCGATTCTCGGAATGCAGCCCCCGGATCCAGCACCTGTGGTGGTGACGGCGGGCGCTCAGCGGTGCTTGTTGGCGTACGATTCGGCGATCTCGCCGGCCTGGTGCGGCATCCGGCCCTCGTAGTAGCTGCGACGCGGCGGGTTGGCGAACAGCGCCGGGTGAACCAGCATGGTGTGCAACTGGTGCAACTCCGTGCGGGCCCGCCAGTCCCCGACGGGCTGATATTCCTCGGCCCAGGCGCCCTCGATCAACTCCAGGAAGGGTGCCCCGGACAGCCGGAGGGTGGCCAGATCGGTCTCGGCGTGGCCACCGTGGGCGGACGGGCTGGTCATCGCAAAGCCCTTGCGGGTCTGGACGAGGTTGCGGATCCACAGGTCGCCGTGGATTCGGGAGGCGGGGCGGGAGTCGTCGAAGGCGCCGGCCGACAGCAGGGCGCACAGCCGTTCGATCTGCTCCATGGAGGTGGAGTCGATGCCGCCGCGGGCGAGGGACTGACGGGCAGCCGGCAGCAGTCGGTAGGTGGCATAGAAGCTGCCCCAGCTGGTGGGCAGGGCATCGGCTGAAGGCATCGGCAGCGGGTCCTTGCCAAAGAAGCCATCCCCCTTCCACCCCGGCGGTGCGGCTCCGAAGCCGGGAGCGCCGGCCCGGTGGGTACGGGCCAGGGCCCGCCCGAAGCGCTCGGCATTCTTGGCGGTGATCGGGTGGATGGGTGAGCTCGTGTGGGGGCGGGGGCGGCGCACCAGCACCTTCGCCCCGCCCTCGGCCTCGTCCAACCAGGCCAGGCCGGCCATGCGCCATTCGCGCAGTCCGTGCGGGGCGCGGCGCTGCCGAGCAGCACCGGCCATCAGAAGATCCCGAGCATGGCCGAGCCGATGGCCACGCAGGCGACTCCGCCCACGCAGCCCAGCACTGAGCAGATCCACGGCTGGTTGCGTCCATTGCTCGCGCGCCACAGGGTGATGAGGCAAGACACTGCACTCACGGCGGCGGGGCCCCAGGTCATCAGGCGAAGGGCCAGCAGGTCCATCGCCAGCGGCGAGCAGCCGTTCAGGCAGGGATGAGCGGTGCGGGCGGCAACGGCGCCGAGCATCGTGCATCCGATGCCGAAGAGCACGACGGTGACCAGGGCCAGCACGATCGGGATCCGGTGGGGGGTGTTCGGTTCCGCCCAGCGGTCGCACGACAACCCGTCGACCGGGGGGTCGACCAGGGTCCAGTCACGCGACTCGATCATGCGTCCCATTCTAGGTTGCGGGGTGGCGGTGCCCCAATCCGCGGGGCACGCTCCATACTGCCTGACCTGTAGCCCGGCTGAATGCGCTGATGAAATCATGGACGCGGATCGACGGTAAACACGGACAAACAACCCGGTCTAGTGATGAATCAGGCGCGTGTCGGGCGGTGGGGCCACCAGAAGCCGTCGCCCAGGAGCAAGGCCAGTGCCGGAACCAGCACCGTGCGCACCACCAGGGTGTCGAGCAACACCCCGATGAAGATCACCACGCCCAACTGGGCCAACACCACCAGCGGCAGCACCCCGAGCACCGCGAAGACCGCGGCCAGCAGGATCCCGGCGCTGGTGATCACCCCGCCGGTCGCGGTGAGGGAGCGCAACATGCCGGTGCGCGTGCCATGGCCAGCCGCCTCCTCTCGCGCTCGGGTGACCAAGAAGATGTTGTAGTCGACGCCCAGGGCCACCAGGAAGACGAAGGCGAACAGCGGCACCTGACCGTCCATCCGGTCGAAGCCCAGCACGCCGGTGAAGGCCCACCAGCCCAGGCCGAGCGCCGCCAGATAGGTCAACAGCACGGTGCCCACCAGGACCACCGGTGCCACCACCGAGCGCAGCAGGAGCACCAGGGCCAGGAAGACCAGCCCCAGGACCACCGGGAAGATCACCCGTCGGTCATGGGCGGTGCCCTCGGCCTCGTCGATGCGCTGCGCCTCGCTGCCACCCACATGGGTCTCGGGCAGCCCGGCGACGGCCGCCCGCACCTGACGCACTCGATCGGTGGCGCCCGCACTGCCGGGGGCATCCGAGGTCACCACCTGCAGTTCCGTCACGGTGCTGCCCGACGTGCTGGGGCGCACGCTGCTGATGCCCGGAAGGCCCGTGATCCGCTCGGTCACCTGCGCCACCTGGCTGGGCGGCGTGGTGACCAGCATCGGGTTGGCCGAGCCCGCCGGGTAGGAGCGGCCCAGCCTCTCGGCGGCGACGATGGCCTCCGGCTTCTCGAGGAACTGGTCGGAGTCGCTCAGCCCCAGCCGGATCGAGCCCATGCCCAGCGCGGCCAGCAGGAGCAACGCAGTGGAGGCGATGGCCACCGTCGCCGGGCGGGCAGCCACGAAGTGCCCCACCCGTGCCCAGATGGAATTGCCCTCGACGGCCGACGGCTCGCCCACCCGGGGGCTGCGCGGCCAGAAGATCCACCGGCCGAAGACCACCAGCGCGCCCGGGAGCACCGCCAGCACGAAGAAGGCGGCCACCAGGACGCCGAGCGCGCACGCCACCCCCAGTCCCCGAGTGCTGGGGAAGACGGAGAGCAGCAGGGTGAGCAGGCCGACGAAGACGGTGGAGGCACTGGCCACGACGGGTTCCACGGTGCGCCGTGCGGCCACCCGCATCGCGTCGTGGCGGCTGTGGTGCCGGCGCAACTCGTCGCGATAGCGGGAGATCAGCAGCAGGGCATAGTCGGTTCCCGCGCCGAAGACCAGCACCGAGAGGATGCCGGTGGTGGATTCGTCCCAGGCCAGCCCCAGCCGGTTCAGCGCATGGGTGGCCAGCACCGATGCCAGCCGGTCGGCGACGCCCACGACGGTCAGCGGCACCAGCCACAGCCAGGGCGAGCGGTAGGTGACCACCAGCAGCACCGCCACCACCAGCGCCGTGGTGGCCAGCAGCTTGAAATTGGCGCCGTCGAAGACCGCCCCCAGGTCGGTCTGGATGGCCGCCGGGCCGGTCACCTGCGCGGTGACTCCGTCGGGGAGCCCTTGCTTGGCGCGCTCGCGCAGGCTGCCGACGCCGGACTTCAGCTCGGCCGAGCCGACGCCATCGACGTTGACCGGCACGAAGACCGCGGTGCCGTCCTGGCTGGGCACGATCGGCGGCTTGGCCTGGCCGGTCAGCTCCGCGGCCTTCTGCCCGATCAGGCCGATGGTCTGTGGGGGCAGCTTGGAGTCGCTGCTGAAGAGCACGATCGCCGCGCTGGAGTCCTTGTCCGGAAGGGATTCCTGGGCCTTGACCAGGGCGGCCGAGTCACTGCCAACCGGCAGCTGGTCAAGGCTGTTGCGGTTCGCGGTGGCGGAGCCGAGCCCACCAATCAGTCCAAGGCCGGTCAGGAGGAGCAGCAGCGCCACCAGCGATGAGGCATGGCGACGCAGCCACGGCTGGGTCTCGGGGTGCGAAGTGCTGGTGGACATCGGCTTGCCTCCGGGAAGTAACTTCACCAAAATGATTGCTAATAAAGTTAATCATATTCGGGGCTGGGAACCAACAGCCGCTCGGCCGGTGGGCACCCGGGCCGGTGGGATGATGGGGCCAGCCCAGAGGTCAGGTGACCAGCTTGGGAAGCTGACATGGCGTGTTCGGCGCAAACCAGCGCGACAGGAGGATGGACGATGGGTGAGCGTGGCCACGAGTCGGTGCGCGCGGTCGTCCCCGAATGGGAACGATCGATGGCCCTGGATGCCCTCAACGAGCTCGTCCAGGTGGCCGCGGCCTCCATGCCCGCCGTCGCCCGTCGCGCCCAGCTCTCCGAGAGCGAGCTGCATTCCCTGCGGCACCTGATGAGGGATGACATCGGCCCGGCCGAGCTGGCGCGGATGCTCGGGGTCACCTCCGCCGCGGCCACCGGCATCGTCGACCGGCTGGAGGCGCGCGGTCACGTGGAGCGGCGCCCGCACCCCAGCGATCGCCGACGTACCCAGATTGACCTGACCGATTCCGGGCGGGCCGAGGTTGTCCAGTTGTTGGCGCCGATGTTTCGTGGCCTGGCGCAGGCCGATGCCGATCTCAGCGAGGAGGAGCGGGCGGTGGTCACCCGCTTCCTGCACCGTGCCACCGAGGCGATGCGCGCCGTGATGTGAACCCCTCCCCCGCGAGTCGGCACGAGTGCCACAGTGACCCCATGAGAATCGTGGTGGTGGGGGCCGGAGCCCTGGGTGGCTATTTCGGGGCGCTGTTGCAGCGGGACGGACACGGCGTGGAATACCTCGCCCGCGGTGAGCACTTGGCGGCGCTGCGCCGCGACGGCCTGCGGATCACCGGCGCCACCACCCTCACCCTGTCGATCGCGGTGACCGACGACCCGCAGATCCTGGCCCCGGCGGATCTGGTGCTGTTGGCGGTCAAGGCGAACCAGCTCGACGAGGTGCTGCCCACCCTCTCCGGGCTGATCGGCCCGGAGACCGCCGTCGTCACCCTGCAGAACGGGCTGGAGGCGCCCGGCGTTGTGGCCGGCGTCCTGGGCCGCGACCGAGTTCTGCCCGCGGTGGTGCGGGTCTACACCCGGATCGCGGCGCCCGGGGTGATCGAGCACATGGGTGGGCCCGGATCAATCACCGTCGCCGAGTGGGACAACGCGGAAACCGAGCGCAACACGAGGATTCGCCAGGCCCTCGTCGCCGCCGGGATTGCCTCGCCCCCGCCCGAGGACATCTGGCTCGACCTGTGGCGCAAGGTGATGTTCGTGGTTTCCACGGGTCTGCTCGGGGCACTGGCCGATGCCCCGCTGGGCGACCAGCGCACCCGCTTGCGGCCGCAGCTGGCCGCGATCATGGCAGAGGTGCGCGACGTCGGCCTGGCCGCCGGCATCGCCCTCGACGATGCTGTGGAGGAAACCCTCGCCTTCGCCGACCGGATGCCGGCCGATGCCACCACCTCCCTGCATCGGGATCTGGCCGCCGGGCAACCGGGGGAGCTGGATCCCCTGGTGGGCGGGGTCTGTCGTCGGGCCCGGGAGGTGGGCGTCGCCACCCCGCTGTTCGATCTTGGCCACGCGCTGCTGGTGCACCGGCTGGCGCGGCGGGAGCGGGCCCGCGTCAGCTCTGTTGACTGCGCAGGTAACGCCCGAAGTGCGGGACGGTGAAGGCGACCTTGCCGCGTTCGGTGGCGTAGATCAGGCCCTTCTTCATCAGGGCGTCGCGGGCGGGGGAGAGGCTCTGGGCCTTGCGGTCCAGCACCTCGGCCACCTTGGAGGTGAGCACCTGGTCGGCGTCGTCCTCGCCGCCGGAGGCCTCTGCCATGGCACGCAGGTAGTCGCGCTCGGCGGGGGTGGCGCGCTCGAAGCGGGAGCCGAAGAAGCCGACGGCCAGCTCCGCCTCTGCCTCCGGGGTGGCCACCCGGACGTCGTCGACGGTGATCGGGCTGGCCGGGGCCAGATCCCAGACCACCTTGCCGTAGGCCTGGATGAAGTAGGGGTAGCCGCCGGTCAGCTGGTACATCTCGTCCAGCGCCTCGGCCTCGAAGGCTGCCTCCTCGTCCTCGGCGGGCAGGGTGAGCGCCAGATCCGCCGCGGCCCGCTCCAGCCGGTCGATCCGGTTGTACTTGAACAGCCGTTCCGAATAGCTCTTCGACGCGCTCAGCACCGCGGGCAGGTGCGGCAGGCCGGCACCGACGATGATCAACGGCAACCGCTGCTGGCTCAGTTCGTGCACGGCCGCGCACATCGCCGAGACGTCCTCGGGGCGCAGGTCCTGCATCTCGTCGATGAAGATCGCGATCCCAACGCCCTGGTCCTGGGCCAGTCCGCCGACGTCGGTGAACAGCTCCACCAGGTCGATCTCGATGTCGCCGGAGTCGGCGCGGCCCTTGGTGGCGGGCACCATGATCCCCGGGTTCCACTTCTCGCTGAGCTTGGCGCCGGGCTTGGCGTCGCGCTCGATGAAGGCCTTGATGGTGCCCAGCACCGCATCGGCGTCGGGGTGGGCGAGCTCACGCACCGCCATGTGCAGCGCCGCGCCAAGGGGACGGCGAATGCCCTGGTCGGGCCGCGCCTCGAACTTGCCGGTGCCCCACTTGGCGCGCACGGCCTGGCTCCGCAGGGCATTCAGCAGCACGGTCTTGCCGACGCCGCGCAGCCCGGTGAGGATGATCGACCGCTCGGGGCGGCCCTTGGCGATCCGCTCCAGCACGACGTCGAAGGCGCGCAGCTGCTCGTCGCGCCCGGCGAGCTCGGGCGGGCGCTGGCCCGCACCGGGGGCATAGGGATTGCGAATCGGATCCATGCCTTGCAGTGTATGGGTACGTCTTGCGGAAATCGCAGATTGAAGCAGACGGGGGCAGATGTCGCCCGGCGCTGCCTCGGGTTGGGGCGGTCGGGCCAGCTGGCCGTTGGGTCCGGAAGTGAATTCCTCCCGCTGGTATTCCCTGTCAGGCCGGGCTAACTGGTGAATTCTTCGCCACCAGTGAATGGGTCAACTGTCCAAAAGGGAGTGACTTTCGTCACATCGTGTGGTCAGCTGGACATGTCCATCGGGGTCGTACGGGGGTACGCAAACACAGGAGAAGAAGTGATCATCAACCATCGCCGGACCACCCTCGCCATGCTTGCGGGCACCTCTCTCGTCGCGGGCCTCGCTGCCCAGCCTGCGGCCCACGCGTCGCTTCCCGCGACGCCGACCGTGGACAATTCGACGCGAGCGGGGGCGCTGGCTGCCTACCGCTCCTACAACCAGGCCGCCACCGCCGTCGCGGCTGGCTGGACGGGGTCGGTGGATCCCTGCGCTCCCGGTGCTGTCTCTGCCGACGCGCAGGCGGCCACCCTGACCACCATCAACTACTACCGCTCCATGGTGGGTCTGGCGCCAGCCACCCTCAACCCCACCTGGTCGGCCAAGGCGCAGCAGGCCGCGCTCATGATGGAGGCCAACAACTCGCTGAGCCACACCCCGCCCAGCACCTGGAAGTGCTACACGGCCGCCGGCGCGGATGCCGCCAAGACGGGCAACCTCGCGCTCGGCTACTCGAATGGCGCGAAGGCGATCAACGGGTACATCGACGACGCCGGCAATGACGCCACGCTGGGGCATCGTCGCTGGATCCTGGATCCGCGGATCACCGTGATGGGTAGCGGCTTCACCAACCGGGGCAATTCCCTGAAGCTGTGGGACGGTGCGGTGCCGAGCGCCAACCCGGCCAACACGCCGGCCTTCGTCGCCTGGCCTGACGCGGGCTATGTGCCCAAGGCGCTGGTGCCCAGCAACAACATCTGGACGCTGTCCGCCAGCGATGCGGCCACCGACATGTCCGCCGCCACCGTGAGCATCACCAGCGATGGCAAGAGTGTTCCGGTGGAGGTCACTCGTCCCGCGGCTGGCTACGGCAAGCCGGCTGTCGGCTTCAAGCCGGGCATAACCGCCGCGGACGTCAGCAGTGACAAGGCGCTGACCATCACCGTGAGCGGCATCAAGAAGGGTGGGGTGGTGCAGCCGGCCCACACCTGGACCACCACCCTGTTCGACCAGACGAAGGACGCCTCGCCCCAGTCCTTCAGCTGGGATCTGCCGGGGGCGGGCACCATCGGGCAGACCACAGGCCTGAGCGCGAAGGCCACCTCCGGTCTGCCGGTCAGCTTCAGCTCCACCACGCCGACCATCTGCTCGGTGAGCGGTGCGACGGTGAAGTACCTGGCGGAAGGAACCTGCACCATCAAGGCGGACCAGGCCGGCAATGCCACCTGGGCGGCCGCCTCCACGACGCGCTCGGTCTTCGTCGGGTCGGCCGGCAAGGCCGCGAATGTGATCACCTGGGCGCAGCCCGCCGATGCGGCGGCCGGCACCACGGCCACCCTGTCGGCCACCTCATCGGCGAAGTTGGCGATTGACTACCGCTCGTCCACCCCGGCGGTCTGCACGGTCAGCGGCAGCACGGTCACCCACCTCAGCGGCGGCTCCTGCACCGTGACCGCCAGCCAGCCCGGCAGTGCGACGGTGAATGCGGCCGCGCCGGTCACCCGCTCCTGGCAGGTCACCGGTCTCAAGGCGAATGTGATCACCTGGGATGCCCCCGGCTCGGTGAGCGTCGGCCAGTCTGTGCCGCTCAATGCCACCAGCACCTCCGGCTCCAAGGCCTTCAGCTACTCCGCGTCGATGTCTGCCACCGGTGTCTGCAGGTTCGCCTCCGGTGGGATCGTCTTCGGCGCCAAGGGCACCTGTACGGTCACCATCTCCCAGGCGGCGACGGCGACCCATGCCGCGGCCAAGCTGAGCAAGACCTTCACCGTCGGCTGAGTCGGGCGGTAAACGCAGGGGCGGGGGGGTTCCGCCCCCCCCCCCCCCAGCCCTCCGTGAGTTCTTCAGGTTTTTGTTTTT
>NZ_JBCDMV010000012.1:0-1261 GCF_038433135.1 Luteococcus sp. H91 | reverse complement strand
AAAGGGGGAAAAGCCTTTCGTGGTGGGGGGGGTGGGGGGGGAAGGGGGGGGGGGTTTTCTTCCCCCCCCCCCCCCCTGCGCCATTCAGTGATTTCGGCAGGTTCTTGTGTCTTAAACAATGGGCCGGCGTGACAATTCGTCACGCCATGTGTAAGGCTGTCCTTAGTTAGGTAACCCTTAGCCGCACTCAACTCGCAAGGACAAGCCATGTTGCGCCGCATCTTCGCCCTGCTCGCCTGTGTATTGACCCTCGGCCTGGTGGCCTGCGGGTCCACCACGTCGGCTGCCCCGGCCGCCGGCGGTGAGAAGGTCACCATCAAGCACAAGCAGGGCAGCACCGAGGTGCCTCGCAATCCGGGCAAGGTGGTCGTGCTGGACTACGCGACGCTGGACTCGATGAAGGCCCTGGGCCTGTCGGACAAGGTGGTTGGCGTGCCGGCCAAGACGCTGCCGGACTTCCTGAGCGAGTTCAAGAAGGCCGAGAACATCGGCACCATGCAGGAGCCCGACATCGAGAAGGTGGCCGCCCTCAAGCCGGAGCTGATCATCATCGCCGGCCGCACGGCGGAGAAGTACGAGGAACTGACCAAAGTTGCCCCCACCGTGAACCTGGCCGTCGACGCCACCAAGTACCTCGACTCGATGAAGGAGCAGGCCAAGAATCTCGGCACCATCTTCGACAAGCAGAGCCAGGTGGACGAGAAGCTGACCGCTGTCGACAAGGCCATCGAGGAGACCAAGGCCGCGGCCGCCAAGGGATCCGCCGCGTCGCTGACCATCCTGACCAGCGGTGGCAAGATGTCGGCCTTTGGTCCCGGCAGCCGCTTCGGCTTCATCCACGACGTCTACGGCCTGAAGCCCGCCGCGGCCGACCTGAAGGTGGACAACCACGGCCAGGCCGTCAGCAATGAGTTCATCGGCACCACCAATCCCGACGTGCTCTATGTGATCGACCGAGATGCCACCATCGGCAAGCAGGGTGAGAGTGCGGCCAAGCTGCTGGACAATGCCCTGGTCAACAAGACCAATGCCGCCAAGAACGGCAAGATCGTCTACCTGAACGGCGCCCGCTGGTACCTGCTGGGTTCCGGTCTGGACAACACCGTCGAGATGGCCAAGGAGATCAAGGCCGGCCTGGCATGAGCCTGACCCTCCATCGGCGTCCCGACGGTGCCAGCACGGCGCCCGCCGCGGTCACCCCCGCGGCGGGGGGGGTGGCGAACGCACGCAACCACACCCCCAGAAAGAAGGGGGGGACGAC
>NZ_JBCDMV010000011.1:0-88355 GCF_038433135.1 Luteococcus sp. H91 | reverse complement strand
CGCCAACCCCCGCCGCCATCTCCACCCCCCCCCCCCCCCCCCCCCCCCCACTCCCCCCCCCCCCCCCCCCCCCCCCCGCTGCCGCGCCCGCGCTCACCGGCACCCGCGGGATGCGCGGTGCCCTGGCCCAGGGGACGGCGCTGCTGGTGGCGTTGGCCTGTGTGGCCCTGTTGGCCGTCGGGTCGCTGGGAGTGGGCGTGGCGGATCTGGACGCGAATGTCCTGCTCAACTCGCGGATCCCACGCACGTTGGCGCTGGTGCTGGCCGGCAGCGCGTTGGCGGTGAGTGGCCAGATCATGCAGTTGTTGACCCGTAACATCTTCGTCGAACCCTCCACCGCGGGGACGATGGAATTCGCCACCGCCGGGCTGCTGGCCAGCGCCCTGTTCTGGCCCGGCGCCCCGATGATCGTCAAGATGTGCTTCGGTGCCGTCGCCGCCCTGCTGGGCACCGCGATCTTCCTGCGGATCATCAACGCCATCCCGCTACGCGACATGCTCGTCACCCCGCTGGTCGGGATGATGTTGGGTGGCGTGGTCAGCGCCGGGGTGACCTTCGTCGCCTACCGCACCGACCTGCTGCAGTCGATCAGCTCCTGGACGACGGGTGACTTCTCCGCCGTGCTGGCCGGGCGCTACGAACTGCTCTGGATCGCCGGCGGGCTGACGCTGCTGGCCGGGCTGCTGGCCGACCGGTTCACCGTCGCCGGCATGGGTGAGGCCTTCACCACCAACCTGGGGCTGGATCACCGGCGCACCGTGCTGATCGGGATGGGCGTGGTGGCCGTGGTCAGCGCCACCGTGGTGGTCACCGTCGGCGGCCTGCCCTTCCTGGGGCTGGTGGTGCCCAACATCGTGCGCACCACGATTGGCGACAACTGCCGGCGGGCCGTGCCGTGGGTGGCGCTGCTCGGTGCCGGCTTCGTGTTGGCCTGCGACCTGGCCGCGCGGCTGGTGGTACACCCCCATGAAATGCCGATCGGCACCGTGATGGGCGTCGTCGGCGCCCTCGCATTCCTGACAATCCTGTTGCGGGGCCGACGATGAAGGCCCAGACCACGTTGGCCCCGGTGGCGGAACCGACGACGCCCCCTGCGTCCGGGCGCCACCGGATGCGGCCCTCCGTCGGGCTCCGGCTGGCCCTGATGGGGCTGGTCGCGCTGGCCGCCTGCACCGGATACCTGCTCTACCAGCTGCCCTGGGGCGTCGACTTCCTGGTGCAACGACGGCTGGTCACGCTGGGCACCATGTGCGTGGTGGCCGTCGCGATCGGGGTGGCGACGGTGCTCTTCCACACCGTCACCGCCAACCGGATCCTGACCCCGTCGATCATGGGGCTGGACTCGCTCTACGTCGCGCTGCAGACCGCATCGGTCTTCTTCCTGGGCACCATCGGGTTCGGTGAGGCGACGCAGTACCTGATCGTGCTGGCCTCGATGGTCGGCTTCGCGCTGCTGCTGTTCACCATGATGCTGGTCAAGCTCAACCGATCGGTGACCCTGATGGTGCTGGTGGGTGTGCTGCTCGGCGGTCTCTTCCGTGGCCTGTCCACCTTCATGCAGCGCTTGCTCGACCCCGATGCCTTCCAGGTGCTCAGCGACCGGATGTTCGCCGACTTCACCGGCACCCGGCCGCAGTTGCTGGGCATCTCCGCCGTGATCGTGGCGCTGGCCACCGGTTTCGTCTGGCTGCGGCGACGCGAACTGGACGTCGTCGCCCTGGGCCGCGATGTCGCGATCGGTCTGGGCGTGAACCATCGCCGGGCCAGCCTGGTCAACCTGGTGGTGGTGGCGCTGCTGGTCGGCACCGCCACCGCACTGGTTGGCCCCACGATGTTCTTCGGTCTGCTGGTGGCCCACCTTGGCTACCGGATGATCGGCAGTCACCTGCACCAGGCCACCCTCCCGGCCGTCGCCCTGCTGGGCATCATCACCCTGGTGGGTGGGCAGGTGCTCTTCGAGCGGGTGCTCGGCTTCGAGGGCAGCTTGTCCATGGTCGTCGAATTCGTCGGCGGCATCACCTTCCTCGTCCTCTTGCTCCGCAGCTCACGTGCCGGGAGGCCCGCATGATCATCACCGACCACCTCCAGGCCAGGTACGGCAGTACCGTCGTCGTCGACGACGTGACCATCGAGATCCCCACCGGTGGAGTGACCGCCCTGGTGGGGCCCAATGGAGCCGGCAAGTCCACCCTGCTGGCGATGATCTCCCGGCTACTGACCCCCGCCTACGGCCGGGTCCTGGTGGATGGGCTGGACGTGGCCACCACCCCCGGCGACGAGCTGGCCCGCAAGCTCGCCATCCTGCGACAGGACAACCACCTGGCGGTGCGGCTCACGGTGCGAGACCTGGTGGCCTTTGGTCGCTACCCGCATTCCAAGGGGCGGCTCACCGTGGCCGACCGGCAGCAGATCGAGGCCGCGCTGGACTACCTGGACCTGACGCCGCTGGCCGACCGCTTCCTGGACGAGCTTTCCGGAGGCCAGCGGCAGCGCGCCTTCGTGGCGATGGTGCTGGCCCAGGACACGGACCACATCCTGCTGGACGAGCCGCTGAACAACCTGGACATGAGCCACGGGGTGCGGATGATGCGCCAGCTGCGCCGCGCCGCCGACGAGCTGGGCAAGTCGATCGTGGTGGTGCTGCATGACCTGAATGCCGCCAGCGTCTATGCCGACCACATCGTGGTGATGGCCGACGGCCGGGTGGTGGCCGCCGGCAGCCCCGCAGAGATCATGCGCGAGGACCTGTTGGAGGAGGTCTTCGCCCTGCCCATCCGGGTGCGGGAGATCGACGGCCAGCTGGTCGCCCTGCACTATGCCCGATGATCCGGCCCCTCATGAGGCCGTATTCCTGGTTCTAAGAAATCTGCCAGAAAGACCCAGAAAGCCCCATCGGGAGTCGCCATATTGATCGTTCAATATGGCTGTGGCTAAGTGTATTGCAGGCGTTCACGGGGCTGGCATCATGCGGCCATCCGACGTTCAGCTGATCCTCATAACTTCCTCGCTTGTGACGAATCCCGCTATTCCGGGTCTGTCCGTACCGGCTGATCTGGGCGAGCCTGCACGACGCAAGACCCGCACCGACTGGCGCCAGGTGGCGCTGGCCGCGCTGCTGATCGGCCCGAACCTGCTGCTGCTCATCCTGTTCACCTACCGCCCGCTGATCGACAACATCCGGTTGTCCTTCTACGAGTGGAACATCTCCTCACCCAAGGCGACCTTCGTCGGGCTGGAGAACTACGTTGAGTGGTTCACCGCCCGGGAAACCGGTCAGATCGTGTGGAACACGGTGGTCTTCACCGCTGCCACAGTCCTTGGCTCGATGGCGCTCGGCTTGGCTCTGGCCCTGCTGCTCGACCAGAAGCTGCGCGGCCGCGGGCTGGCGCGCTCGATGGTCTTCGCGCCCTATGTGATCTCGGGTGCGGCCGTCGGCGTCGCCTTCCAGTTCGTCTTCGATCCTGGCTTCGGCCTGGTGCAGGACCTGCTGCGCCGGGTGGGACTGAGCGCGCCGAACTTCTACCAGGAGCCCCGTTGGGCCCTCGCGATGGTCACCCTCACCTACATCTGGAAGAACCTCGGCTATGTCTTCGTCATCTACCTGGCTGCCCTGCAGGGGCGTCGCAGCGATCTGGATGAGGCCGCCGAGATCGACGCCACGCCGGCCTGGCGACGCTTCTGGCGGATCACCCTGCCGCAGCTGAAGCCCACCACCTTCTTCCTCTCGGTGACCGTGCTGCTCAACTCCTTCCAGGTCTTCGACGTGATCAACGTGATGACCAAGGGCGGCCCGCTGGGCACCGGCACCACCACCATGGTCTTTCAGGTCTACCAGGAGACCTTCGTCAACAACCGGGCCGGCTATGGCGCGGCGGTGGCCACCATCATGTTCACCGTCGTCCTGCTGATCACCGTGCTGCAGGTTCGGCTCCAGGACAGGCAGGACTGACATGGCTTCCACTGCAACCAGCCGCACTCTCGGCCTTCCTCCCACCCCCGGTACCCAGGTGGCCGGCGAGGTGCCCCTCACCTCGGCGCAGCAGAGCCGACGTCGCCACGGCGACCACGCCGGCGGCGGGCTCGGCAAGGTCTTTGGCTACCTGGGGCTGCTCGGCGCGATCGCCATGGTGGCGGTGCCGATGTACTTCATCGTGATGGCCTCGCTGAAGACCCACGGCGACATCTACTCCAACCCGATCAGCTGGTGGCCCAATCCGCTGGCGCCCGAGAACTACTCGACGGTGATCGAGTCGATGAAGTTCGGCAAGTACCTGCGCAATTCCATCATCATCACGGCGTCGCTCACCATCATCGAAGTGGTGCTGGGCATCCTCACGGCCTACGGCTTCGCCTTCCTGCGCTTCCCTGGCCGCGGGCTGCTGTTCATCCTGGTGCTGGCCTCCCTGATGGTCCCCAACCAGATCACGATCATCTCCAACTACGCGCTGGTGGCTGGTCTGGGCTGGCGCAACACCTTCCAGGGGATCATTGTGCCGCTGGCGGGGGTGGCCTTCGGCGCCTTCCTGATGCGCAACCACTTCCTGGCGCTGCCCAAGGAGATCCTGGAGGCCGCGGAGATGGACGGTTCGGGCTTCTGGCGCACCCTATTCAAGGTCGTACTGCCGATGTCCTGGCCGACGGTGATCGCCTTCACCCTGATCACCATCGTCACGGAGTGGAACCAGTACCTGTGGCCCTTCCTGATCGCCGACACCGACGACGTGGCCCCGCTGCAGATCGGCCTGACCCAGCTGCAGAACAACGAGGGCCTGACCAACTGGGGCCCGGTGATGGCCGGAACCCTGATCACCACCCTGCCCATGCTCGTCGTCTTCCTGCTGATGCAGAAGCAGATGATCAAGGGCCTCACCGCCGGTGCCGTCAAGGGCTGACCTGCCCCGGCACCACACCCCCGCGCCCATCCCTGGGCACCCCCCCCGCATGCCCCACGGTGTGCACAACGAAACGGAGAAGCCATGAACGAGCACAAGATCTCACGCCGCGGCGTGCTGGGCCTGGCCGGTGCCGGCATTGCCGCCACCGCCCTGGCGGGTTGCGCCGGTACCGGTGGTTCCAGCGACGACTCCGCCAGCGCGGGTGGCGGCCAGACCAGCGACGGCACCATCCAGTTCTGGTCCAACCACCCCGGCGGTTCCAAGGAACTGGAGACCAAGCTGATCGGTGAGTGGAACAAGCAGAACCCCGAGCACAAGGTGAACCTGGTGGATGGCGGTGCCAACTACGAGGAACTGGGCCAGAAGTTCAACGCCGCGCTGGCCGGCGGCGCCCTGCCCGATGTGCTGGTGGCCTCTGATGTCACCTGGTTCAACTTCGCGCTCAACAAAGCCACCACCCCGTTGGACGACATCTGGAAGGAGGCGGGAGTCAAGCCCGACACCTACGTCGACACCCTGCGCGAGGACTACGCCTTCGGTGGCAAGCACTACGGCATGCCCTACTCCCGCTCCACCTGCCTGATGTACTTCGACACCGACGCGCTGAAGGAGGCGGGCCTGCCGACCGACCGTGGCCCCGAGACCTGGCAGGAATTCGACGAGTGGGCTCCCAAGCTGGTCAAGGCCAAGGGCGGCAAGCCGGCCCTGATCGTGCCGGACGGCTCGGACTACCTGGACTGGTACTTCCAGGGCATGATGTGGACCTTCGGCGGCGCCTACTCCCGGGAATGGGAGGCCACGTTCACCGACGAGAAGTCGATCGAGGCCGTGAAGTTCCTGGCCGACCAGGTGGCCAAGGGGCACATCGCCATCGCCAAGGATGCCTCCAACACCTTCGGCATCGGCGGCGCCGCCGGCCTGCTGCAGTCCACCGGATCGCTCGGCGGCCTCACCACGGCAGCCAAGGTCCCCTTCATCACCACCTTCCTGCCCGGCCCCAATCCCGGCTGTGCCACCGGCGGCGCCGGCCTGGCCGTGCCCAATGGGATCAGCGACGAGCGCAAGTTGTGGGCGGTCAAGTTCATCGACTTCCTGACCAGCACCAAGAACACCATCGAGTTCACCCAGAAGACCGGTTACATGCCGGTGCGCAAGGACGCCCTCGACGACCCCACGGAGAAGGCCTACCTGGCGAAGAACCCCAACGCCGAGACCGCCATCAAGCAGCTGCACGAGAACACCAAGTCGCAGGACTACGCCCGCGTCTTCGTCAGCGGCGGAGGTGCCCGGATCGGTGGTGCGCTGGACCGGATCTGCGTCGGCAAGCAGGACGCCGCCAAGGTCTTCGGTGAGCTGCAGACCGAAACCCAGAAGATCATCGACCGCGACATCAAGCCGAAGCTCTGAGTTCGCTTCCTCGTCGTCGAAATATCCACCCAGAAGAAGGAAGACCATGGCCACCGTCGAGTTCCGTCAGGCCTCGCGCATCTATGACCCCGCCCAGGCCCCGGCCGTCAACCGGGTGAACCTGTCCGTCGAGGACGGCGAATTCCTTGTCCTGGTCGGCCCGTCGGGCTGCGGCAAGTCCACCACCCTGCGGATGCTGGCCGGGCTGGAGCCGATCGACGAGGGCAGCGTGCTCATCGACGGCGTCGACGTCAGCGAGAAGCGGGCTCGGGACCGCGACGTGGCCATGGTCTTCCAGTCCTACGCGCTGTACCCCAACATGACCGCCCGGCAGAACATGGCCTTCGCCCTGGAGAATGCCAAGCTGCCCAAGGCCGAGATCACCCAGAAGGTGGAGCAGGCCGCCAAGGTGCTGGAGCTGGAGCCGCTGTTGGACGTGAAGCCCGGCCGGATGTCCGGTGGCCAGCGCCAGCGGGTGGCCATGGGCCGCGCCATCGTGCGTGATCCCAAGGTCTTCTGCATGGACGAGCCGCTGAGCAACCTGGATGCCAAGCTGCGCGTCTCGACGCGCGCCCAGATCGCGGCGCTGCAGCGTCAGCTGGGCGTGACCACGGTCTACGTAACGCACGACCAGACCGAGGCGATGACCATGGGTGACCGCGTCTGCGTGCTCAAGGACGGTGTGCTGCAGCAGGTGGATTCACCCACCCACCTGTACGAGCACCCGGGCAACACCTTCGTCGCCAGCTTCATCGGCTCGCCCGGCATCACCCTGATCGAGAGTGTCACCGTCCAGGATGGTCGGGCCGCGATGGGGGAGGGGCGCCGGATGGATCTGGGGCTGACCCGGGAGCAGGCCGCCAAGGTTCCCGGCAGCGTGATCGCCGGGGTTCGTCCCGAGGCCTGGGAGCTGGTGGCCGAGGGCGTGGACGAACGGGCCAGCGTGCCGATGAAGGTGGCCCTGGTGGAGCACCTCGGCTCGGAGATCTACCTCTACTGCGAGCCGCTCCAGACGCCCGACAGCACCGCCACGATTCGTGGTGGCCGGGTGGCAATCCACGCTGACAAGCGCTTCGAGGTGGAGCAGGGCGCCGTGGTGCACGCCCGGCCGCGGCCGGGGGAGGCCACCTTCTTCCACCCCGAGAGCGAGATCAACCTCGCCTACCTCTGAGGCAGGCTTCCGAGCGGCAGCCGTCTCACGAGTGCGGCCCGCGGTGGTTCCGAAATTCGGCCTCCAGATTCGGCCTGGATCATGCGCCCCCGCCTGTGTGGTGCTTCCAGGATCGAATCCGGAGGTCGTTTTTCGGAAGTGGTCGGGCGTCCCGATGGTCGTCGAGTCTCGATCGCAATATCTGCCACAATCTAGTAAACGCTCAATATTGGTAGATATGCTGCAATCCAGCCGACGCCGTCGTAGCCCCAGCCATGCTCGCCGTTGAAGGCGTTGACCGGCATGAGTTCCACCAGGTCGATCCTGAACGCTGCCGCGCGGGGACCCGTGCGGCTGAGAGAATCACCGGGTGAAATGGACGTCGGGCGAGCGAGCGGGCATCGTCCCGCGCGCGCTGAGGGTGGTCTTGTGGCTGGTCATGCTGGGAATCCTGGCCTGGCTGGCGCGCACCGGCGGCGACTACCAGGACGGCTGGTGGGGCAGCAGTCCCAGCTGCATCACCCAGGGAACCTGCACCCCGGGGACGCTGCGTGCCGCGCGGCAGCGGTTGTGGCTGGGCGCCGGTCTGGGTGGGCTGCTGGCGCTGGGCATCGTGCTGCTGAACATGTACCTGCTTCCGGCTCGACGAGTCTCCAACCCGTTGGCGCCATGGCGGGCCCTGATCCTGTTGGTGGTGGTTGCCGCGTGCGGTGCGGCGCTCGGTTTGGGCTGGATCTTCGCCGGTCTGGTGATGGGTATCCAGGCAGCCGCGCTGTGGCTGGTGATCAGCTCGCTGCTGACCGCCCGGGCGCTCTACCTGACCACCCGGGAGGTGGAGCGACCTCGTCGCCACTATCTGATGCAGGTGCTCTCCGTGCCGCTGATGATCGTCCTGCTCTTCCTGTTGCAGGTCGTCGTGGGCTCGCAGCTGCACGTGCCCTTTGGGCTGAGTCTGGTGCTGCTGGCCCTGGGGTGGGCCCTGTTCACCTGGCTGTCCTTCCGCTGGACGGGTGGGCGAATGGATCGGCCAGCGTCAGGCTCGGTACCGCCCTGGAATGGACACCCCCAACAGCCGTGGTGATCACCGTCTGAAAGAGTCTGGCGCCGTCTACCCCAATCGGTAGACAGCGTCAGATTGTGCCATCAGTGGGTCAGCGGCCCAGCAGGAAGTCGACGGCCTGCTTCGCGCCCCAGCCCTCGGGGTGCTGGTCCAGCAGCCGCTTGGCGCCCGTGACGTCCTGGCCGAGGGTGATGCCGGGCGCCTCGTGGTAGCCGTCCTTTCGCTGCTGGCCCAGGCCGATGTTGGCCATCAGGCAGTTGCACAGGCACTTGCGGCCCTCGGTGTCCTCGATCCTGCCGCCCTTCTTCAGGTAGGCGTCGATCGGTTCGGAGGCGCAGCGGTAGCCGATCGAACCGTTCTCCCGCTGATAGGGCTCGCGCAGGTAGGACAGGTCGCACAGCCGCGGCCGGGCCTGGTAGACCTCGACGTCGGACAGGGTGCCGGAGACCTGGGCGATCTTGAAGGGGAAGCCGGTGGGGGAGGCGCGCGGGTCATTGCGCACGTCCAGCTCGTCGCGCGAGAGGTCACTGAGCATCTGGTCGCGCAGGTCGTCGCGCATGCCCGACTCCTTGGCCAGGGCGAAGACCGTGCCGCACTGCACGCCGACGGCGCCGGCATCCAGGGCCTCCTGCACGCGCTCCGGCTCGGAATAGGCGCCGGCCATCCAGAAGGGTGAGCCGACGGCGGCCATCTTCACCAGGTCCGCGATGTCCTTCTCGCCGTAGATCGGGTCGCCCTGGTCATCCAGGTTCATCCTGCCGCGCGGGGGAGCGGAGTGGCCGCCGGCCACCGGGCCCTCGACGACGAAGCCGAAGGGCTTGATCTTCTCGTCGCGGTTGAGGAAGTTGGCCAGCGAGTGCACGGAGATGATCGCCAGGAAACGCGGGGTGGGCAGCGGCTCCATCGGGCCGCCCAGCACCGACGTCGGGTCCACCTCGTCCCAGACCGCCTCGCCGCCGTCGACGTCGACGTGCACACCGCCGGGCCGTCCGGCGGACAGATCACGCAGCAGCTGCGGGATCTCGCGCGGGATGCCGGCGCCCATCAGCACGTAGTCGACGCCGGCCAGCACCGCACCCAGCGCGGCGGTCGGGGTGGCCATCTGCACCTTCTCCAGGAAGTTGATCCCCACCAGGCCGTCGTGGCCCTCCTTGGCCAGCCAGGTCTCACAGAAGTTGGCGGCCACGCACAGGTCGATGACGCTCTGCTTCGGGTTGACCGTGATCGTGTCGTGCGGGCGGTAGGGCGCGCCTTGGCGGCCTTCCGGCTTGTAGAACTTCTCCAAGATCCGCTGCGCGACCTCTTGGTTGGGGAAGTGTTCCAGCGCGCGACGGTAGTGCCCGCCCGGATCCCCGTCCTGCAGCGTGCGGGCCAGGACGGCATCCAGCGCCGTGCCGGAGACGACACCCAGCTCGCCGGCCAGGCTGACCTCGCGGGCCAGCTGCCAGGACGAGACGGCGATGCCCATGCCGCCCTGGATGACGGTGGGAAGGGGGCGGTCACTCATCGGGACTCCTCTGGGGTACGCGTCCGGAACTTACGGGTGCGTAACCTACGCTACCGTAAGGTTTCTGCACTCGGCTGGTCAGATTCACAGCGCTGCTTGGCCCTGGGCGTGGGAATCCCACAAAGCCGGGGGCTCGATCGGGGAGTCTGCGGGAGTCTCGAAGATCTCCAAGACAACGCCATACGAGGCAAGCGAACGGCCGGGCCGCTCAGTGCTGAGCGGCCCGGCCGTCGTCGTCCAGTTGGTCAGAGGGAGGTGTGCATCGGGGTCGACGGCTCATAGGCGACGTCGGCGAAGACCTCCCGCAGCTCCATCCACCACTGCTCCAGCGGGCGACGGAAGGTCGGATCCACGTGCTCCATCATGTGCGCCAGTGGCTGCTTGGCCACCGCACCCTCCTGCAGCCCGATGTACCAGGACTCGCAACGCTTCGTGGCCCAACCCTCGTCCAACAGGTTCAAGGCATTGGAGACCAGTCGGGTGGCCAGCAGCCGGTCGAAGGGAGTCGGGGCCCCGCCCTGCTGGATGTGGCCCAGGATCGAGTGCCGCACGTCGAAGGTGTCCTTGCCCTCCTCCTCCAGCAAGTTGGCCAGGAATTCCGTGTCGTAGTGCTCGCTGGCGCGCTCATTGCGGATGGCCAGGAAGAGTCGCCGCCCACCCTCGAAGGAATCCCGCAGCCACTCCATGTCGTGGTACAGGTCTCCCAGGCTGATCCCGGTCTCGTGCAGATAGACCCGCTCCGCACCACCGGAGATACCGCTCATCAAGGCCAGGTAACCGCAGTAACGGCCCATCGTCTCCACCACGAAGGCCCGCTTGGTGGCCGATCCGGACAGCTTGATCCGGTCGATCGCCTCGACGATGACGTTCAGCGCGGTGTCGGCGCCGATCGCCAGCTCCGAGCCCGGGACATTGTTGTCGATGGTGGCCGGCACGCAGACGATCGGGATGTTGAAGGCCGGGTAGCGGTCCTTCTCGGTGTGCAGCATGTGCGCCGCCTGGTAGGCATTCCAGCCGCCGATCACCAGCAGGGCGTCGACGTCATTGTCCTCGAGCGACCGGCTGATGCCGTACAGGTGCTCCAGTGGGGGGATGGTGCGGCGGGTGCCCAGCTCCGCGCCGCCCTCGCCGGTCCAGCCCTCGACGTCGTCCCAGGTCAGCTGTTCGATCTGGCCGTCGCGCATCCCGACGAAGCCATTGCGCACGCCCAGCATGGTGTGGCCGCGGCTGATCCCCAACCGCACCGCGGCCCGGGCGGCGGTGTTCATGCCCGGCGCCAGGCCACCGGCGTGCACGATCGCGATCCGCTTGGCACTGGATTCTGGATTCACCCGGCTGGGTTCGGCCAGCTCGTGGAAGATCTGCCGCATCTCGGTGAAGGAGCCGCCGCGCAGCTTCATCGCCGCATCGAAGTCCTTGCCTTCGATGAGTTCCGGCACGCGACGGGTCTGCTTCACGGCCTCCATCAGGTCAACCCCCACCACCCGGTTGCCGCGCAGCGCCATCACCAGGCCGGGGCTGTCGGGAGTGGCGGCCAACACCGCCTTGGCAGCCTCGTGGCCCAGCCAGGTGGAGGCCCAGCGGTCATAGGCGCTCGGGGTGCCGCCGCGCTGCACATGCCCCAGGATGGTCACCCGGGCATCCTCGCCCAGCCGCTCCTCCAGCGTCTGGCGGACGTATTCACTGGTGATCGGGTTGCCGTCGCCATCCTGGGCACCCTCCGCCACGATCACGATCGAGTCCCGCCGGCCGGCGTCGCGGCCACGCTTCAACTCCGCGCACATCCGATCCTCCCAGCCCTCGGCCGGGGGATTCTCCGGGATCAGGCAGTAGTCACAGCCGCCCGCCACCGAGGCCATCAGCGCCAGGTAGCCGCAGTGCCGGCCCATTACCTCCACCACGAAGGAGCGCTGGTGGCTGGCCGCGGTGCTGGCCAGGTCGTCGATCGCGTCGACGATCCGGTGCAGGGCCGTGTCCGCGCCGATCGTCATGTCGGTCCCCACCAGGTCATTGTCGATCGAGCCGACCAGACCGGCGATCATCAGCGTCGGGTGGGCATCGGCCTGCTCGCGGGTGATCCGTCCGTCGGTGGCCAGTTCGTCGAGCAGGCTGGACCACTCCTGCCGGAAGAGATCCAGACCGCTGAGCGACCCGTCGCCACCGATCACGACGAGGTGGTCGATGCCGTGGCCGATCAGGTTGGCGGCGGCCTTCAGCCGGCCCTCGCGCTCCCGGAATTCCTTGCTGCGAAAAGTCCCGATCAGGGTGCCGCCGCGGTGCATGATGGAGCCGACATCATCCCAGTCGAACGGCTTGATGCCCTCGCCGCCGTCGATCATGCCCTGGTAGCCCTCGTAGATGGCATAGGGCTGGGCACCGAGTTGGATCGCGGTGCGCACCACGGCGCGCACGGCGGCATTCATGCCCTGGGCGTCGCCGCCGGAGGTCAGGATGCCCAGCTTGACGGGGGGCTCGGAGGGCTGCTGGACGGGGGTATTGATCACATCGGTGCTCACCACTCCATTCTTGCCGCACCGCACCGGCGGATGAATGGCCGGGGCAATGAGTTGCCCGGAAATTCACCCATGAGCGGGCCCTGGGGACGCCCGACGGCCACCCCGGAAGCGTGGGTCGGTTGTCCAGTTCCGAGAATTGACCGCCAGATTGGCCGGCTTCTTCGATGCCACGTGGGCGGAGCGGGACCAGCCCGAATCTGGCGGTCGGTTTTCGGAATCGGGTATCGGTCAGAGCGAATGGGATGCTGGATCCATGGGCGCGATCAGGGAACTCGACAACGAGACGGGGCTGGTGGCCTTCTGCTTCGGGCTCGCGGGGGCCCCGGGCATGTCCGGCTCGGGGTTGGTGGCGCTGCTGGGGGTCTTCGGCAAGTCTCCCGCTGCTTCCCGGAGTTTGATCGCTCGGCTTCAGCGCCGCGGCGTGTTGGTGGGGCATCGCTTCGGACGCAACACCCACTACGTCCTCGCAGGGGCCACCGCACACCAATTCGGCCTGCTGCGCGATCGCGGAGTGGGGCTGGCGAGCGAGCACGACGACTGGGACGGGTGCTTTCGCGCCCTGTTCTTCCATGCCCCGGAGAAGCGGCGCGTCTGGCGGGACCAAACGCGCCGGGTCGGGGTGGCCCATGGCTTTCGGCTGTTGCGCCCCGGCCTGCTGGTGCATCCCAGACAGGGCGTCGACGAACTGGCCGCCCACCTCGCGCCGGCGCCAGCCGGGGCCACCCTGCTAGCCGCGCAACTGCAGTTTGCGAGCGCTGACGCTCGCCAGCTGGTGCGCGATCTCTGGGAGCTGGACGACCTGGCCGTGCGGGTGAGCGCTGCCAGGGCCGAGCTGGTGAAGCTCGGCGCGGCGCCGAGGGAGCCGGGGCGAGATGACCTGTTGCGTTATGCCGGGGCCATGCGGCCGGCCTACTTCTGTCTGTTGCTCACCCCCGCCCTGCCGTCGGAACTCCTGCCGACCGACTGGCCGATGGCGGATCTGCTGTCCGCCCTCGCGGGGGTGCACCAGACCTGGACGCCGGCGATGGTGGCCGTCGCCCAGGGGGTGGTCAGTGCTGCTTCGTCTCCATCTGCTTCGTGATCATCGACGAGACCAGCGTGGCGATCAGGGTGGTGCCGACGAAGAAGGCGCCGGCCATCGCGGCGGCCCTGCCCGTCGAGGCATCGGCCAGCTGCTGCCAGGTGAAGAAGGCGATGATCGCAGCGATCACACCGGCGGTGAGTCCATTGACCAGGTTCTTGCTCATGGCTGTGTCCCTTCGAGAAATGGTGTCGCGACTTGGCACGAACGTACATAACAGCGGTATCAATACATCGACGAGAAGTGACCTCCATCACAGAGTTCACCTGCTCGTCACCCAGCTTTGCGGGTTGCCGGCCGGGGCCGCGGGAGGCTGGGTAGGGTCGGGTCAAGCTCGAGCGACGGGAGGCCCGAAGGTGCAGTGGAAGAAGATTGTGGTGATCCTGCTGGGCGTTGCCCTGGCCGCGAGCTTCGGCTTCGGCGCGGTTGGGGCCTCGAGCCCCCCTCGGCCCAGCACGCCGGAACTCCTGGCCAGTTATGACCAGCAGGCGATTGGCTACTGGGTCAGTGGCCGCAGCTCGTCGCCGGCGCTGGCCGACGCGCTGAAGGCGTCGCGGGAGAGCTTCGTCGGCAACGGGATCAGCATCGTCCAGGCCGATTCACGCAGCGTCGCGGTCTCCGAGAGTGAGCAGGGCGACCGGTGGGAGGTGCGCGCGAAAGTCAACACCAGCTGGGTGCTGCGCCAGGACTCCACCGGACGCCAGGAGACCAGTACCTCCACTGACGACCACCGGCTGGTCTACGACCGCGACGGCGAGCTGGTCAGCGACGAGTTCGTCCAGGGCTGAGCTCAGTCGCTGCCGGCGCCCAGCAGCTCGTCGACATAGCACCAGCGCCAGGATTCTCCCGGCTCGATCGAACGCATAGTCGGGTGCCCGGTCTCCCGGTAGTGCCGGGTGGAGTGCATCCCCACCGAGGAATCACAGCAGCCGACGAAACCGCAGGTCAGGCACAACCTGAGATGCACCGGGTCGGTGCCCTCCGCCTCGCACTGGGCGCAGAAACCGGCCGTCGTGGGCTCCACCGAGCACGGTGAATCCGCCAGGTGCTGGCAGGGGGAGTCGGGCAACGCGGGTCGCAGTGGGGTGTTGCGCACCTCGTGAGCCACCTCGGTGTAGCGCAGGATGCTGGCCTCCTCCATGTCCAGCGCATTCAGCACCTGGCCCAGCACCTCGTGCTCGGCCTGGCCGGCGTCGCGCATCCGCAGCACCTCGGCGCGCTCCGCGGTGATGGAGGCCTGGCGCAGCCGACGCCAGCTCTCCGAGGGGGTCTCCACATCCTGTTCCGGCCGGCCCAGACGTTCCCAGATCGAATTGATCCGCCGCTCGCCCTGTTCCTGGATCCGCTGGATGGTGTCGGCGTCATTCGGCCCGGCCTCGGCGCGGGCTCGTTCCAACCCGGCGGCCACGGCGTGCTGGTAGATGGTCGCCTCCTGCAGGGTGTCCTCCCGGGGGTCGGGGCCGTGGATGCCGATGTTGCGGGCGATGATCGGCAGCGTCAGGCCCTGGATCAGCAGGGTCCCCATGGTCACGGCGAGGGCGATCAGGATCAGCACCGAGCGGTAGGGGGTGTGCTCGGGCAGGGTCAGGGCGGCAGCCAGGGTGACCACGCCGCGCATCCCCGCCCAGGAGATCACCGCGGATTCACGGGCCGGGGTGGTCTGCTGCCGCGGCCCGATGTGCACCAGTAGCCGGGTGCCCAGCACCCACACCACGCGGAGCAGCATCACCGTCGCCAGCGTGGTCAGGCAGACCAGCAGCACCCGACCCACCGTGAGATCGCTGCCACGCGCATTGTCCACGATGCTGCGCACCTGCAGGCCGATCAGCAGGAAGACCGCGTTCTCCAGCAGGAACTGCACGGTGTGCCAGTTGATCTGCTGCGCCAGCCGGGTCTGGCCGGACTGGATCACCGGTGAGGCATTGCCGATCATCAGCCCGGCCACCACCACGGAGAGCACCCCGGAGCCGTGCAATTCCTCGGCGGGCACATAGGCGACGAAGGGCACCAGCAGGCTCAGCGCGGTGGAGGTGGCCGCATCGTCGGTGAGCTTGAAGCAGAGGTTGGCCAGCTTGGCCACCACCAGACCGACGACGATCGCCACCACGACCGCCTGCAAGAAGTCCAGCAGCACGGTGCCGACGGCCACCGAGGCGCCCATCGCCGCGATCGCGGTGCGCAGGCTGACCAGGGCGGTGGCGTCGTTGACCAGACTCTCGCCCTCCAGCACCGCGACCACTCGTCGGGGCAGGCCGATGGAGCGGGCCACGGCGGTTGCCGCCACGGCATCCGGTGGAGCCACCACCGCGCCGATCGCCAGGCTCGCCGCCCAGCTGATCCCCAACATGGCGTGCACCACCGCACCCACGCCCGCCGTCGTGAACAGCACCAGCCCGATGCTCAGCCAGCCGATCGCCGAGGCATTGCGTCGGAAGTCCACCAGTGAGGTGGTCACCGCCGACGCGTAGAGCAGCGGCGGGAGGGCGCCGACCAGGATCACCTCGGGCGACAGGTGCGGCTCATGGATGAAGGGCAGGTAGCTGCCCAGGAGGCCCACCAGGATCAGCACCAGCGGCGCATTCAGCGTGAAGCGCCGGCACAACGCGGTGACCGCGAGCACCGTGACCAGGAAGGCGGTGACGCCCAGCACGAGGTGTTCCATGTCACCGATTCTGTCAGGCGCGTCCCGCCCTGTTGACCCCTGGAATATTCATCGGTACTATTTCGATATAACGATGACGCATCGAGAAGGCTCGTCGAGTAATCCGGGCCCGATGCGTCGGGATGAGCCAGCCGGGCTCGTCCCCCAAGAACCCAAGGAGAACACCCATGAAGAACCTCATGAACCCGAACGAATTCGACGGACCCCAGGGTCCGCGCGGCGGCCGCGGCCGTCACCACGCCCGTCGCGGCGGCCCCGGTTTTGGGGGGCCCGGCTTTGGGGGGCCCGGCTTTGACGGGCCCCGGGGTGGTCGCGGCGGTGGCCGTCGTGGCCCGGGCCGTGGCCGCCGGGGGGATGTGCGCAATGCCATCCTGGCGCTCCTGGCCGAGGCCCAGCTCAACGGCTACGGCCTGATCAATGGCATCGCGGACAGGACCAATGACCTGTGGCGGCCCAGCGCCGGCTCGATCTACCCGGCCCTGGGACTGCTCACCGACGAGGGCCTGATCGAGCCCACCGAGGCCGACGGCAAGAAGGTCTTCCGGCTCACCGAGGCGGGCCGGGCCCACGTCGCCGAGCACGCCGAGGAACTGGCCAACCCGTGGGACAAGGTGGCCGAGCCGCATCGGGGCTTCCTGGACGTGCAGGGAGACATGCACCAGCTCGGCATGGCCGTGCAGCAGGTGGTGGTCACGGGCGACGCCGATCAGGTGGAGGCCGCCCGCAAGATCCTGGAACGCGCCCGCAAGGACGTCTACCGGCTGCTCGCGGGCGACGCCCCGGCCGAGTGATGGGTCCCGGGCGGACGAGATCTGAGCCGGCCCTTCGCCGTCAGCGAGCCGAGCGCCGAATGATCTTGGCCGCCTCCCGGGGCCGGACCTCATACTCGTCCAGCTCGTCCAGCGCGATCCAGACCGGCTCGTACTGGTTCTCCGCGCTGGCTCGCCCCTTCTCCGGCCCGTCGCCCAGCCGGAGCTCGCCGCTGGTGCGGGTTACGGCGTAGAAGAACTGGGTGCGGCCGTCGTCGGCGAAGTCGTCCAGCAGTTCGCCCACCTCGACGGACAGGTTGACCTCCTCCAGCAGCTCACGGATGCAGGCCTGCTCGGGGCTCTCGCCGGGCTCCACCTTGCCGCCGGGCACGACGAAGTACTCGTCATGCGGCTTGGTGCGCTTGATCAGCAGCACCCTGCCGTCCTGGATCAGGACTCCCGCGGCCCGGTCCAGAACGGCGTCGGTGTCCTTGTCGTGCTTGCTCACGGGGCCAGCCTCTCCTTGTTCCAGCGACCCTGATCGTCCAAGGTGTAGCGCAGCCGGTCGTGCAGGCGGGAGGTGCGGCCCTGCCAGAACTCCCAGACATCGGGCACCAGCCGGTAGCCGCCCCAGTGCTCGGGACGCGGCGGGTGGATCCCGTGCTTGGCGGAGATCTTGGCGGCATTGGCCACCAGCACGCCGCGGTTGGCGATCACCTGGCTCTGCGGTGAGGCCCAGGCGCCAATCCGGGAATCCACCGGGCGCTGGTGGAAGTACTCGTCGGACTCCTGGGCGCGAACCTTGACCACCGCGCCCTCGATCCGCACCACCCGGTCCAGCTGCGGCCAGTGGAACTGCAGCGCGGCGAGGGGATTGGCGGCCAGTTCGCGTCCCTTGCGGGAGAGGTAATTGGTGAAGAAGACCAGCCCTTGCTCGTCGAAGGACTTCAGCAGCACCACCCGGGTGGATGGCCGCCCGTCGGGCCCCACCGTGGCCAAGGTCATCGCATTCGGGTCCAGGTGATCGGTGGTGCTGGCGTCCTCGAACCACGCCTCGAACTGCCCCACTGGGTTCTGGGCCGAACCGGCCTCGTCAAACTCCGCGCCCTGGTAGTCCCGTCGCATCCCACGAATGTCCATGGGCCGATCCTAGGCCCGTGCCCCGCCGGGGGTTCCGAGAATCGACCTCCGGAATCCGGCCCGGGGCCGAGTTTCGGCACCGCCGCCGCGGGAAGCCCCGCACGAGCCGAGATTCTGGAGGTCGATTCTCGGAAATCGGTGCGTCCAACCTTGGTGGAGGGTCGGTTGGTCCGGGGCCAGCGGGCCGTTGGGCTTCTGACCCGGGCTGCCGTGGCCGGCACCCGCCGGTTTGACCCGCGCGCGATGGGCTGGGAGCGTGGCGCCATGCCCGTCGCTGATTTGGAGTCCCTGGCCCGTACCTGGTACCGCGAACTGCTGGAGCCCACCTTTCCCGCCGATGAACTCGTCCTCGAGGACGACTTCGTCGCGGCCGTCCGCACCGGGGAGGTGCTGATCCACACCACGGGCGACCAGGCACATCCGGATGGAATCGCCATCGCCGAATACTTCCATGAGTCCGGTGTGCTGTTGTTGTCCTGGCTGGCGGTGCGACCCAGCGCCCGCGGTGGCGGTGTCGGCCAGCGGTTGCTGGCCGAGGCATTGCAGCGCTGGCAGACGGAGCTACACCCGGCGCTGGTGCTGGGGGAGGTGGAGCATCCGGGCAGTGTTCCCGCGGACCAGGCACACGGCGATCCCGTGGCCCGGCTGAGGTTCTACGAGGCCTTCGGTGCCCGGGCGATCAACCTGCCCTATGTGCAGCAGCCCCTTCGCCCCGGCGGAGCCGCCCTGGAGCACCTGATGCTGGTCGCCTTCCGGGTGGAAGGCCGGGGCCCTGGGGAGCGGATCGATCGGGAGCCGCTGCGCAGCTTCCTGCTCTCCTACCTCCCCGGCCGGGAGCGGCCCTACGACAGGATCTTCGATGCTCTGGCCGCCGCCGGTGACCAGATCGAGGCCATCGGCCTGAGCTCCGAACCTGCCCAGCTGCCGAACCCACCGCGCCGCTGACCACCCCTTTCCACCCAGCGCGAAACCGATCGCTCGGGCTTGGCTGGCCGCAGGGACGGCTGGTTCGGTGGAGGCATGCTCGAAGCCGTTGCACGGACCGCCGAAGGAAAACGACTCGCCCAGTCGGCCAGCCAGGATTCGGCCTGGCGTCGCTGGGGCCCCTATGTCTCCTCCCGCCAGTGGGGAACCGTGCGGGAGGACTACTCCGCCGACGGTGCTGCCTGGGCCGACTTCCCCTTTGACCAGGCTCACACCCGGGCCTTTCGCTGGGGCGAGGACGGGCTGGGTGGCATCTGCGACCGCTACGGCTTCCTCAATCTGGCGGTCGCCCTGTGGAATGGCCAGGATGACCGGCTCAAGGAGCGGCTGTTCGGGCTGACGGGGCCGGAGGGCAACCACGGCGAGGACGTCAAGGAGTACTACTGGGCCTTGGATGCCACCCCCACCCATTCGTGGGCGCAGTGGCTCTACCGCTACCCGCAGGCGGCCTTTCCCTACCAGCAGTTGCGCGATGCCAATCGCGAGCGCGGCTATGAGCTGGACGAATACGAGCTGTCGGACACCGGAGTCCTTGACCAGAACCGCTTCTTCGACGTCACCGTCAGCCACGCCAAGGTGGATTCCGCCGATCTGTGCGTCGTCTACGAGGCCACCAATCACGGCCCCGAGGCCGCCCCGCTGCACCTGGTGCCGCAGCTGTGGTTCCGCAACACCTGGGCCTGGGGACGGGATCGTCGACGCGCCTCCATGCAGGAATGCCTGGACGCCGACGACGGCCACGTGAAGGTGAGCGCTGAGCATGCCTGGCTGAACCGCTACACCCTGGCCGCGGAGGGTTCCCCGCGGGTGCTGTGGTGTGACAACGAGACCGACGAGGTGGCCGCCTTCGGTGCGCAGAAGAACTCCCGGCCGCACCCGAAGAGCGCCATCGACCGGGCGATCGTGCATGGGGATGACTCCCTGCTCAGCCCCGATCCGAATGGCACCAAGGTGGCCTTCGACTACCACTTCGAGGCCGTCCAGCCCGGTGAGACGGTGCGGGTGCGGCTGCGGCTGAGCGCCGGTGAGGGGCCCGAGGATCCCTTCGGCGGCTCCTTCGACCAGGCCATGGTGACCCGCAAGGGTGAGGCCGACGAGTTCTACGCCGCGGTGATCCCAGCGGACACCAGCGACGTCGACCGGCTGGTGGCCCGGCGCGCCTTCGCCGGGTTGAACTGGGCCAAGCAGCTCTACCGCTACTCCGTCCGGGAATGGCTGGAGGGGGATCCGGCCGGTCCGCAGCCCCCCAGCCAGCGGCGGGCGCCGGAACCGGTGGGGCGCAACACGGCCTGGCAGCACCTGGACCTGGCCGACATCATCTCCATGCCCGACGACTGGGAGTACCCCTGGTTCGCGTCGTGGGACCTGGCCTTCCACGCCGTCGCGCTGGCCCACATCGACCCGGCCTTCGCCAAGCAGCAGTTGTTGTTGATCTGCCGCGAATGGGCCCAGCATCCCGACGGCCAGCTGCCCGCCTACGAGTGGAGCTTCTCCGACGTGAACCCACCGGTGCACGCCTGGGCCGCGTGGCTGGTCTACCAGGCCGACGGCGCCAATGACACCGACTTCCTGACCCGGATCATGAGCAAACTCCTGCTCAACTTCGGCTGGTGGGTCAACCGCAAGGACGAGGCCGGCAACGAGCTCTTCGAGGGCGGCTTCCTGGGGATGGACAACATCTCCGTCTTCGACCGGTCCAGCCAGGTGCCCGACGGCTGGCGCCTGGAGCAGTCCGACGCCACCAGCTGGATCGCCTTCTTCTGCCTGCGGATGCTGCGCATTGCCGAGGAGCTGGCGCTGACCGTGCCCGCATGGGGAGACGTCGCCACCACCTTCCTGGAACGCTTCCTGTCCATCTCCCAGGCGGTGGAGAATTTCGGCGGCGAGGGCCGCAGTTTGTGGGATGAGGACGACGGCTTCTTCTACGACATCCTGGTCAACGACGACGGCGTGGTGGATCCGGTGCGGGTGCGCTCCCTGGTGGGGCTGGTGCCGCTGCTGGCGGTCTCCAATGCTCCGATGGACCTGGCCAGGAATGTGCCCGATCTGGAGGAGCGGCGGATCTGGCTGGTGCGCAACCGGCCCGACCTGAGCCGCTACCTGCTCAGCGAGGCGGGCGAGGGCGACGAGGAGGGCACCACCAGCCTCTCGCTGGTGGACCGGGAACGCTACCCGCGGATCCTGCAGCGGCTCTTCGACACCAACGAATTCCTCTCCGACTACGGCATCCGCTCCTTGAGCGCCGCCTATCGGGAGGGTCGCCAGCTCGATCTGGTGGGCCAGCAGCTGCACATGCAGTACGTCCCCGGCTATTCCGCCGACGGCATGTTCGGTGGCAATTCCAATTGGCGCGGCCCCATCTGGTTCCCGCTGAACTGCCTGCTGGTCGACGCCCTGCGGACCCGCGCCGAGGGTGTGGGTGGACAGCAGGAGGTGGAATTCCCCACCGGCTCGGGTCAGCGAATGACCCTGGACGAGGCCGCGCACGCGATCGAGCAGCGGCTGCTGGATCTCTTCCGGCCCGGGCCCGACGGCCGTCGCCCCGGCGCGCAGCGGGATCAGCCGTCGGGTGAGCTGTGGGACAGCCACCCCGTCTTCAGCGAATTCTTCAATGGCGACGACGGCACCGGGCTGGGCGCCTCCCACCAGACGGGCTGGACGGCGATGGCGGCTCACCTGATCTGCCACCGCCCGAAGAAGGACCCCGATCGGGTGGTTCCGGAGGCGGCCACCCACACGCCGGTGACGACCGACCAGGCGCCACCAGAGAATCACTGAGCAGGGCGGGGGACCGTTTGCGGCGGCACTTGGCATTTGGTTTCCGGGGGCGTTGCTGAGAAAATCTCACTTACACCCCTTTCGGATGGAGACCCGTGACCCTGCACTTCCGGCGTGCCGCAGCGGCTGCTGCTGGTCTGGCTCTGACGGCCACCGCCCTGGTTCCCAGCCCCGCTGCCGTCGCGGCACCGGCGTCGGGTGAACCGGTCGTCGGGATCCCGCAGCCGTGCGTCGCCCAGCACCCGTACCCCGTCGGCGCCAAGCCGGCCGAGGTGAAGAAGCAGCTGGCCGCGAACACCGGCATCCGACTGGTTGGCGGCTGGTGGGACGACGCCGAGTACGCGCCACTGGTGCGGATCGTCTGGGAGACGCTGGATGGGCTGAGCTGCACCGGCTATGTGAGCACCATCAAGGCCAACAACAAGAACTTCACCCTGGCCGCCGCCCCCACCCGCAGCTGGGCCTGGGGCGACTGGGGCCTCACCCGCCCCGGTGCCGTCACCCTGGACTTCAAGAAGTGGCAGGAGGCCTACCGGGCCGGCGACCAGGGCCGGCTGGTGCGGATCCTGGTGCATGAGATGGGGCACGCCTGGTCCCAGACTCCGCAGGCCGCGGCCAGCTACAAGACCTTTGCGACGCTCTACCGCACTGGGGGGAACTTCGGCCCCTATGCCTACAACCAGAACGAGAACTTCAGCGAGGTCATCGGCTACTACGTGTCCCGCTGCGCCACGGGCAATCCCTATGACGACAAGAAGTACGCGCCGTACTACGCGCTGGTGAAGCAGGGCGTCTTCAAGGGACGCGAGTTCGGCCCGGCCCCCGGCACCAAGCCCACCTGCTCCGTGCCCGGGCCCGGCGCCAAGGCCGTGACCAACACCCGGGTGCAGCGCGTGCTCAAGGAGAACCTGGACCGCTGATTCGCGGGCCGTTCACCCGGGCGCTTGCCCCGGGGGCAAGAATGGGGAGTGCCCGACACACCCCATCAAGGAGCACTCCCATGCCTGAAGTCCTGGCCTATGCCACCGACGACAAGTCCTGCCAGTTCCACAAGACCACCATCACCCGGCGCGAGCCCGGCCCCACCGAGGTCTTCTTCGAGGTGAAGTACGCCGGCATCTGCCACTCCGACATCCACACCGCCCGCGAGGAGTGGGGCTCGGTCACCTTCCCGCTGGTCCCCGGCCACGAGCTGGCTGGCGTCGTCACGCAGGTGGGTTCCGAGGTGACCAAGTTCCAGGTGGGCGACAAGGTGGGCGTCGGCTGCTTCGTCGACTCCTGCGGCGAGTGCGAGTACTGCGAGCAGGGCCAGGAGCAGTTCTGCACCTCCACCGAGAAACCCGTCGTGATGACCTACGACTCCATCGGCCGCGACGGCCTGCCGACCGCCGGTGGCTACAGCCAGGGCATCACCGTCGAGCAGGACTATGTCTGCCGGATTCCCGACGAGATCCCCTTCGAGGCCGCGGCGCCGCTGCTGTGCGCCGGCATCACCACATACTCGCCGCTGAAGCGCTGGGGTGCCGGCCCGGGCAAGAAGGTTGCCGTGGTCGGCATGGGTGGTCTGGGTCACATGGGCGTGCAGATCGCCGCCGCCATGGGCGCCGAGGTCAGCGTGATCAGCCAGACCATGAGCAAGGAGGCCGACGGCAAGAAGTTCGGCGCCACCCACTACTACGCCACCAGCGAGGAGGGCACGCTGAAGAGCCTGCGCGGCACCTTTGACCTGGTGCTGTCCACCATCAGCGCTGACTACGACGTCGATGCCCTGCTCGGCACCCTCAAGGTGGGCGGGGCGCTGGTCAATGTCGGGGCCCCGGAGAAGCCCGTCGACCTGGCCGTGTTCAGCCTGATCATCGGCAACAAGATCTTTGCCGGCTCCAACATCGGCGGCATCGCGGAGACCCAGGAGATGCTGGACTTCTGCGGTGAGCACGGCATCGCGCCGCAGGTGGAGCTGATTGGCGGCGAGGACATCACCGAGGCCTACGACAAGGTGGTCAACTCCCAGGTGCGCTACCGCTACGTGATCGACACCTCCACCTTCTGATCGTCCGCACGAACAACAGGGCACCCCGGCAATGCCGGGGTGCCCTGTTGTGTCGGTGCTCAGCGACGGGGAATGTGCCGTAGCGGATTGCTGTGCTGGTCCGGGCGCCAGGCGCGGATGCGACTCGCCAGCCACAGGGCCGCGGCAATCCCCGCAACATCGGCCAGGAAGTCCCACGGGGAGCCGCTGCGGCCGTGAATCCCTCGCCACTGGACGAGTTCGCTGACCGCGGCGTGCGCCAGGCTGGCCAACAACACCCAGCTGCGGCGCACCCCCGCCAGGACGAAGAGTCCGGCGACACCTCCGAACATGCAGAAGTGGGCCAGCTTGTCCGAGTACGGGAAGCTCACCGGCGTCGGCGGCCGTGCGGAATAGAGCAGCCACAGCTGGATCAGCAGGCTGAGCAGGGCCAGGGCCAGCCAGCCGCGTCGGGAGAGCCCAAGGGGGCGGGAGGTGCTCACCGTCGAAGGTTAGCGGCAGGTCAGGAGGCGATGCCCTGATTGCTGCGCACCTGCTTGGCGTGCTGGTTCAGGTTCTGGTGGATCTGCCCCAGGACCCCGATCAGCCGGATCATCTGGCTGTCGTCGATCTGACTGCTCAACGGCGCCAAGGAGTCGTACATCGGCTGGAAGAAGGTGTCCGCCACCTCAAGGCCGCGCTCGGTGCCGCGCAGCAGTACCCGGCGCCGGTCCTGGGGATCCACCTGTCGAATCACATGCCCGGACTGGGTCAGCCGTTCCACCAGGTAGGTCACGGCGCCGCTGCTCAGGTTCAGGGCACCCGCAAGCTCGCCCGCGGTCAGGGTCCGGTCCTCGTGCTGGGCGCTACGGATCAGCAGCAAGGCTCGGAAATCGGTGAGATAGATCCCCTGCTCCTCCGCGCAGGCGTGAATGAGATGCTCGCTGGCGCCGCACAGCCGGCGAAGTTCATCGCTCAGCTGGACGACCTTGGATGGTTGTTCTGGTGACTGCACCACTACAGGCTATCCACCAGAGTGGTGAAAGAAGGCGTTGGCAATGTTAAACAATGCTTCAACTGTTCATTCACCAAACAAAAACACGCCTGACGAGCGCAAAAGTCTTGGTGGGTGAGCTATTCGACGTTGTCCCCAAATTAGGGGACAAGAACCGTCGTCGACATTGTGTGCTGCTCGCCCGGCGACAGAGAAATCTCATTGGCTAGGCAGTTCACCGTCTCAATGCAGCACATCGTGGGCCACTCGTCATCGCCGAAATCGGTCATTGCGGCGGCCTTGTCTGCCCATGGGTTCCACACCACGGTGTTTGCGGAATTGGTCTTCTGCAACTCGATCCTGCGGCCGGAGGCGTCGTCCACCAAGCTCACGGTGTCGTCCGAGAAGTAGATCCGATCCGTCTCGGTGATGAATTTAACGGGCCCCTCCTGGGTGATTTCCCCATCGCCCACCTTGTCCAGGTAGCGGGTGTCAGCCAGGCCCTCCAGAGTGACCCGGTGTACATCGCCGACCGCCAGATAGGTGTGCAGGGCCTCCTCATAGCTGACCGGCTGGGCGCCGGCCGTCACGGTCAGGTCGAGATTCAACACGGAGCCGAAGCCCACGGTGTAGCGCACCGTCGCATCGGCGGGGACGCCGGCGGATTCGGGCAGTTCCCCTCCGGCGAGTTCAAAGGAGAGTCGGGCCTCGCCCGCCTCGCTCACGTCGGCCTCGACCAGGCTCCATGGCAGCAGCCTGGCGATGCCGTGGGCGGGGGATCGGTCGCCGTCCCTGCCGGGGCCGAACCAGGGCCAGCAGATCGGGATGCCGCCGCGAATTGCCTTGCCAGGCCCGAAGACGGCGTCCTTGCTGAGCCAGAGCACCGGATCCTGCCCGGCGGGGGTCCACTCGGTGACATGGGCGCCGTTGACGTGCACCAGGCCGGTGCACAGCTCGGTTTCGATCCGGTAGGCGTCCTGGCCGTGATCCTTGACGAAGGTGATTCCCTGCGGGAGTTCGGGGGCGGTTCTGTGAGTGCTCATGCCTGCGAACCTAGCCCGCTGCGGGTCGGCGCAACAGTGGTTCGGGAGACCAATTCCGAGAATCGACCGCCAGATTCCTGCTCGTCGATGGCTCTCCCGTGTTGGCCGGTGCCATCCTCGTGTTCTGGGAGATTCTGGGGGTCGATTCTCGGAAAGCCTGGCCTCGGCGCCAGCGTGCGCAGGGCCCGCCAGCGGGCCGGTGTGTCTTGTCGGTGGGAGCTGGTTCACTTGTCTTCGGTGAATCTCCCGGATGGTCGGGCCGTCACCGTCGACCCGCATGGATGGAGATCCCGATGAGCACCCCCGCCGACAGTCACGACCAGATTCGGGTGCAGGGTGCCCGGGAGAACAACCTCAAGGACGTCAGTCTGGAGTTGCCCAAGCGTCGGCTGACCGTCTTCACCGGCGTCTCCGGTTCGGGCAAGAGCTCCCTGGTCTTCGGCACCATCGCCGCCGAGAGCCAGCGGATGATCAACGAGACCTACTCGGCCTTCCTGCAGGGGATGATGCCCAGCCTCGGCCGCCCGGATGTCGACGTGCTGGAGGGGCTGACGACGGCGATCATCGTGGACCAGGACCCGATGGGCGCCAACCCTCGATCCACCGTTGGTACCGCGACGGACGTCAACGCGTCATTGCGGATCCTGTTCAGCAAGCTGGGCGACCCGTGGATCGGCGGGCCCAAGGCCTTCGCCTTCAACATCCCGTCGGTATCGGGCAGCGGCGCGATCACCACCACCAAGGGCGGCCGCGAGGTGAAGGAGCGCAAGGCCTTCAGCGTCACCGGCGGCATGTGCCCCCGCTGCGAGGGCACCGGCCGGGTCAGCGACTTCGACCTGGACGAGCTCTACGACGCCGAGCTCAGCCTGGCCGGCGGAGCGTTGAAGGTGCCCGGCTACTCGATGGACGGCTGGTACGGCCGGATCTTCTCGGGCTCCGGCTACTTCGACATGGACAAGCCGATCAAGAAGTTCACCAAGCGGGAACTCGACGACCTGCTGTACCGAGAGGCCACCAAGATCAAGGTGGAGGGGATCAACCTTACCTATGAGGGCCTGATCCCGCGGATCCAGAAATCCATGCTGAGCAAGGATGTGGAGGCGATGCAGCCGCATATCCGGGCCTTCGTGGAGCGCGCGATCGTCTTCCGGACCTGCCCGGAATGCGAGGGCACCCGACTGACCGAGGGCGCCCGGAACTGCCGGATCAATGGCTTGTCGATCGCCGAGGTCTGCCAGATGCAGATCAGCGACCTGGTGGAATGGATCGACGGGATCGATGATTCCTCCGTGGCGCCGCTGCTGGCGCAGCTGAAGCACCAGCTGGGTGCCTTCGTCGAGATCGGTCTGGGCTACCTCAGCCTCGACCGCCCCACCGGCACCCTGTCCGGTGGTGAGGCGCAGCGGATCAAGATGATCCGTCACCTGGGCTCGGCCCTGACCGACGTCACCTATGTCTTCGACGAGCCGAGCGTCGGTCTGCACCCGCACGACATCGCGCGGATGAACCGCCTGCTGCAGCAGCTACGGGACAAGGGCAACACGGTGCTGGTGGTGGAGCACAAGCCGGAGATGATCGCGATTGCCGATCACGTGGTGGATCTGGGGCCGGGTGCGGGCACCGGCGGCGGGGAGATCTGCTTCGAGGGGGACCTGGCCGGGCTGCGGGCCAGCGGAACCCTGACCGGGCGGCACCTGGACGACCGGGCCACGCTGAAGGCTACGGTGCGCAAGGCCAAGGGGGCGCTGGAGATTCGCGGCGCGTCGGACAACAACCTGGTCGACGTCGACGTGGACATCCCGACCGGCGTGTTGACGGTGGTCACCGGTGTAGCCGGATCCGGCAAGAGCTCGCTGATCCACGGGCAGATCTCCGGCCGCGACGACGTGATTGCCGTGGACCAGGGCGCGATCAAGGGCTCACGGCGCAGCAATCCGGCCACCTACACCGGCCTGCTGGAGCCAATCCGCAAGGCCTTCGCCAAGGCCAATGGGGTGAAGCCCGCCCTGTTCAGCCCCAATTCCGAGGGCGCCTGCCCCACCTGCAAGGGCGCCGGCGTGATCTTCACCGAGCTGGGTTTCATGGACACCATGAGCAGCGTCTGCGAGGACTGCGAGGGCCGCCGTTTCGACTCCTCCGTGCTGGGCTACACCCTGGGCGGCAAGGACATCGCCGAGGTGCTGCAGCTGAGCGTCGACGCCGCCCTGGCCCACTTCAGCGACGGTGAGGCGAAGATCCCGGCCGCCAGCAAGATCCTGAAGAACCTGGCCGACGTCGGGCTGGGCTACCTCACCCTGGGGCAGCCGCTGACCACCCTGTCGGGCGGCGAGCGGCAGCGGCTGAAGCTGGCCACCCACATGGCGGGCAAGGGGTCCATCTACGTGCTGGACGAGCCCACCACCGGCCTGCACCTGGCCGACGTGGAACAGCTGCTTGGGCTGTTGGACCAGCTGGTGGATTCGGGCAGGACAGTGATCGTGATCGAGCACCACCAGGCGGTGATGGCGCACGCCGACTGGATCATCGACCTGGGCCCGGGCGCCGGTCACGACGGTGGCCGGGTGGTCTTCCAGGGCACCCCGGCCGATCTGGTGGCCGACGCCTCCACCCTGACCGGGCAACACCTCAAGGACTATGTGGCCGGCTGATCCAGCTCCAGGCGGATGTTGCGCACCTCGTAGCCCTTGATCAACTCGTCCCAGCCGATCACCGGCGTGGTCGCCAGGCGTACCGGGAGCTTCAGCAGGCGCTGCAACAGCACGTCGGCCTCCTGGATGGCCAGCGAGTTGCCGGGGCACTTGTGCCCGCCGTCGCCAAAGCTGATCACCTCGTCACCCACCTTGGGCGGCAGGCTGCGCCCGGGGCAGAGCTGCAGCCCGTCGTCGCCCACCACGGCCGGGTCGGCATTGGCGCTGCGGATGTAGAGGTCCACCAGGGCGCCGGCGGGGATGGTGCGCTGCTCGCCGTCGACGGTGATCTCGAGGGGGTCGACGGTGCGCCGGTAGAGGTGCCCGACGATCGGTTCCAGCCGGAGGATCTCGTGCAGGATCTGGACCCGTTCGGGCTTGTCGGCGGCCAGGTAGCGGGCCCGGAGCTGGTCATTCTCCAGCAGGTGCCAGGTGGCCATCCCGATGTATTCGCGGGTGGTGACCATTCCGGCGGCGGCATAGGTGACGCACTCGATCAGGATCTCGGTGTCGGAATAGCCCTCATCGATCAGGTGGCTGATCACGTCGTCCTGCCGCTTGGCCTTGCGCGCCTTGATTGCGGGCCGGACGTCGGACAGGTGGAAGGTGAGCATCGGCAGCTGGCCCTTGGCACTCATCGCGATCGCGCCGAAGCGGCTGCGGACGGTGACCTTCTGGTCCTTCTCCACCGTGGGGGCGACGGGCGGGGTGGCGAAGAAGCGTTCCAGTCGTCGAGCCATCCTGTCGACATCGGAATTGGTCAGCCCCACCACCTGGGCGGCCACCACCACGGAATAGCGCAGGGTGAGCTGGGCCAGATCAACATGGCCGGCGGCGCGGAACTCGTCGATCAACTCGTCGGCGTAGCGCTCCATCAGCTCGTGGTAGTTGGCGTCGACGGTCTTCGGCGCGAAGTATCGGGCGATGGCGGCGCGCTGCTTGCGGTGCTCGGTGCCGTCGTTGAACAGGATCGGCTTGCGCAGCTTCTTCATCACCACGGCCTCGGAGTTGAATCCGGCCTGGGTGGTTACCCGGCTGCGCAATACCTGGCGGGCGACGGCCATGTCCTGGACGTGCCAGACTCCATCGATGATCTCGACCCCCCGCTGGGTGACTTCACCGGGATAGTTGGTCTTGCGGGCGCTGACTGGGCATTCGGCTGTGGTCATCGGAAATCCCCCTCGCTGGCTGACATCCATCATCCCCGATCGCGGTGAATGGCACGATGGTTGCGTGAACTCTTCAGCGATTCGTCGTGCCGACGTAGACAGCCCGCTGGGCCCTCTGACCCTGGTTGCCGAGGGGGGAAACCTGATCGGCGTCTTCTTCGCCAACCACCGGGTGCAGCCGGAGCGTGCCGCCGAGGGGGAACCGGTGGCGCTGGCCGACGAGGACGTGCTGGCGCGGGCAGCCGGCCAGCTGGCCGAGTACTTTGCCGGGCAGCGCACCAGCTTCGACCTGCCGCTGGTGCCGCATGCCCACAATGAGCTGGATCCTCGGGTCTGGGAGCAGCTGAGCCAGATCCCCTACGGCCAGACCGTGACCTATGGCCAGATCGCGCGTGGGCTGGGCGACGTGAACCTGGCGCAGCCGGTGGGCGGCTCGGTGGGCCGCAACCCACTGGGCATCATCGTGCCTTGTCACCGGGTGATGGGCGCGAACGGCAAGCTGACCGGCTTCGCCGGTGGGGAGGACCGCAAGGCCTGGCTGCTGGGCCACGAGGCCTTTGTCAGCGGCCAGAGCCTGGTGCCGCCGCAACCGCTGTGACCTCACGGGCGGCACCTGGACTGCCCGCGGCCTGATCTGACGGCCGGTGGGTCATGGCCTGTGGGCGACGATGGTGAAGGTGCACGGAATCTGGTCCGGCGTCGGCCACATCCAGCCGCGTTCGGTCTCCCTCATGGCGGGGGAGAAGCGCCACGGCAGCGTCTGCCCCTCGTCGAAGTGCCTGATCACCAGCCCCGCGCGCAGCAGGGAACCCAAGATCTCCGCCAGCGAGTGCGGCCACTCGTAACTCCGCGGATGCGCCACTTGCCCGTCGCCGAGGTAGGTCCCAGGATCATCCCAGGCCTGCGCCTGACCGGTGGGGAAGTAGCGGTACCTGACTCGCGGCTCGGCGCCGGTGTCGTCCAGGGCGTAGAGCATCGGGTGGCCGTCCTGGATGTAGAAGAGTCCGCCCGGGCGCAGCAGTGCCACGATCTGCTGGGCCCACCGATCCAGGTCCGGCAGCCAGCAGATCGCCCCGATGGAGGTGTAGACCACGTCGAAGTTGCCCTCGACGGCGGCTCGGGCCGCCAGCGCGTCGGACTGGACCCAGGTCACGTTGGCGCCGGCCTGCGACGCCAGATCCCGCGCAACCTCCAGCGAGGCCGGCGACAGGTCGAGCCCGACGACGCGGGCCCCGAGCCGTGCCCAGGAGATGGTGTCAGTGCCGATGTGACACTGCAGGTGTACCAAGTCCAGGCCGTCCACGCTGCCACCCGGCAGGTGTTCACGGAGCACGGCATGGTCTGCCCGAACCTGGTCGGAGATGCGCTCAGGATCGGTGACATAGGCCTCGATCCCATACGAGGTGGCGTGGATGGCGGCCCGGTCATCCCAGTTGAGACGGTTGGCCTCCCGGGCCTCATCCCAGTCGACGCTGACTTCTTGACCTTCGGGCTGCTGTGGCTGGCTCATGTCAGCAGTCCAGCACGGGCGGGGCAGCCTGTCAGGTGAATTTCGGCTCCCGGCGCCGAAGGGGAGCGGTCAGACCAGGCCGCTGATCACGCTGGCGCCGATCACGGCGGTGGCGGTCATCGCGCAGGCCAGCTCGATCAGCATGCCGGTGCCGATCGTCTTGATGGCGGCGACGCTGGTGGTCAGCGCGGTGGAGGCATTGCGCACCCGGAAGAGCTCGGCGCAGAACAGGCCCAGCACGAAGCCGATCGGCAGGCCCAGCGCCGGCAGCACGAAGGCGCCCACCAGGCCGCTGGCCAGCCCGACGAAGATCGGCCACTGCGGAATCTCGCGCCGGTCCAGATCACGCTTGGTCAGCAGCATTGATGAGCCCATCCCGATGGCCAGCAGCACTGCGGCGACGCCGAAGGCGACCCAACCCCAGGACGAGTTGCCCCAGATGGCCCAGACCAGGGCGCCCAGCCCGACGGTGAGGCTTCCGGGCAGGGCCGGGACGATGATGCCGCACAGCCCGACCAGGGCGAGCATGGCAACGATGACGGCAATCAGGGCGGGGGTCATGACTCAAGGGTAGGGTCGGGCGACCAATTCCGGGAATTGACCACCAGATTCGCCTCCGCCGAGCAAGCCCACGCGGGAAGCG
Source organism: Luteococcus sp. H91 (assembly GCF_038433135.1). Lineage (NCBI taxonomy): Bacteria > Bacillati > Actinomycetota > Actinomycetes > Propionibacteriales > Propionibacteriaceae > Luteococcus > Luteococcus sp. H91. The sequence continues at coordinate 56,372 of NZ_JBCDMV010000011.1, read as the reverse complement.
GTCGACCGACCGGGTTCCGGAGGTCGCTTTTCGGAGATCCGGGTAATTGAGGAATCAACTGCTCTGCGTGGGATGATGGAGCCCATGAGCACGATCGTCTTCCTGCACGCCCACCCCGACGACGAGGCCTCCGGCACCGCCGGCTCCATGGCCCGAGCCACCCAGCAGGGTGACCGCGTCGTCCTGGTCTATGCCACCAATGGCGACCACGGCGAGGTGCCTGATGATCTGGCGCCGGGCGAGACCATCGTCGAGCGGCGACGCAAGGAGGCCGCTGCCTCTGCCGAGGTGCTGGGCACCGCCCGGGTTGAATGGCTGGGCTACAGCGATTCCGGCATGACCGGCTGGGAGATGAATGACGACCCCGGCTCCTTCCACGCCGCGGATCTGGACGAGGCCGCGGCTCGGCTGGCGAAGATCCTGGACGAGGAGGACGCCGACGTGCTGGTCGGCTATGACTGGCATGGCAACTACGGCCACCCCGACCACGTCAAGGTGCACCCGGTCGCCTACCGGGCCGCGGCCCTGGCCAGGCGTCGCCCCCGGGTGTTGGAGGTGACCATCAACCGTGACGAGACCGTCCGGATGGTGCAGGCCGCCAAGGAGCAGGGGATGGAGCTGGCCTTCGACCCCACCGGCCCGGCCGACGACGGCAACCCGATGGGCACGCCCCAGGCGGAGATCCACTGGTCGGTGGACGTCTCGGCGCAGCTGTCGCTGAAGCGCCAGGCGCTGCTCTGCCACGCCAGCCAGGTCACCGACATCGGCATGCTGACCGGCTTCGACGACGCGTCCTTCGCGGCCATGTTCGGCCGGGAGTTCTACCGGGAGCACGGCAACCCGAACGGGATGGTGGAGGGCTGGCCCTTCACTCCACTGGGGTGATCCAGACCGGGTTGATCAGAAGAGCCCGTCGCGGGGCGGCGGAGGGGCGTACTGCGGATCCACTCCGCGGAAGAGCTTGCTGACGCTCTTGCCGTCGTGGGTGCGGCGGATCGCCTCGGCGAAGAGCCCGGCGACGCTGCGCACCTGCAGGTGGGTCCAGTCGGGGTGATCCTGCGGAACGGTGTTGGTGGTGACCACCTCGGTGATCATGTGGTGACCCTGCAGCCGCTCGACGGCCTTGCCGTTGAACAAGCCGTGCGTGGTGCAGACCGAGGCCTGCTGACAGCCGAACTCCTCCAGCTTGTCCAGCAATTCCAGGATCGAGCCGCCGGTGGCGATCTCGTCGTCGATCACGATGGCCTTCTTGCCCACCACGTCGCCGACGATCGAGTCGATCACCACCTTGTCGTCGGAGACCCGCTTCTTGGAGCCGACGGCCATCGGCAGCCCGAGCAGCCGGGCGAAGGTGGCCGCCTCCTTGGCATTGCCGAAGTCGGGGGAGACCACCACCCAATCGGTCAGGTCCTTGCCCTGATAGTGCTCGGCCAACACCCCGATGGCGGTCAGCTGGTCCACCGGCATGGAGAAGAATCCCTGCACCTGCGGGGAATGCAGGCTCATGGTGAGGACGCGGGTGGCACCGGCGGTCTTCAACATGTCGGCCACCAGCCGGCCGCCCATGGAGATCCGGCTGGCGTCCTTCTTGTCGCTGCGCGCGTAGGCATAGTGCGGCATCACGGCGGTGATGTACTCGGCGGAGGCGCCGCGGGCGGCATCGATCATCAGCAGCAGCTCCATCAGGTTCTCCTGTGTCGGGGGAACCAGGGGCTGCACGATGTACACGTCGCGGCGGCGGCAGTTGGTCAGCAGCTGTGCCTGGATGCAGTCATTGCTGAAACGACGGATGTCGACCCCGCTGAGCTGCACGCCCAGGTTCTGGCAGATCTCCTGTGCCAACTGCTGATGGGCCGTTCCGGAGAAGATGACGATGTCCTTCACGAGGTGCCTTCCGCGGGTGGTGGTGGGACCAGACTAGCGTCGCGGGCGCGCGCCGGTGGCCGCGGAGGGTGAACCGTCACCGACGGAGAATCCCGTAGGCTCAGAGCATGGCTACCACCGTCACTCCCACCCTTTCCCGCCTCAAGACCACCGCGCTGGTGATCATCGCCTCGGTCTTCGTGCAGCTCGCCCTGGGCATCGCCATGCTCACCGGGTACAACTCCGTCGCGATCGCCAAGGCGCACAGCGGCTTCGGCTACCTCACCCTGCTGGCCAGCGTCGTCGCCGCCTTCTTCGCCTTCCAGACCCGCAAGGCCGACGCGAGCGCCAAGGGCCTGTTCTTCCATTCGCTGAGCCTGCCGGTGCTGGCCATCCTGCAGACCGGTCTGGGCGAGATGATCGGCGGCAGCGGCGGCCTGAAGTGGCTGCACGTGGCGCTAGGCCTGGCCTTCACCGGTGCCGCCGTCAGCCTGTACACCCTGCTGGACAAGCGGATCCGCGGCCACCGCTGACCCTGTCCACGGCGGACCCCGGCCAGCTGGCCGGGGTCCTGCCGTGTCCGGGTCGCTCCCGGGTCAGTGGGCCGCGAGTCCGACGGCGGTCACGATCGGATCCCGCTGCCCGCCGGAATGCACCACCTCGGTGCCATTGGGCTGCACCGTCAGCTGGGTGGCGTGCTGTCGCAGCGCCTTCGCGACGACGGGCAGGGTCTCCGGCAGCTCGAACCATTCCACGGACGGGCCCGGCTGGTGCCGGATCTCCGCGAACGGCACCCCCAGCTGGCGGGCGGCGCGCCCGGCCACTTCGTGCATCCGGACGTGGTCGGGGTGACCGTAGCCGCCCTCGGCGTCGTAGCTGACCACCAGATCCGGCCGCCAGGCATTGATCGCGCTCGCCAGATCCGCCACCGCATCATCGATGTCGGCAAAGGTGAAGCTGCGCTCGTCGGTGGCATCGGCGGAGCCGGCCAGACCGGGGCGGATCCACTCCATCCCCGAATCCCGGTAGATCCGGGTGGGCAGCGCATCGGCCCGGGCGGGTTCGGTGCCCAGCCAGACGTGCCGCTGGATGCCCAGTTCCCGCAACGCCCCGGTCAGCTCACCCTCCCGGTGGGCCTCCAGTTGCGGCGTCCCGGCCAGGTGGCTGAGCGGCCCGGGAACCACCTCGCCCATCTCGCCACGGGTCGCGGTCACCAGGTCACAGGCGATCCCGCGGCCGGTCAGGTGGGCGATCAGAGCTCCGGTGGCGAGAGTTTCGTCGTCGGGGTGCGCGTGGCAGAAGAGCACCCGGGTGACACCCTGCAGGATGCTGCGGTCGGCCGGGGCGAGAGGGGCCTCGACAGGCTCAGGACAGGCTTTGTCAAGGGGGCCCTTGCCGGCCAGCGACTCGTAATGGGTCTCCAACTGCCCGGCCACCGCATCCCAACCAAAGCCCAGGGCGCGCTGGCGGCCGGCCCGGCCCAGTTCGCACAACCGGTCCGGGGCACGCAGTAGATCGGTCAACACCGACGTCCATGCCTCGGCGCTTCGCTCGGTCACCAGTACGCCGGTCTCCTGGTCGGCCACGGCCTCCCGCAGGCCGCCGGAATCGGCGGAGACCACGGCGACGCCACAGGCCTGGGCCTCCAGGGCGATCAGCCCGAAGGTCTCGCTGAACGACGGCACCAGCACCGCGCGGGCTCCTCGGACCAGTCGGGCCAGATCCTCCCGGGTCTGGGATCCCAGCCAACAGGTCTGGTGGGCGATCCCCAGGTTCTGGCTCAGGTCGATCAGTTCGTCGCGGTAGCTGGCGAAATCCTGGCTGGCCTCGCCGGCGATCACCAGCGTGGGGCGGAGCTCGTCGGGGATGCCGGCCACCGCCACCAGCGCCAGATCGGGCGCCTTCAGCGGCTGCAGCCGGGCGGCAAAGAGCAGGTAGCCATTGGGATTGGGGGCGACGCAGACCGGGCCGAACTGCGGCGGCTCGTCCGGGCTGTTCAGCTCCGGGTTCCACCGGCGGCAGTCGTCGTCCAGCGGGTGGAAGAGCTCCGTGTCCACCCCGGGGTGCACCACCATGACGCGTTCCGGATCGGCCCCGCAACGCTCGACGATGGTCTTCGCCTCGTACTGGCTGACGGCGATCACCAGATCCGACTCGCGCGCGATCAGTCGTTCCCCGGCATTGCGTCCGGGCGATTCGGGCGGCTCGCCCTCGCTCAGCGGATCACCCGGCAGCGCCGCCACCGAATGGAAGCTCTGCACGTGCGGCACGCCCCAGCGCTTCGCGACCGGCAGCGCCGCCACCCCGCTCATCCAGTGCTGCGAGTGCACGACGTCATAGGGTTCCAGCCGGGCCAGCGCGGCGGAGAAGTCGTCGATCCACTCATCCTGGGCGCTCTTGGCCAGCGGCTCGGTGGGCCCGGCGACGATCTGCCGGACCGTCACCCCGGGGTGGATCTCGGTCACGTCGGGCAGCTCCGTGTTGTCCCGACGAGTGACCAGCTCGACGACGTGCCCCCGGTCGGCCAGCGCCTTGGCCTGGTGCACCTCGACGACGTTCATCCCGCCCGCGTCCTTGGAGCCGGGCGAATCGAGCGGGGAAGTGTGCAGCGAGATGAAGCCGATTCGTGCCATGCAGGGAACCTAGCATTCGCCACCGACAGAAATTGGTGGCCCTGCCCGGGGAATGGCTCAGCGGGTGGGTCTGATGGCGATCAGGGTCATCTGGGACTGGTCGAACAGGCGCAGCGGTGCCGTCTGGCCCACCCCGGAATCGATGTACAGCTTGGACTTTCCGATCTCGTAGAGCCCCTTGTCATAGTCCGGGAAGTAGGGCTGGCCGGGCGCCACGATGGCCCCCACCCCGGGGATCCGTACCTGTCCGCCGTGGGTGTGGCCGCAGATCACCAGATCGGCGGTGGACGCGGCCAGGTCCCGCCGGATCTCCGGCGCGTGGGTCAGCACCAGCTGGTACGCGTCGGGCCGGGTGCCGTCCATCGCGAGTGCCAGCCGCCCGCGCCGGGTGTAGTAGTCATCGGTGCCGATCACGTCCAGCGCGCCCCACGGGCCGTCGAGGCGGACGTGCCGGTCGTCCAGCACGGCCACCCCGTGGCTGGTCAGCATCTTCTCCAGCCCGGGCAGGTTGCCCTGCCAGTGGTCGTGGTTGCCGGGCACCGCAAACATCGGGATCTTCAGCTCCTCCAGTTGGCCGAACCAGGTGTCGAGCCGGCCGAAGTCGCGGGTATTGGTGTTCACGAAGTCCCCGGTCAGGGCGATCAGGTCCGGATTCTGCGTCCGCGCCATCGTGATCAGGTCATCGCGCTGACTGGTGTACTGCAGATCATGCAGGTCCGTGATCTGCAGCACGCGCAGCGCTCGCCCGGTGATCTTGCTGCTGGTCAGCTCCAATTTCGCGACCTTGGTGTGGGTCACCTCGTACCAGCTCATCCCGGCCAGCAGCCCCAGCAGTACCGCCCCCGCCAGCAGCAGGCGCACGGCCCAGCGGAACAGGCGTCGGGGCAGGGACGGGCGGGGCGTGGCAATGGGGAAGGTCACACCAACCAGCCTACGGAGCCCAGGACCGACGGCCATCCGACCGAAGTCTGCAGGTCAGTCATGAAAACAGGGCCCTGGCCGGATGGCCAAGGCCCTGAGTCTTGGAGCGGGCGCCGGGAATTGCACCAAGCTCTCCCACCAGGAAGGTGGGTGTTCTGCTACTGAACTACACCCGCAAGAAGAGCAACTATAACGCGGGGCGGGGTTCTGCGGCCAATCGAACGCGACGTCTGGTCAGCGGATCGCCTTGACCGCGGCGTAGCTGTCCAGCTGGCCGGCGCCGGTGCAGCTGTTGTTTCGGGCAGTGCCCCGGCAGTCGGGGCCGACGGTGCGCAGCAGCACGGCCTTGGTGGTCTTGCGCAGGGTGCTGACCAGTCGGGTGTTGCTGGCCGACGGCTTGCGGGACTTCATCAGCGCCAACGTGCCGGCTACCTGCGGGGCGGCCTGGGAGGTGCCGGTGCGCTTCTCGAAGCCGCGGCCGGTGGAGTCGGAGAGCACGCCCTCGCCGGGCGCCGCGATGTCCACCATGCGTCGGCCATAACTGGAGAACTCGCTCAGTCGGCCCTTGTTGGTCACGGAGGCCACGTGCAGCACATTGGGGCTCTCGGCCACCGGGTCGTGGCAGGTCTCGCCGCGCTGCCAGCTGACGTCCATCCCGGCATTGCCGGCAGACGAGACGTGCAGCACGCCGCGGCCGGCGGCGTAGTTGATCGCGCGGGTCACGGAGAGCCGGGCCGGGCCGGTGATCCCCAGCTCGCCGCACCACAGGTCGAAGAGGTTGAGCGAGGTGTTGGTGACGGTCAGCTGTCGCATCCCGGACCACATGAAGCCGCAGACCAGGTACTCGGGGAAGCTCTCGCCCGCGGAGTTGACCACCTTCACCGAGGCGACCTTCACATTGGGGGCGACGCCGGTGACGCCGTAGCCATTCCGGGCGGCGGCGATGGTGCCGGCGACGTGGGTGCCGTGGCTGTCGTTGCCCCGCCAGGCCTGGTTCGCGGTGTTCGGCCGGCCACCAGCGGTGCAGTCGATCGAGTCGGCCCGGCTGAAATTGGCCTTCAGGTCGGGGTGGCGGTCGTCGATGCCGGTGTCCAGCACGCCCACGACGACGGAGCGGGAACCGAGGGTCAGCTGCTGCGCGGAGGTGGCGCGGACGACCCCCAGATGTGCCTGCTTCCTGGCCATCGGGTCGGTCTTGGCTCGCGAGGCGCTGGGGGAAGTGGCGGAGGTCACCTTGCGCACGGTCGCGGGGACCGCGACGGAACGGCCGGTCACGGCCTTCTCTCGCGCGGCCTCCATCCGCGCGTCGCCCGCGGAGAGGACGGCCTTGTTGCGCTGCCGGCTCAACGACCTCAGGTAGTTGGGGTTGGTGGAGCGCACCACGATCACGCCGATCTGCGGCCAGCTCTGCACCACCTTGCCGCCGGCCTTCACGGCGGCGGCCTGGGCGGCGGCGGTCTGCTGGGGGGTGCGGGCGTTCACCAGGTAGGAGTGGGTGGCACCGGCGGCCTCGGCACTGTGCTGTCCGGAACCAAGACCCAACAAACCGCCGCCGAGCATGACGGTGGTGAGCGTGGTGGCCAGGGCCCGGTTGAGGCCCTTGCGGACTGAGCTGAACATTGCTTCCCCTTCGACGTCATCACCCGCGACCCGGGACCCTCAGCGGGTGACAGGTCCATCCAACCCCCGCCCAAGGGGTACTTCAGACCAGATCCGGTGTTAATTCGACAAGGGTTCGCTGAGACATCCTCAGCCTCGGCGAATGCCGACGAGGGGCGGGGCCGAAGCCCCACCCCTCGTCGTGAAAACCCCTCCGGACTAGGAGGAGGAATTCAGACCAGCTGGTCCTCCTCCAGCGGGTCCGCCTCCAGTCGTCCGGCCCGGTGGATCGGCTCGTGGCTGCGGTAGGAGTGGCCGGTCAGCAGGCCCACCATGAACAGCCCGATCGAGAGCGCACCCAGGGCGAACAGGATGTCGCCGGGGGTGCGCATCCAACGCAGCACGGTCAGTGTCGGGGTGTACAGGAAGTCCGCGCTGCGGGCCCACCAGGTTCCCACCGAGATGCTGGCCCAGGCCTGCGCCAGACCCAGCGGCAGCAGGCTGAGCAGGCTCATCGCCAGCAGGCCGCCATTCATCAGCCAGAAGCCCCACTTGATCCAGCGCTCATTCCACTCCCGGCCGGGCATCAGGCTGCGCACGCAGAACAGCATCAGGCCGATCCCGAGCATGCCGTAGACCCCGAACAGGGCGGTGTGGGCGTGCAGCGGGGTGAGGTTCAGGCCCTGGACGTAGAACAGCGAGATCGGCGGGTTGATCAGGAAGCCGAAGACGCCGGCGCCCAGCATGTTCCAGAAGGAGACGGAGACGAAGAAGTAGATGGCCCACTTGTAGCCGGCCACCCATTCGCTGACCTTGAGGATCCGCAGGTTGCGGATGGCCTCGAAGCCGATCAGGGCCAGCGGCACCACCTCGAGCGCGCTGAAGGCGGCGGACAGCGCCATCACCACGTCGTCGGAACCGGAGAAGTAGAGGTGGTGTCCGGTGCCGATGATGCCGCCGAACAGGAAGATCGTCGTCGACGAGATGGTGGCCGTCGCCGCGACGGCAGGACGGACCAGCCGCAGCCGGCTGAACAGGAAGGCGATCACCACGGTGGCGAAGACCTCGAAGAAGCCCTCCACCCACAGGTGCACCACCCACCAGCGCCAGTACTCGGTGATCGACAGGTGGGTGTCGTGGCCCATCCCGAAGGCGGCGCCGAAGAAGGAGGCGATCGCCAGGCAGCTCATCAGCAGCATGGCCACCAGGGTGCGTTGGGAGCCGGACTGCAGCGGAGCCTCGTCGGTGGGCTCCACCCGGCCCTGCTGCTTGGCGCGGCCGATCGCCGGCCACATGCCGCGGGCCATCAGGAAGAACCAGAGGAACAGGCCGATGAACAGCCCGATCTGCCAGAGACGGGCCAGGTCCAGGTATTCCATGCCGGTGGTGCCCAGCCACCAGCTCAGTTCGGTGCCGTAGCCCAGGGAGCCGCGGATGGACAGCCATTCGCCGAGCATGGAGCCCAGCACCACCAGCACGAGCGCGTAGAAGAGCACGTTGACGCCCAGCTTCTGCAGCTTGGGCTCGCGGCCACCCACGGCGGGCGCGACGTACAGGCCGGTGGCCAGCCAGGCCGTCGCGATCCACAGGATGCCCAACTGGGTGTGCCAGGTGCGCACGACGGTGTAGGGCAGGATCTTGTCGATCGGGATGCCGTACAGGGAACCACCCTCGACGCCGTAGTGGGCGGACAGGATGCCCATGGCGATCTGCAGCAGGAAGAGGCCGCCGACGACGAAGAAGTACTTCAGCGTGGCCTTCTGCGACGGGGTGGCCTGGTAGCCCAGCAGCGGGTCGTTGACGGGTGCCTCGTCGGTCACCTCGTCCTCGTCATGCAGGTTGTGGTACCAGACCATGCCGGAGATGCCACCCAGCAAGAGGATGAAGCTGATGATGCTCCACAGCACATTGGTGGTGGTGGGGGCATTGCCCACCAGGGGTTCATGCGGCCAGTTGGCGGTGTAGGACTCACTGCCGTCCATGCGGTCGGTGGAGGCGGCCCAGCTGGACCACCAGAAGAAGGCATTCATCTTCTTCATGGCCTCGGGATCCTTCACGGCGCCCTTGGCGATGGCGTAGGGCTCGTGGCCGTTGGCGAAGATGTCCGCATAGTGGGCGGAGTTGGCCTTGAAGGCCGCTTCACGGCCGGGCGCCAGGGTGATGGTGCCGGTCCGGGAGTCATAGGTATTGGTTCGCATGGCCTTCTTGAGCCGGGCCTGCAGGGCGGCCTGCTTCTCCGCGTCGAGGCTGGCGTAGTCCTTGGCGCCATCGGCCTTGGCGTAGCCGTCCAGCAGGAAGGTGGATTCGCGGTGCAGCCAGTCGGCCGTCCAGTCCGGGGCGACGTAGGCGCCATGGCCCCAGATCGAACCCACCTGCTGGCCGCCGATGGACTGCCAGACGCGCTGGCCGTCCATGATCTCGCCCTTGCTGATCAGCTCGGTGCCGTCGGCGGCCACCACGCTGGTGGGGATCGGTGGCTTGGAGTGGTCGATCCGCATGCCCATGTAGAGCAGCACGACGAAGGAGCCCAGGACGACGGTGGCCAGGGCGATCCACCAGCGGCGATCCCGGCTGGACATCCGGTGGCCGGTGGTGCGCGGGACGGGTTGGGCGCCTCCCGGCGGCGCACTTTCCTTGAGTGACAAGACATTCCCCTTTAGTACGGAAGATTCCGTGCTAATAGTGGCATATCTCGAACCGATGCGTGGCGAGGGGGTGGGGTGAGGGTCCATGGAAGTCAAAGAGGGCCGGACACATTGGTGTCCGGCCCTCTTCATGCTTCCCGTCGGCGACGGGAGGCGGGGATGCTCACTCGGCGTCGAGGTCCTTCTCGACCAGCGCGGCGATGGCCTCGACGGCAGCCTCGTCGTCGCTCTCGACGGTGACCTGGGCACCCTTCTCGGCACCAAGGGTCATGATCAGCAGCGGGGAGCTGGCGTCGACGCCCTCCTCGCCATCGACCGACAGGGTGATCTCGTCGTCGTACTCGCCGGCGGCCTCGGCGATGATGGCGGCGGGGCGGGCGTGCAGGCCGACGCTGGAGCCGACGGTAACGGTCTTGCTAGCCATGGTGGTTCCTTTCAACAGTGAGTGGGTCAATTGTGACTGATCTCAGGCCGCGACGGCAGTCGGGTCCGAAACTTCCTTCTTCTTCATCGACTTCAGCACGATCACCAGCAGGCCCGCAACCACCGAGCCGATCAGGATCGAGAGCACGAAGGCCCAGAACTTGTCCATCGCGAAGAAGACGAAGAAGCCGCCGTGCGGGGCCTTGGAGGCCGCGCCCAGGGCCATGGTCAGGCCGCCGGTGATGGCACCGCCGACCATGGTGGCCGGGATGATCCGCAGCGGATCGGCCGCGGCAAAGGGGATCGCACCCTCGCTGATGAAGGAGGCGCCCAGCAGCCAGCAGGCGGTGCCATTCTCCTGTTCCACCTTGGTGAACAGCTTGGGCCGCAGCGCGGTGGCGATCGCCAGGGCGATCGGGGGCACCATGCCGGCGGCCATCACGGCGGCCATGATCTTCATCGACGGCGTGGCGACGGCGGCGACGGTCAGGTTGGTGGTGGCGAACAGGTAGGCGGTCTTGTTGACCGGGCCACCCAGGTCGAAGCACATCATCAGGCCGAGGATCACGCCCAGCAGGACGATCGAGGCGCCCGTCATGCCGTTGAGGCCATTGGTCATCATCCGCATCAGCGCGGAGATCGGCTTGGCCAGCACGAGGTACATCAGGCCGCCGGCAACCAGGCTGGCGAACAGCGGGATGATCACGACGGGCATCAGGCCGCGCAGCCAGCGGGGCACCTTCCAGCCACCGATCCAGGCGGCCACGGCACCGGCGATCAGGCCGCCGACCAGGGCACCCAGGAAGCCCGCGTCGGTGGCGCCGGCCACGGCACCGGCGACGAAGCCGGGGACGATGCCGGGGCGGTCGGCCATCGCGAAGGCGATGTAGCCGGCCAGGGCGGGCAGCAGGAAGCCGAAGGCCAGGGCGCCCAGCTTCCACAGCATCGCGCCCAGGTAGAGCAGGATTCCGTTGTGCGGCAGGCTGTTCACCTTGTCCGGGGTGAACAGGGCCGCGCCGTCCTTGGTGGCATTGGCCACCTCGGTGTAGCTGGGCAGGTTGGTGATCGAGTAGTTGCCCAGGATGTGATCCCCGACGAAGGGGATCTGGTAGCCGCCCAGCAGGAAGCCCAGGGCAATCAGCAGACCGCCGGCCGCGACGAAGGGCACCATGTAGGACACACCAGTCATCAGGGCCTGCTGGATCCGCTTGCCCCAGCCCAGCTGGCTCCGGGCACCACCGGCACCGGCGGCCGCCGCGGCGGCATCCCCCTTCACCCGGGGAGCATTGGGATCCTTGGCGGCCGCCAGGGCTTCCTCGATCATCTTCTTCGGCTCGTTGATCGCGCGCTTCACGCCGGACTCGATCACCGGCAGCCCGGCGAAGCGCTCCCGGCCCTTGACGCCGACGTCGGTGGCGAAGATCACGGCGGTGGCGGCCTTGATCTGATCCGCGCTCACCGGATCGGTTGCCGTCGAACCCTGCGGCTCGGTGACGATCTCGACGCCCATCTCCTCGCCGGCGCCGGTGAGGTAGTCGGCGGCCATGTAGGTGTGCGCGATGCCGGTGGGGCAGGCGGTGATCGCGATGATCGACGGCTTGCCGACCTCGGTGCTGGCGACGGCAGCCGTGGAACCGGCGGCCGCGGCGGCGACGGGGGCAGCGGCGGCGTCCATGCCGTCGGGCTCCACCACGCCCCTGACCAGGGTGACGATCTCGTCGGCCGTTCGAGCCTCGCGCAGCGCGGTCAGGAAATCCTTCTTCACCAGCGCGCGGGCGAGCTTGGTGAGCAGCTTCATGTGGTCCGCGCCACCGGATTCGGCGGCGGCGATCAGGAAGACCAGGTCGGCCGGGCCGCCCTTGTCACCGAAGTCGACCGGAGTGCTCAGCCGGGCGAAGCCCAGTGAGGCGGTGTTCACCGCGGCGGAGCGGCAGTGCGGGATGGCAAAGCCACCGGGCATCCCGGTGGGGGACTTGGCCTCGCGGGCCAGGGCATCGGCGGCCAGGCCGTCGGCCTCGGCGCGCCCGGTGGCGGCGACGATGCCGGCCAGGCCGCGGATCACCTCGTCCTTGGTGCGGCCAAGATCGGTGTCCAGGGCAACCAGGCCCGGCTCGATCAGTGATGGTGTGGACATGTGGAACCTTCCAGATGGGTGAGCCCGTGGGCTCTGGGGTGTTAATACTGCGGGTGCTGTGCGGTGGGTTTGGGCTCAGCCCACGGGCGTGACGGTGACCTGGTCGGGCAGCGTCTGATCGGGGTGGGGGAGTTGGGAGCCGGGCAGCGCGGCGGCGCCCGAGCCATAGGCGACGGCCCGACGCAGTCGCTCCGGGGCGTCCAGGCCCTCGACGTCGGCCAGCAGGTAGCCGGCCAGCGAGGAGTCGCCGGCGCCCACGGTGGAGGCGACGGTGATGGCCGGGGGGGTGGCATGCCAGGCGCCGTCGGCGGTGACCAGCAGGGCGCCGGAGCCGCCGAGGGTCACCAGCACGGAGCCGATCCCCTGCGCGGTCAGGCTGCGGGCGGCCTCCAATACCGGCGCCCAGTTGCCCTTGGCAGCCTCGTCCTCCAGCGCCAGCCCGTCGATCCCGCACAGCTGCCCCAGCTCCTCCGAATTTGGCTTGACCAGGTCGGGGGCGGTCTTCGGCAGCACCGCGGCCAGGGCCTGCAGCGGGGCGTCGGAGGTGTCGACGGCCACCCGCACGCCAAGCTCGTGCAGCTGGTTGATCAGGTGGACGTAGGAGTTGGTGGGGGCGCCGGGCGGCAGCGATCCGGCCAGGACGGCCCAGCTGGCCACCGAACCATTGCTCTGCCGGGCAGCGCCCACCACGGTGTTGCGCAGGGTGACCAGCAATTCCTCGTCCAGCGTCGGGCCGGGCTCGTTGAACTTGCTGGTTGTGCCGTCGGCCTCCACCAGGGTCAGGTTGGAGCGCACCGGGCGGCCGGTCGGCACATTGCGGTAGGCGACGCCCAGGGCATCCAGCCCGGCGAGCAGCGGATCCTTGTCGTCGGCGGGCAGCACGGTGATGACCGGCTGGCCGGCCAGTTGGATGGCGCGGGCGACATTGACGCCCTTGCCGCCGGGTTCGCTGGTGGCCGGCCCCAGCCGGTTCACTCCGCCCCGGGTCACGGTGCCCTCAACCCGGGCGGTGCGGTCCAGGCTGGGATTGGCGGTGAAGGTGATGATCATGCGACGACGACCTCAATTCCTCGTTCGGTGCAGCTGCGACGCTGCAGATCGGTGACGGCATCCGTGACGACCACGTCGATGTCATCCATGGTGGCAAAGCTGGTGGCGGTTTCGGCGCCGAATTTGCGGCTGTCGGCCAGGACCACGACGCGACGCCCGCAGCGGACCATCTGTTCCTTGACGATGGCCTCCTCGCTGTCCGGTGTCGAGAGGCCGTGGCCGGCGGAGATCCCGTTGGTCCCCAGGAAGCAGACGTCCACCCGCAGCTTGCTCAGCCAGGCGACGGTGTTGCCGCCGACGCAGGCCTGGGTCACGCCGCGGACGTGCCCGCCCAGCAGCTGGACATCGGCGCTGGTGCGGGAGCTCAGGGTGGCCGCGATTGGCAGTGAATTGGTGAAGATCGTCATCTTGGTGCTGGTGGGGATCGCCGCGGCCAGGCGGCTGGTGGTGGTGCCGGCGTCGATCAGGATGGAGCTGTAGGGCTGGTTGGGCAGCAGCCGCAGGGCCGCCAGCGCGATCCGTTCCTTCTGCTCGGCCGCACTGTTCTCCCGGTCGACGACGGCCAGGTCACCCAGCGGCAGGAATTCCGAGGGCATCGCCCCGCCGTGCACCCGATGCAGAACGCCCTGGCGGTCCAGCACCTCGAGGTCGCGACGGATGGTCTCCGGGGTGACATTGAACTGGTCCGCGACGGCACTGACCTGCACGCGGCCCTGGCTGCGGGCGAGCTGGACGATCAGCTGTCGTCGCTCCTCGGCATACATGCGTGCGTCCTCCTTTGGCGCAACCAGACCCAATTCAACATTGGTTTGTGTCTGATTATGTTTGAAGACTATGGCTATGTGTGGGAATGCACAAGAGGTGAGGCGAAACTTCCTGGGGAACTTTCTCCCGCGGCTGATTTCGTCCAGACCCCTGAAAAGCGTCGGAGGCTTGGTCTAGTGTGTTGCCACACCTGCGTGGAAGCAGATGGTTCTCGATGCTGTCGGCCGAGCTCGGCCGAAGCCGTCGGCGAGACTTGGAAGGGTTTTCCCACATGAACAGTGCATCCGAACTCCGTGGCACCGGCGTCGTCCCCGGGGTCGCCTACGCCCCCGCCATCTGGACGGCCCCACGGCCCCAGCTCCCCGAGCACAGCCCGAACATCCCCGAAAACGGCCGCGACGCGGAGGTGGCCAGGTTCCAGGCCGCTGCCGCCGCCGTCAGCAGCCGTCTCTCCCAGCGTGCCTCCCATGCCACCGGCGTGGCCGCCAATGTGCTGGAGGCCAATGCCTCCATGGCCAGTGACAAGGGCTGGCACAAGGCGATCATCAAGCGGATCAAGACCGGCATGCCCAGCCACCTGGCCATCGCCCGCACCACCGACGAGTTCGTCACCATGTTCGAGAAGATCGGTGGCCTGATGGCCGAGCGCACCACCGACCTGAAGGACATCCGTGACCGGGTGATCGCCGAGGTGCTGGGCAAGCCGGAGCCTGGCGTCCCCACCCCCGAGCAGCCCTCCATCCTGCTGGCCGATGATTTGGCCCCCGCCGACACCGCTGGCTTGGATCCGACCTTGGTGATCGGCCTGGTCACCGAGCTTGGTGGCCCCACCAGTCACACCGCCATCATCAGCCGCCAGCTGGGCATTCCGTGCATCGTGGCCGTCGAGGGCCTGCAGCACATCGCTGCTGGCACCCAGCTGCTGATCGACGGCGCCGCCGGCTCCATCAAGACCGGCGTCGACACCGGCGAGGCCGAAGGGCTGGTCAAGGCCGATTTTGATCGTCGTGAGGCGATCCGCAGCTGGCGCGGACCCGCCCAGCTGGCCGATGGCACCCCGGTTGACGTGCTGGCCAATGTGCAGGACGGCGCCGGCGCCGGCCGCGCCGCCGCCAGCGAGGCGCAGGGCATCGGCCTGTTCCGCACCGAGCTGTGCTTCCTGAGCGCGGAGAACGAGCCGAGCATCGAGGAGCAGGCCAAGATCTACCGCTCCGTGATCGGCGCCTTCCCCGGCAAGAAGGTCGTCGTTCGCACCCTGGACGCGGGCTCCGACAAGCCGCTGAAGTTCGCCAACTTCGACGAGGAGGAGAACCCGGCCATGGGCGTGCGCGGCGTGCGCATCGCCGAGAACCAGCCCGCCATCCTCACCAACCAGCTGGATGCCGTCAAGGCCGCCAGCGACGGCAAGCCCACCTGGGTGATGGCGCCGATGATCGCCACCATCGACGAGGCCAAGGACTTTGCCGCGCTCTGCCGTGAGCGGGGCCTCAAGCCCGGCATCATGGTGGAGGTTCCCGCCGTCGCCGTCCAGGCCGAGAAGTTCCTGGAGCACGTCGAGTTCATGAGCATCGGCACCAATGACCTCACCCAGTACACGATGGCCGCCGACCGGATGAGCCCCAAGCTCGCCAAGCTGACCGATCCGTGGCAGCCCGCCGTGCTGGCCATGATCGGCCTGACCGCCGCGGCCGGCCAGAAGCTCGGCAAGCCCGTCGGTGTCTGTGGCGAGGCCGCCGCCGATCCCTACCTGGCCTGCGTCCTGGTGGGCCTGGGCGTCACCTCGCTCAGCATGGCCGTCGCCGCCATCCCGGCCGTCGGGGCCCAGCTGGCCAAGGTCACCCCCGAGCAGTGCAAGGCCGCCGCCGACGCGGTCCTGGCTGCCAACAACACCCAGGAAGCCCGCGAGATCGCCCGCGCGGCCCTGAGCTGACACACGGGGGCTTCGCCCCCGTGGACCCCCATCGGGGCTGCGCCCCGAGTCTGGCTTGAGCGAGCCCGGCCATCCACTTTGGTGGGTGGCCGGGTTCCCTCTTTTCGGGAGTCGCTCCGCTCCGTTCCTTCTGTTCCGCCCAGGCGTTCGCGCTCGTTCCTCGCGCTGCCTGGGCGGGCTGCTCACGCTCGTTCCTCGCGCTCGCAGCACCCCTCGACAGGCTCGGGGACCGTGGGTGGGTTCGTGGGGCAGGGAGCTGACCACGGCGGCCGAGCCCAATGGGAGTGCAGCCTGTGAGGTCCCTCAGCGGCGAATCACAGCTCCAGGCGGTAGGTGAGCAGGTGCACGTCCTCGCGGGGCGACCAGTCGCGCTCGGGCGTGCGGACGAAACCCAACGAGCGGTAGAGCGCGTGTGCGGTGGTCATCCACTCGGACGACGACAACACGATCGCACTCAGGCCGTCGGCTCGGGCCCGGTCGATCGCGGCCTGCACCAGCAGCCGTCCGACGCCACTGCCCTGGGCGGTCGGGTCCACCCCGAGCACCCGGAACTCACCCTCGCCGGGGCCGGCCACCTCCTGCAGCGGGGAGCCGGCCGGGCACCACGTCAGGGTGCCGACCACCCGAGCACCGTCCAGCGCCACCCACAGTTCGCCGTCGCGATCCCGGGTGGTGCAGTCGCGCAAGACCTCCAGGTAGGGGTCGTCATGCCGCAGCTCCCCGCCGTCCAGATAGGCGTGCACCGCCACCCGGGCCGCGGCCCGATGATCCTCCGCGGTGGCCCGTCGCACCTCGATCCCGCGGGTGGCGACCCGTTCCCCGGGGCGCACCAGCACGATCCGGCCGGATTCGAGGTCCAGCGGCTGCGGCCCGCGGCCACCCCGCTTGGCCTGCAGCACATTGACCTTCTGGAATTCCTTCTCCTCGCGCAGATGGCGCGCGCCATTGTTGAAGGTCTCGAAGAACTCGGTCACGCGTACCTCCCTGGACGCCGGTGAGACGACTCTAGTCCCGGGGCGAATCCCCGGGAGGGCCGGACCGGTAGGTGCGGGTGGCGGTGATCGCGATGCCGACGGCACCGGCGGCCACTGCGGGCCAGATTGCCAGCGCGGCCGCACGCACACTTCGGCCCGTCAGATTGGCCAGGATCCACACCATCCCCACCAGCGCAAGCACTTGCAGGATGCTGACCAAGGCCGCGTACTGAAGTCGGGCATTGCTCATCGTGGCTCCCTTCGGTGGGCGCTCACAGGGTAGTCCGACGAGCACTCACGGGGCGGATTCCGAGAAACGACCGCCAGATCGGTCCCTGCTGCGTGGGCGCCGCGGGGGCGGCCGGATCGGGGTGAATCTGGCGGTCACTTTTCGGAATTGGACGGGCGACCCACCCAAGGTGGGGCCTTGGCCAGCTCGGTCAGCGGGTGCGGGTGGTGCGCCCGGCGGGCACCTCAGCCCAGCGGGACCTCCTCGGGGACCGCCGGGGCGTCGGTGTTGTCCTCCGGCACCTCCAGCTCGGTGACCGGCATGGCGGGCCGCACGATCAGCACCTCGCAGGTGGCGCGCTTGACCACGTCGGTGGCCACTGTGCCCAGCAGCCGATCGGCGATCGACACGTCCTGGATCGCGCCGACGACGATCAGGTCGGCCTGGTGCTGCCCGGCCACCTGCATCAGCGCCGATCCGGGCTCGCCGTCCACCAACAGGGCTGCCTTGACCCGGGCCTTGTGGCTCTTTGCGATCTGAACGGCCTGCTGCACGGCTTGGGTGGCGGCCTGCCGGCCGTGCACCTGCCCCAGACTGGACGCGTCATTGCCCAGGGCGTTGACATTCTTGGCCTCGGCCCGGCGGGACATGCTGGACCAGGCGCAGACGATGATCAGGTCGGAATCCTCCCGGGCGGCCAGCCAGGCGGCCCGGGCCACCGTCGGCTCGGCCAGCGCGGAGCCGTCGGTGCCGACGACGATGGTCTCGTAGTCATTCATGGACATATCAGTGTGCTCCCACCGTTGCGGTTCCGGGTTCGGCGCCAATGTCCTCGACGTCCTTGACGATTGGCGGCTCCTTGATGAACAACATCACCACGCCGGCGATCGCCAGGAAGACCGCCGCGAAGGTGATGGCGTTGACCGGGTTGTCACCCAGCAGGTGCTTGTAGACCCAGCCGAAGGTCAGCGTCTGGATCAGCATCGGGATCACGATCATCATGTTCACGATGCCCATGTAGACGCCGTAACGGGTTGAGGGGATCATCCGCACCACCATGATGTACGGCACGCCCATGATGGAGGCCCAGGCGATGCCCAGACCGACGATGGCCACCATCTCCAGCCAACGATTGTTCATGTGCGGGAAGATCAGCAACCCGGCCGTCGCACACCACAGGCAGATCGCGTGCACCCACTTGGCGCCCAGCTTCTTGGCCAGCGCCACCAGGCTGAAGGCGATGCAGAAGGTGACGATGTTGTAGGTGGCATTCACCTTGCCGGTCTGCGCCACGGCCTCCTGGTAGAGCGCCGACTTGGTGTCCGTCGTGCCGTAGAGCACCTTGGCGATGCACAGGCTGATGAACTGCCAGTAGCAGTTCATGGCGTACCACTGGAAGAAGTAGACCAGTGCCAGCACCTTCATCGCGGTGGGCATGCCGACGATCGCGTCGCCGATCTCGCGGAGGAAGGCCCCGGCGCCGCCGCTGCTCTTCTTCTCTTTGAGGGCCGCCAGTTCGGCGTCGGAGGGAACATTCTCCGGCGTCGAGATGACGGAGACCAGCACGGTCACCAGCGAGCAGACCGAGCCCAGCATGAAGGCGCCGAAGGCCCACTTGGGGATGCCGACGCCGGTGCCCAGGCCGAAGATGGCCTGGAAAAGGCTGATCGACAGGTTGGCCAGGGTGATGCCCAGGCCGGTGAAGAAGCTCTGCGCCAGGAAACCCTTGCCGAGCTGCGACGGGGGCAGCTTGTCGGCGATGAAGGCACGGTAGGGCTCCATCGCGGTGTTGTTGCTGGCGTCCAGCAACCACAGCAGCAGCGCGGCCATCCAGACGGCCCAGACGAAGGGGAAGAGGAACAGGCAGACCGCGCAGCCGATGGCGCCGATCAGGAAGAAGGGACGGCGACGGCCACGGAAGAAGCCCTTCTCAATCCAGGTCCGGTCGCTCAGCGCGCCGATCAGCGGCTGGATGAACAGGCCAGTGATCGGGCCGGCCAGGTTGAGCAGCGGCAGCTCCTCGGGGCTGGCGCCCAGCATCGAGTAGATCGGGTTGATCGCGGTCTGCTGCATGCCGAACGAGTACTGGATGCCGAAGAAGCCGAGGTTCATCAGCAGGATCTGCTTCATGTTCATCAGCGGCTTCTGCCGCACGGTGGTGATGCTGGTGCTCATCGCGCACCTCCCACCGGGGTGGCATTGTTCTGCAGCCACTGGTTGAAGCGCTCCAGCTCCAGCGTCCAGCCCTCGGTGTGCAGCTCACTCTGCGACGGGTCATAGGGGCCTTGGACGATCCGCACCAGGGTGCCCTTCTTGCCCATCTTGGTGAACTCGACGCGCAGTTCCAGCGGCTGGTCGGGGTTGATCCCGTCGTCGCCGGTGATCCGTTGCTTGGCGACGAAGACGTCGGGGCGGAAGAACTCGGTGAAGATCGCGTCGGTGCCGACCACATGGCCGTCGGATTCGCGGATCTTGTCGTGGTGATGCCGGCCGCCCGCGCGTAGGTCACTGCTGACCGTTGCCGGGTCGACGTGCCAGCCGGGGGATCCGCGCCATTGGCTCATCTGTTCCGGGACGGTCCAGGCGTCGAAGATGACCTCCCGGTCATAGGGGAACTCGCGTTCCACCACCAGAATCATGTTGGCGGGCATGCTTCCTCGCATTCCTTGGGTTCCATGGGGGTGCTGGGTCAATATCAGTCCGCCAATCCCGCGCTCGTAAGGGTGTTCACGGAATTCTTGGAGAAAGCAACACACTTGCTTACCAACCGGAAGCAACCGGGCAGTGAGAAGTTTTTCGTTCAAACATCCGATGCACAGATGCCTCCCCGAGCCTGCACAGCAGGCACACAGACTCCGACGCGACGGTGGAGCAGTACCTGAACGAAAGGCTCTGTCACCATGACCTCCGCCGCACTGCTCGACGAGCGAAGGGCGGCTCCCGCCGTCGGGACGCTCGCCGTGAGCGAGCCCGGGCCCGACGCCCACGCCTCACCGCGAACCGTTGCCCAGCGGGGCCGACTGGCCCGCCTCTTCCTAGGATCCGCCACCGACCCGGCCTGGGCCCGCCCGGCGCTCTGGGTGCTGCTGGCGCTCTCCGCCGTCGTCTACCTGTGGAGCCTCACCGTGAGCGGCTACGCCAACGACTTCTACGCCGCCGCCGTGAAATCCGCGACCCAGAGCTGGAGCGCGTGGCTCTTCGGCTCGCTGGACTCCGCCAATGCGATCACCGTCGACAAGCCCCCGGCCTCGCTGTGGGTGATGGGCCTGAGCGCCCGGATCTTGGGCTTCAGCTCCTTCTCCCTGCTGCTGCCGCAGGCCCTGATGGGCGTCGGCACGGTGGCGACGGTGGCCGCCGCGGTGCGCCGCTGGCATGGCCACCTGGCCGGTCTGGTGGCCGGCGCGCTGGTGCTGGCGACGCCGGTTGCCGCGCTGATGTTCCGCTTCGACAATCCCGACGCGATGCTCACCCTGCTGATGAGCCTGGCCGGCTACTTCGTGGTCCGTGCGCTCGACGTGCCCTCGACGGACTCGGCGAGCGTGCCGGGCGGGCCTCTCGCCGGGCCATGTGGTGGATGGTGGCGGCCGGTGCCGCGATCGGCTTCGCCTTCCTCACCAAGATGCTGCAGGGCCTGCTGGTGCTGCCCGGCTTCGTGCTGGCCTACCTGATTGCATCGCGCCACAGCCTGATGACCCGGATCGGTCACCTGCTGGCCGCCTCGGGCAGCATGATCGTCAGCGCCGGCTGGTTCATCACCCTGGTCTCGCTGTGGCCCGCGGCCAAGCGCGCCTACATCGGCGGCTCCACCAACAACCCTGTGGGAACTGGCGCTGGGCTACAACGGCTTGGGCCGCATCTTCGGCGGCTCCGGCAATGGTGGCGGCGGGGGTGGCCAGGGCGGTGGCTTCGGCGGCAGCACCGGCATCTTCCGGATGTTCAACAGCCAGTTCGGTACCGAGATCAGCTGGTTCCTGCCCGCCACGATCATCCTGCTGGTCGCCGGTTTCATGGCCCGCGGCCGTGCCTCCCGCACCGACCGTTCCCGCGCCTCGCTGGTGCTCTGGGGCGGCTGGATGCTCTCCACCGCGCTGGTACTCAGCTTCATGCAGGGCACCGTGCACTCCTACTACGCCGTCGCCCTGACCCCGGGGGATCGCCGCCACCATCGCGGTGGCCGGCCGAGAGGTCTTCCGCGCGGGCTTGCGCGACGGGGTGATCGGCGTCGCCTGGCGCACCGTCCTGGGGCTGGCCATTGCCGTCACCGCGGGCTGGGGCTACCACCTGCTGGCGCTCAACGCGTCGGGCTGGCACTCCTGGATCCGCTACGTGGCGTTGATCGGTGGCATCGCCGGGGCCATGGGCTACGTCGCCCTGGTGGGTGGCGGCCGGATGGGTGGTACCCCGCCCACCGGCACCACCGGCCAGGATGGTGCCGCCCCCAGCGGCGCTGCCCCCACAGGCACGGCCCGGACGGGTACCAGTTCGGGCAGTACCGCCAGTCAGGACGGTGGCCAGGGCGGGCCCGGCGGATCGGCGTCGACCAACTCCGAACTCACCGACCTGCTCAACCAGACCAGCTCCCGGTGGTCGGCGGCCGTGATCGGTGACCAGACGGCGGCGGGCTACATCCTGAACTCGGACACGGCGGTGATGTCGATCGGCGGCTGGAGCGGCAGCGACAACAACGTCACCCTGGAGCAGTTCAAGGCCTACGTCGCCAGTGGGGACATCAGCTACTTCATCTCCGGCGGCGGCATGGGTGGCGGCCCCGGCGGCAACTCCGGCTCGGCCTCCGAGATCACCGAGTGGGTCACCGCCAACTTCAGCTCCACGACCGTGGGCAGCGCCACCGTCTACGACCTGACCAGCGAGAAGTAACCCGGACCCCCAGCAGTACACGCCCCCGGCTTCGGCCGGGGCGCTTCTGCGTCGTCCGGGGTGGGATTGCAGGTTCCAACGTCCTTGGGAAATCGCTCAGCCCACCACAATTGCAGCCCTCTGAAGCATCCCAAGTCCCTACCCTGATTGGCGGCGGAGTTGACCCGGGGTGCACCATGGCAAACATGGCGGCACGATTCATTGAGGCGAACACCTGTCAGGACGCCTGCGGCATCATCAAGACCAAGGACGAGGTGGAGGGTGCGCCCGTCTACCGCTGCCCCGGCTGCGATTCCCGCTGGATCGAGCTTGACGAGCGCACCGGGGAGAAGAACCACCCCAAGACCAAGCAGTCCACCCTGGCCAAGCTGCTGCACCGCAAGTAGCTGCCGCCCCCTCAGATCCAGCCGCGTTCGGCCATCCGGGCCACCGACAGGCCTTGGCGCGCCAGCCGCAGCACCTGTTGTTCGCGCTGGCTGAGCGGGTTGGGGCCCTCCATCAGCGACGCCTGGGCCAGCTCGGCATCCACCACCCGCAGGCCGGCGTGCACCCGTCGGACCGCCTCCGCCAGCTCGTCGGCGGGCGCATCCTTCACGACGCCTGGTGGCTGACCTACCTGGTGGTGGCGTGCGCGCCGGTGGCCCAACCCGACAGGTAGACCAGGGCCTGGGCGACGGCGGCGATCAGGGTCGCCACCACCAGCTTGTTCACCACGAAGCCATAGGACGGCTGCCTGGTCAGGCCCAGCTGGCGACCCCAGCCCAGCATGGATTCGGTGGCGGCCATCGACGCGATGCTGACCGCCGCGGTGGCCGCGCCATAGGCCGCCATCGAGGCCATCACGTAGAACTTCACATTGCCATCACCCGCGGCCTGTTCACCATAGGGGGCGCGGCCGCCGAAGAGCAGGTACATGAAGACCGGCATCAGGAAGGTGAAGGCGATCGTCGGGATGCTGCGCAACTGCCGAATCAGGTCGATCCGGATGTAGGTGGCGTTCATGCTGCGTCCTCGTGGGTGAGTGCAGGGAAGGTGGATTCCAGGGTCGGGGCGCTGATCACCAGATCCCGGCCGCCGGCCCCTCGGCCACCGGGCCGTCGGCCAGGATCCTGCCCTTGCCGATCAGCACCACCCGCTGCGCGAAGTCCTGCGCCTCCTCCAGGTAGTGGGTGGCGAACAGGATGGTCTTGCCCGCCTCGGCCTGGCTGCGCATCGACGCCCAGAAGGCTCGCCGGGCGCCGACGTCCGTGCCGGCGGTCGCTTCGTCCAGCACCAGCAGGTCCGGATTGGTCAGCAGGGCCAGGGCGAACTTGATCCGCTGCTGCTCGCCGCCGGAACACTTGGAGACCTTGCGGTTGGCCAGGGCGGCGATGTTGGCCTGCGCCATCACCTTCGCCGCCCGGCCGGGAACCCCTTTGCAGGGCGGCGATTGAGCGCACCGTCTCGCCCACCGTCAGGTCACGCAGCAGGCCGCCAGTCTGCAGCACCGCGCCGATCCGGCCCGTGGCGATCGCTTGCGAGGGGCTGCCGTCGAAGACCTTCACCGATCCGGAGGTGGGGCGGGTGAAGCCCAGCACCACGTCCAGCGTCGTGGTCTTGCCGGCGCCATTCGGCCCCAGGAAGGCCACGATCTCGCCGGGTGCGATGCCCAGACTGATCCCGTCGACGGCCCGCACCGTACCGGTGCCGGAGCCGAAGTGCTTGTGCAGATCCGTCAGCTCGATGCAGCCTCCCCGGCCATGCCCGTGTACGCCTCGGGTGGCTGTCACGTCCTGGCCATGACAGGTGTCATGACCGCGCGGCACAGGCTGAAGCCTTGCGGAGGCTCATGGTCAGGTGACCACTTCCGGAAAGTGACCACCAGATTCCGCCGACCTCGGCCGCCGCCAGCCTCGGGGGCCTGCTGGGGCAATATCTGGCGGTCGGTTTTCGGAATCCGCCGATTCAGCTGACCCGGGATGAACCCTGTTGGTGCCGGATGCAGCTCTTTCGTGGCTTGTCGCGGCGCCCTGCCGGATGGTCGTGGTGTGAGTTGGAGCCCGTGTCCGCGTAGGCTCGGAGTATGTGTGCATCGAGCCCTGGCCCTCTGAAGCGGGTCACCCTGCTTGGTGCCTGCGCGCTCCTGGTGCTGGCCGGCTGCACGCCCGAGCCGGCCGCACCCAACCCCGGTGGTGCCAGCGGCTCACCCAGCGCCACGGATTCGGCCAGCCAGCCGGAGCACACCGAGAGCCAGATCAAACCGGACCCCAACCAGCCGTCCGAGGCGCCCGTGGTCTGGAGCAGCACGGCCTCGCGACCGGCCAGCGACGTGGTGAACGCGTCGGGGCACGCCATTGTGCTGGCCAGCGTGGACAAGCACCTGGAACTGCAGGAGCTCGACCTGGCCAATGGTTCGGTGAAATGGGCACATCAGGTGAGTTCCTCCATGGTGCCGCCGCAGTTTGCGATGCCCGTCACCGTGGTGCAGGGGCGCTATGTGGCGGTGCTCGAACCGCTGCGTGGCCCCGGGCAGCGCGCCCGCCTGCGGCTGCTCGACGTGCAAGAGCGTGGCAAGGCGATCAACGACACCGGGATCTTCCAGTTCACCAGCTTTCCCGAGGTCTGCCCCGACGATTCGGCTGCTGTGTGTGCCAAGGCCCTGGCTGGGGTGAAACCGGTCGAGGTACGGCTGCCCGTCCGGAGTCGCTGGACCGCAAGCCCCCTGCCCGACGTGGGCGACAGCTATGAAGACCTGGGCCGCTATGGGCTGGTTCGTTATCTGGAGCCCAAGACCCGCAAGGCCGCGATCGGTGTGGAGCGCAAGGGCAAGCTGGTCTGGCACCGGCTGGAGGCCGACATGTTCGGCAAGCTCTCGCCCAATGGCGGCTGGAACTTCAACGGCTTCGGAAAGGTGATCTACGGCACCGTGGGCCTGCCCCGGGCCGGGGTGGTGCACCCGATGCCCCAGCGCCGGCTCACCCTCGGCTTCGACGCCAACACCGGCGCGACCAAGTGGAAGATCCCAGGGGCCGATATCGGCTGCAGCTCGCGCACCGACGTGGTCCTGGTCTGCGAGTGGAAGGCCGGCACCGTGCGTCCCAGCGGCGTCATCGACGGGGGCCGGATGGTGGTCTCCAGGATCGACCCCAACAACGGGCATCGGGTGTGGACCAGCCGTCCTTTCGCAGTGGGTGGGCGTGATGCGGGTGCGCTCGGCACCAGCGGCACAGGCGTCGTGGTGAACGAACCGGGTGGCCGCACCTTCCTCAACGCCCTGACTGGGGCCGCCCGCCCGGCGCTGCCCAGTGACGTCACCTGGCGACGCGTCAACATCCAGGTGGCCAGCACCGACGTCCACTACCGCGGCAATGCCAAGCTGACCACGCGCACCGCCACCGTGAATCGTTTTGAACCGGCCACCCAGCCGGAGCACTTCTACCAGCCGCTGCCTGAGCAGACCGGCGCCACCTTCGGCAACCTGCGGGTGCTGAGCCTGGACGGCCGGGTGATCGCCCTGCGTGTCGGCGGATGACCTGGTGGACCCTGCCTCTGGGGATGGTGGTCGGGGCGGTGATGGGCAGCCTCGGCGGCGGCGGTGCCATCCTCACCGTGCCGCTGCTGGTCTACCTGCTGCACCAGAGCCCGCATGTCGCCACCGAGGGATCCTTGGTGATCATCGCCATCTCGTCGCTCGTTGGGTTGTGGCCGCACGCCCGGGGTGGGCGGGTCCGCTGGTTCGACGGAGCCCTGTTCGGTGCCCTGGGGATCGTCGGATCCATGGCGGGTTCCGCCGCCGCCTCGCGTGTTCCCGGTGCTGTGCTGCTCAGCCTGTTCAGCGTCCTGCTGTTGGTGGTGGCCGGTTTGATGTTCCGTTCGGGTCGGCGCGGACGCAGTGACGGTGCCGGCGTGCCCCGACCCTTCTGGCAACTCCTGCTGACCGCCACCGCGGTGGGAATGCTGACCGGCTTCTTCGGAGTGGGCGGCGGGTTCGCCGTGGTTCCCGCGCTGATCCTGGTGCTGGGATTCCCCGTCCGGCAGGCGATCGGGACGTCGCTGCTGGTGATCGCGATCAACTGCCTGACCGCCCTGGGCTCCCGGCTGGCGATCGGGGTGCACCTGGACTGGGCCGTGATCCTACCCTTCGCGGTGGGCGCCAGCCTGGGCAGCCTGGCGGGTGGGCGGATCGCCCGACTGGCCGATCCACGCCACCTGCAGTTCGCCTTCGCCTGCCTACTGGTTGGCCTGTCGCTGTGGATCGGCGTGCAGAACATCCCGGCGCTGTTCTGACTCACCCACACATGGAGGAGGCCGCCGACGCACTGCGTCGGCGGCCTCCGGACTGTTCGTCGAGGATTCAGCTGGCCAGATGGAGCGGCTGGTGCACCCGATCAGTTTCTCGGTTGGCCAGTACCAGTTCAGCGGTCTGGCGGGGATCTGGCGCGTCGATCAGCCACAGCGTGGCGGCGATCAGCCAGAGGGCGGCAACAATGCCGACGGCGGCAAGTGCGGTCATGGGTTCTCCTGTGGGGTGGAGAAGCACTGATCAGTGCTTCCTCGAAACGGTGGTCCCCCGATCACCGCACCTCGTCATCGAGGTGAAGAGAACTGTAGCGCCCCTGGTGGTGAATTTCACCAATGCCCGCCCATGACAAGACCCGACCTCCCCAGAAGGGGGGGGCCGGGTCATGGCGGCGCTGGGTCTACTGTGCAGCCTGCTGTGGCGGCTGCTCGTCATCCCTTCAAGCGACCTGCTGCATCCCCTCGCGCTGACGGACGTCGTCGAGCGTGATGGGTTCGCTGCGGTCGGCCAGGATCGCGTCGACGCTGGGACGCGCCTTGCTGCCATCGGCCAGCCAGAGAACGCCTGCAACCAGCCACAGGGCGGCAACGGCGATGATGAGAGCAACCATGACGAGTCCTTCGGTAAGGAGCGTGAGCAATGTCCTACTGGTTGCGGCCCCCGCCGCGAAGTTCTGCTTCCCTGGGCCCGCGGCCAAGGAGTCTTCCTGCTGGCGGTCCCCACCGCCTGTCTCGATGCTCGCATTGTTGAACTGGCCGTCGCAACCAAGTTGGGCGTCAGTGCGGCAGATCTTCAGTTTCGTAAAGCGCTCTGACTAGCGGTTCTGGCGGCAGATCTGCTCTTGGACAAGTGTCTGACTAGGGCCTTTTCGTGGTGCTGGCGGTTGGCCGTCGTTCTGGCCCGTCACCGGATTCGGGTACTCTCGAACTCCCATGCGTGACCTCCAGCAGACCCCGGCAGTCGCTGGCAGGAGTGCATCGCGATGAGCACCTCGGCCTTCGAACACATCTCCCCGGCATGGCCCGGCCGCGCCCCGTGGGGAACCGCCCGCAGCCTGCGCGCCTGGCAGCAGGAGGCGCTCGAGCTCTACCTGCGCGACGAGCCCCGCGACTTCCTGGCCGTCGCCACCCCCGGCGCAGGCAAGACCACCTTCGCGCTGCGGATTGCCGCCGAACTGCTGCACCAGCGGATCATCGCGCGGATCATCGTCGTCGCCCCCACCGAGCACCTCAAGGTGCAGTGGGCCGAGGCGGCCAGCAAGGTGGGCATCAACATCGATCCCGGGCTGGGCGGCTCCATGCGCGGCCGCTCCAAGGAATTCGAGGGGATCGCCGTCACCTATGCCGGCGTCGCCGCCCGGGTGCACCACTACCGGGCCAGGGCGGAGAACTTCAAGACCTTGGTGATCTTCGACGAGGTGCACCACGCCGGCGACGCGCTGAGCTGGGGCGACGCCATCCAGGAGGCCTTCCAACCCGCCGTGCGTCGGCTGGCGCTGACCGGTACCCCCTTCCGTTCCGATGAGTCGCCGATCCCCTTCGTCACCTACGAGGAACTGCCGTCGGGCGCCAAGCAGTCCCGGGCCGACTACACCTACGGCTATGCCGAGGCACTGCGCGACAATGTCGTGCGCCCGGTGATCTTCATGGCCTACGGCGGCCCGATGCGCTGGCGCACCAAGGCGGGCGAGGTACTGGCCGCCAACCTGGGCGAGGCGCTCACCAAGGACCTCACCGCCCACGCCTGGCGCACCGCGCTGGACCCGAAGGGTGAGTGGATGCAGTCGGTGCTCAAGGCCGCCGACATCCGGCTCAGTGAGGTGCGCCGGCACGTCCCCGACGCCGGTGGTCTGGTGATCGCCACCAACCAGACCCAGGCCCGCGCCTATGCCAAGATCCTGCACCACGTCACCGGCCAGAAGCCGACGGTGGTGCTCTCCGACGAGGAAGGTGCCTCCAAACGGATCGAGGCCTTCAGCGGCTCCGACGACCGCTGGCTGGTGGCGGTCCGGATGGTCTCCGAGGGCGTCGACGTGCCCCGGCTGGCCGTCGGGGTCTACGCGACGGCCACCTCCACGCCCTTGTTCTTTGCCCAGGCCGTCGGGCGCTTCGTGCGGACCCGCCGCCGGGGCGAGGTGGCGACGGTCTTCCTGCCCACCGTCCCGGTGATCCTCTCCCACGCCGCCCTGCTGGAGCAGCAGCGTGACCACGTCCTCGGTGGCCGCAAGAAGTCCGACGAGGACGACCTGTTCGCCCAGGAGGACCTGCTGGTGGAGCAGGCCAACCAGGACGCGAAGGCCTCCGACGACCTGCTGGGCGAGTGGGAGGCGCTGGAATCCGTGGCGCAGTTTGACCACGTGATGTTCGACTCCCAGCAGTTCGGGCTGAACGCCGAACCCAGCTCCGACGAGGAACGCGACTATCTGGGCCTGCCCGGCCTGCTGGAGCCCGAGCAGGTGACTGACCTGCTGCGGGAACGACAGCGCCGCCAGCTCAAGCGGCAGGAACGGCGGGACAAGAAGGAGCACGTTGCCCCGGAGATCAGCCTGCACCGGGCGCTGGAGACCAAGCGCAAGGAGCTCAACTCGCTGGTCAGCCAGTACGCGCGCTCCCGCGGCATACCGCACTCCCACATCCACGCCGAACTGCGACGCCAGGCCGGCGGCCCGCCGCTGTCCCGGGCTTCCACCGACCAGGTGGACTCCCGGATCCGGCTCATTCGCAAGTGGCACACGGGCAAGTAGACCTGGGCGCCTGCCGCAAGTGGAAGCTGAGAGCAGGGATAGTGCATTAGATGAGTTGATCTTGGTTTCAGTGGCCATTTGTGGCAGCGGGGAGTTTTCCACAGCCGCGGTGAGTGGGCGGGTGTTTTCCACAGGTGCCGGTTCCGTGACAATTCTCGAGGTCCGATTTCGAAACTCTCTGGTGTGAGCGACTCAATTGAACCCCTCGGGGGAGTGTGGACAACCAGACAACTCAACGATGCGGGCCTGGGACAGACTCTCATCCGCCAACGCCTACGGAGCGGGTCCCTGCGGCATCTCCGCCGGGGCTGGTATGCCGAGGCACGATCGGACGGCACCGTGGAGCGTGCCGTCAAGCTACGTGGCTGCGTTGGCTGTGTCTCTGCACTACGACTGCACGGCGTCTGGGTGGCGGAGAACACCACCCTCCACATCCGCACGGACCATCACGAATCCGGCCGTCTACCGGTGGGGGTGGTTCGGTGCAGACCGGTGGGCGGCCCGGACAGGTCACCTCGGAGCGGAGTCGATGATGTGCTGACCGCTCTCCGCTCCGCCTGGCGTTGTCTGGATGAGGACAACTTCATCGCTGCGGTTGACTCCGTGGTTCATCACAAGCTGGCCACCCTCGGCGAGGTGCGAGCGGCCCTGGGTGGGATCCCCCGGGCAGAACAGGCGCTGGATCGCTGCGACCGGGCCGAGTCCGGTACCGAGACGTTCACCCGGCTTCGGCTGCGCAGCCGGAAGGTTCAACTGCGTACCCAGGTTCAAATTGGTGAGGTTGGGCGGGTGGACCTGTTGGTGGGGGAGCGGCTCATCATCGAGGTGGACAGCAAGGCCCACCACACGGGTGAGGAGAACTACGCCAAGGACCGCGAGCGAGATCTGGAGCTGAGAGCCTTGGGATACATCGTGGTTCGGCTCACCTACGAGCAGGTGATGTTCGGCTGGGCGACGGTGGAACAGTCCCTGCTTGCCATGATCCGCCGGGGGGATCACTGGTGGGGTGCCCGACGCGGATTGAAGGCCGCCTGACCCGTGCCACAAGTGGCGGCCAGAACCAAGATCAACGCAATAGAAGCACTACCCCCGGTCTCAGCTTCCACTTATGGCAACAGGTCGGGGGAAGAACGGCAACGTGCCCCAGCCGATGGCTGGGGCACGTTGTGGAAGGTCTGGGTCAGCGCTGCTGCAGGATGGGCGCGACGGGTGATGACTGGTGGGTGAGGGCGGGTTCGGCGAAGAGCGCCGCCACCGCGATCAGGGCCACGGCGGCGATTCGGGTGCGCAGCCGATGCTCCTGTCCGGGGTCTGTGCCAATCTTCATGTACTCGACAGTACGGTGACCAGACGGTCGGCACAACGGGTTGGACAGCCCCAAAGCCCAACAAGTTGCTGAGATTTCCTCAAGAAAGCAACGAAAAACACCGGCCGATCGGCAGCCGGAGGCGGCTGATCGGCCGGTGTTCGTGATCCGCTCAGGCGGCGCCCATCAGGGCCAGCAGCACGCCGCCGGCCACCACCGAGGCCACCTGTCCGGCCGCATTCGCGCCCATCGCGTGCATCAGGATGAAGTTCTCGAAGTCCTCCTTGGAGGCCTCCTTCTGCACCACCCGGGCGGCCATCGGGAAGGCCGAGATGCCGGCCGCCCCGATCAGCGGGTTGAACTTGCCACCCGAGAGCAGGTTCATCAGCTTGCCGAACATCACCCCCGCGGCCGTGTCCAGGCAGAAGGCCATCAGGCCCAGCACCAGGATCATCAGCGTCGACCACTTCAGGAAGGACGCGCCCACCATGGTGGAGCCGATGGCCAGGCCCAGGAAGAGGGTCACCGTGTTGGCGATCTCATTGGAGGAGGCGCCGACCAGCCGCTCGACCACGCCGGATTCGCGCATCAGGTTGCCGAACATCAGCATGCCGATCAGCGGGGTGGCGAAGGGCACCAGGATGCCGACGATCACCGTGACGACGATCGGGAAGAGGATCCGGGTGCGCTTGCTGATCTCGCGCTGCGAGTACGGCATCCGGATGCTGCGTTCCTTCTTGGTGGTCAGCAGCCGCATGATCGGCGGCATGATGATCGGCACCAACGACATGTAGGAATACGCGGCCACCGTGATCGGCGCCAACAGTTGTGGTGCCAGCTGCCGGCTGACATAGATCGACGTCGGGCCGTCGATCGCACCGATGATGCCGATCGAGGCGGACTCCTGCCGGGTGAAACCCATCAGGGCGGCCAGGATCAGGGTGAGGAAGATGCCGAACTGGCCGGCGGCGCCCAGCAGCACCATCTTCGGGTTCTCCAACAAGGGCCCGAAGTCGGTCATCGCGCCGATCCCGATGAAGATCAGCAGCGGAAACAACTCGTTGTCGACGCCGGCATGGCGCAGCACGGTGAGCATGCCCTCGTCGCCGACCAGAGGTGACAAGGGCAGATTGGTGAGCAGGCAGCCCGCACCGATCGGCAGCAGCAGCAGTGGCTCGTACTCCTTGACCACCGCCAGCGCGATCAGCACGCAGCCCACCAGCATCATCACCACCGACTGCCAGGTGACATTGGTGATGCCACGCAGCAGCAGGTCGATGGTGGACTCCATCGCGACAGTCATTCGAACACCACCAGGGGATCGCCGAACTTCACCTGCGCGCCCACCTCGGCCAGCACCTGGGCGATCACGCCGTCGCGGGTGGCCTTGAGCTCGTTCTTCATCTTCATCGCCTCCAGCACCAGCAGCGGGTCGCCGCGCTTGACGCTCTGCCCCGGTTGCGCGCTGACGGTGAGCACGACGCCGGGCATCGGCGCGGTCATGGAGCTGGCGGCCCCGGGGGCGGTGGCGGCGGCCGCCGGGGTGGCGACGGGTGCAGCCACCGGGCGGGGTGCGGGTGCGGGGGCGGTGGCCTGGCTGGCGGGCAGCACGTCCCGGGCGTCGACGGACTCGACGACATTGGCCCGGCCAACCTCCACATTCGGGGTGATCATGGCCTGGGCCAGATCCTGGTGGTCGCGCAGCCGGACGTCGACGCCGTGCCCGGCGATCTGCACCCGGAAGGTGTTGGCGGTGACCTCTTCGACGTCGACCTCGTGGTCGGAACCGTTGATCGAGATGGTGTAGCGGCGCATGGGGGTCATCTCCTCTTCCAGGACGTGTTCTGGTTGCCACGTCCCACCGCGACCCAGCGGCTGGTGTGGATCTGGCTGCCGGGCGCGTGGGTGCGCATGGCGGGGGCGGCCTGCTGGCGTCGCACCTCGGCGTGGGTGATCACGGCGAGCGCGACGGCGGTGGCCTGGTCGACGGTGAGTCCGTCGGTGAGGACCTCGACGGAGGAGGCCGGTGCAGCGGGGGCGGTCTCAGCCGGTGGGCTGACGTCGGCGGGCTCGGCGGCATCTTCGGGATCGTTGGCTCCGAAGGGGGCAGCCAGGGGGGCGGCCTCCACCGGCTTGGCCGCATCCTCCGGCCGGTCCAGCTTGCCCATCAGGGTGAGCACGCCCATCAGCAATGCGAGCAGGGCAAAGACCACGCCCATCCCCACCACTGTCATCTCCAGGCCCCAACCAAGATTGTTCATCTCAGCCTCCTAGACCGGGAAGAGCCCGTGCTTCTTGGGGATGTTGGTCTGCACCTTGGTGCGCAACACCTCCAGCGCACGGATCAGCCGGGGACGGGTCTCACAGGGCTCGATCACCTCGTCGATCTGCCCGACGTCGGCGGCCCGGTAGGGATTGAAGAACTTCTCCCGGTACTCGTCGACGAAGCGCTTCTCCTCCGCGGCCGGATCCTCGGCCTGCTGGATCTGGCGCCGGTTGAGCAGTCGGGCGGCACCGTCGGGCCCCATCACGGCGATCTGTGCGCTGGGCCAGGCGAAGGCGACGTCATTGCCCATCTGCTTGGAGCTCAGCGCCACATAGGAGCCGCCGATCGCCTTGCGGGTGACCACGCTCATTTTCGGCACCGTGGCCTGGCAGTAGGAGTAGATCACCTTGGCGCCGTGCCGGATCACGCCGGCATATTCCTGCTGCACGCCGGGCAGATAGCCGGGGCAGTCGACGAAGGTGATGATCGGGATGTTGAACATGTCACAGATGCGGATGTGCCGGCTGATCTTGTCCGACGAGTCGATGTCCAGACAGCCGCTCATCACCATCGGCTGGTTGGCGATGATCCCCACCGAGTGCCCGTCGAGCCGGGCGAAGGCGCAGATGGCGTTGCCGGCCCACTGCTCGTGCACCTGCAGCACCGATCCGGCGTCGAAGACGCTGTCCAACACGTCCAGCATGTCGTACGCGGTGGTGTCGTCAACCGGGATCAGCGAGTTGAGCGCCTCGTCCATCCGGTCCGGCGAGTCATAGGCGACGATCGCCGGGGCATCCTCGGTGTTGTTCTGCGGCAGGTAGCTGAGCAGCCGCTTGACCGTCTCGATCGCCTGCTGCTCGCCCACCGCGTTGAACTGAGCGACGCCGGAGCGGCCGTTGTGCACATGGGCACCGCCCAGATCCTCCGCGCTGACATCCTCACCGGTGACCGCCTTGATGATTTCCGGGCCGGTCAGGAACATGTTGGAGGTGGTCTCCACCATCACGGTGAAGTCGGTCAGGGCGGGGGAGTAGACCGCGCCGCCCGCGCACGGGCCCAGGATCAGGCTGATCTGGGGGATCACGCCGGAGGCGGCCACATTGCGGTAGAAGACCTCGCCATAGGCGGCCAGCGAGCGCACCCCCTCCTGCACCCGGGCGCCGCCGGAATCATTCAGCCCGATCAGCGGGATGCCGGATTCCAGCGCCAGATCCTGGATCCGGCTGATCTTCTGCGCCTGCACCTCGCTGAAGGAACCGCCCAGCACGGTGAAGTCCTGCGCGAAGACCGCCACCCGACGGCCGTTGATCTTGCCGAAGCCGGTGATCACGCCATCGCCGGGGAAGCGCTGCTCGGCCATCCCGAAGTCGGTGGTGTGGTGGGTGGCCAGCGCGCCGAGCTCCTGGAAGGAGGCCTCGTCCAACAGGATCGCCAGCCGCTCGCGGGCGGTCATCTTGCCCTTGGCGTGCTGCGCGTCGATCCGCTTCTGGCCGCCGCCCAACAAGGCTCGTTCACGCATCTCGCGCAGGGCGGCCAACCCGGGATTCTGCGCGTCCACGGGGGCGGTGTCGGGCTGGTCGGATGCCTCGGCTGGTGGAGTGTCGAGTGGGTGCGTCATTGCCTCTCCTCGTTGAGTTGGCAACCACCCTAAGACCTTCGCTCCCGTTGTGGGAGGGCGGGGTCCCGGTCTGGCCCGAAGGGCGGTTCAGGCCCTCGACGTCGTGCTCACCAGGCCCAGCCCATCCCATAGGTGCGCATCAGCTCCGGGGAGCTCAATCGCCAGGAATAGGTGCCGGGTGCGATCGGCTCGATCCGCTCGCAGCCGTTGCCGTCGGGGGGGATCAACGGCGGGTCGGGCAGCGGGCCGAAGCGCCACACGGCGGTGGGCCGCCGGCTGCCCCAGAAGTTCAGCGTCAGCCGGGCGTGCCGGGTGGGGGAGGTGAAGGTGATCTGCGCGGAGCAGCCCGGATCGGCGCCGCTGACCCAGGAGCGCAGCGCGAATTCGTGCTCATCACCGGCCCGCAGCGTGCGGTCGAAGTGGAAGCGGGTCAGGTAGACGCTGTTCTCGGCGCCGAGCCGTCGCTCGCTGCGCTCGATCCAACCGCCGAAGACCGGTTCGCTCTCCAGCCCGAAGGCGGAACGGTCGCTGGTGATCTGCAGGTCATAACCGTCGACGCCGTCGACGATGGCCCGCACCCGGCGGGTCAGCAGGATCTCCTCCGGCGACGAGTGCTCCCGAAAGGTGTAGCTGCAGGTGGATTCCACCACGTCGAAGCTGGACTTATCCGGGGCCATGGGGTGGGCGAGGGCCCGGTCGGGGTGGCAGGGCGCGAGCGCCTCGGCCCAGTCCGGCAAGCACTCCTGGAGGCTTGCCCAGAACCGGGCCGAGGGACGCTCCCGCCCGGCCTCGACATTGGCCAGCGTGGAACGCGCGATCACATGGTCGAGCGCGTCGACCACGTCCACCTGGCGCATTCCGGACTCCTTGCGGCGCCGCTTGAGCGCCTCCCCGAAAGTCTCCACCTCTGAATGGTGCCAGTTCGTCAGCCGAAGTTCACCTGACGTCCAAGTGTGCCGTTGAGTGCCTCCAGATACTTGGGGGACTGCACCAGGGTCACTTGCCGCTGCAGGCTGGCCAGCCGGTCGGTCAGGCCGAGCCGCTCCACGGGGCGGGCATTGCCTTCGTTCTTGACGAAGGGTGCCAGATCCGCGACGCCGTGCTTCAGCAGCGCGATGTCCGCGGCCTGTTTGGCGGCCAGACGCTGCGCATACCATCCGGATTCCAGGATCGCCTGCCGGCCGAAGAGCGCCCGGAAGTCGGGGCTGTCCAGCGTCCAGCCCTTGGCGGACTGGCCGTGCGCCATGATCTCCAGCAGGGCCCGCAACGGCGGGATCGCCAGGTCGATCGTGCCGTCGGTGAAGTAGGTCTCGGCCACCCGCTGGTGGGTGGTGACGATCACGTCGACACTCTCGGCGAAGACGTCGGCATCCTGCAGTTCGGGACGCAGCATCTCGGGGGTGAAGACGACGTCGGGGTGCAGGAAGATCCGGCCAAAGTAGGTGGTGGCGAAGAGCTCGTTCATCCGGTAACCCAGCCGACTGGCCTGCACGGTGCGACCGTTGTGCTCGAAGTCGCCGATCTTCTCCAGGTAGCCGCCCTGGATCAGGGTGGCTGCCTTGCGCTCGTCGGGCCACATCCGGCTGAAGATCTCCGGCACCAGCAGCGAGATGTCGTGATCCACCCGCACCTTGGGGCCGATCACGCCGGCCGAGCTCAGCCAGCCGTCGGTCTCGGTCAGCGCGTAGCTGAGCAGCGCGGCATTCAGGTCGATGATCGACGGCAGCGCGTTGAACGGCGCCTTGGTCATGGCACCCTCGGAGCCGGCCCCCGTCGTCGACGGCGACTTGCCGGTCATGGAGCTGATGAACTCCATGAACAGCTCCGGCAGTTCCATGTAGTGCAGTGGGTTGTAGGCGCACAGCGGCGGCACCCCGGCCTCCGCGGCATTGTTGCGCCGTCCGGCGGCCACCACGTCCACCGGCATGCGGATGGGATCCTGGGCGGGGGCCCTGCGCAGCAGGTGGGCGGCCAGATCGGCGGCGGCCGTGGCCTCCGGATTGGTCAGGTCGGGCCGCTTCTGCAGGTAGCGCGGGTTCTTGGAGCGCTTGCCCTCGCCGACGATCCGCGGCTCGGAGGAGACGGCCAGGAAGAACGGGCGCTCCTCGTCGGCGCCCTCCGCGAAACGGGTGATCCGCTCCCGCATCGGCTCGGTGAACAGGCTCAGTCCGGGAGCATCGGCCACCATCTCCCGGGCCTCGGCGCGGGTCAGCGGATGGAAGTTGGAGATGAACGAGTCATCCCCGGCCATGTCCTTCTCCGTCTGCTTGTCATAGCCGCGGTGGATGGCGTCGTCGGGGCGCTGGAAGAGCAACTGTTCGCAGTTCTTCACGTACTTGGCGCTGACCGGATCGCTGGTCTGGCCCTCGGGCGGGGCGACGACCGAGGCCGTGATGTCGTCCTCCGTCTGCACCTTGGCCGCGGGGGAGAAGTCCGGCCGCAGGCTGAACAGCCGCCAGCTGCCGTCGGCCTCGAAGCCGACCCGCAGCATGTTGACCATGATCTTCTCACCGTCCAGCCGCAGTGAATTGCCCTTGCGGCCATTGGTGATGCCGACGGTGAAGTGGCTGCGCCAGTCGGTGCCCCATTCCGGCTTGTAGTAGCGCTTCACGGTGAAGACCAGCTCGCTGACGTGGGCGGGGATCGTGCCCAGCCACTGGTTGTACTCGTCGGTGAACTCGGCCCGAGGCGTGAGCAGCTTGATCACCGAACCCAGCGACCGGCTGTCGGCCAGCAGGGGCCGTTCGTCGTGCGCGGCCGGGTCGCGGAAGCGGTTGGAGTAGTCGTGCTCCAACAGCTCCTGCACCAGATCCATGTCCTTGTCGAAGTCGGCGGTGTAGGCGCTGCCGAAGACGAAGGCGTCCAGCAGGCTCTTGCTGATCTCACTCTTGCCGCCGCCGGAGACCGTCGCCGGCTTGTGCAGCTGCGACGAATGCGGCGAGGTGCCGATCAGGTGCCACTGGGTCGGGTCCGCGTCGCGCGGCTTGGCATGTACCCGGTAGCCATTGGGCGCCAGATAGGTCTTGCCAGCCAGCAGCTTGGTGCTGCCCTGCGATCCGTCGGGATTGGTCCAGCTGATCAGCTGCTCCCGCATGGAGTACGACGCCTTGCCGGGCACCACCACCAGGGTGTCCTGTTCCTTGTCGAGGGCGTGGCCCTCGGGCTGCTGCTCGAAGCGCTCCGGATTGCGGGCCACCACGTCGGCGACGGTGTAGTCGTCGGGGGTGTAGGTGTCGGTCCACTCCTGGCCCAGGTTGTAGGCGGGGAAGGCCACGGCGCCGCCGGAGTGCTCCTCCTCGGCCAGGCCGAACAGGTTGGCGGAGTAGGAGATCTGGGTCTTGACCTCCTTCTTGCAGTAGCCGAAGTAGTTGTCCGCGATCACGGTGACGATCACGCCGCGCTCGTCGCGGGCGCAGATCTTGAAGGCCTGGCCGCCGTTGTACAACTCGTCGTCGTTCTCCCAGCACATGCCGTCGCGCTTCTGCCGATCGGTGGCGTCGTTGACGTGCGGCAGGCCCAGCGACTTCTTGGTCACCTTGGTCAGGTGCGGCGCCAGGATCACCCCACCGGTGGTGCCGGTCCAGCCCTCCGGATCCAGACTGGCGTCGTTCTCCGGCAGGTGCGGATCGCCGGCATTGCCGAAGATGCCCTCAACGAAGTCCAGGTTGGCCACCAGACCACCGGGCACGATGAAGCGGACCTCCATCGTGCGCTCCCGGGCGAAGCCGGGGACGGCGGGCAGCACCAGCGGGCGCATCAACAGGGAGACGAAGCAGGCCGCCTTCTCCTCCTGGTTGGCGGTGTAGGGCAGCACCATGTCTTCTTCGGGTGGCTGGAAGGCGAGTTCCAGCAGGCGGCCGAAGACCTCGAGCGGGACGGCGAGCTTGTCGTCCTGGATGGGCAGCCCGCCCTCCGCGATGTGGAAGACACCGGCGGTGGTGCGACGGTCATTGGCGGGGTTGTGCAGCACGCCATTGGCCAGCCGGTAGGAGCTGAGCAGGTCGGAGTGGAATTCGTCACCATCGTGCGGCAGGCTCAGCGCCCGCGCCAGCCCCGGGGCATCCAGCACCAGGGTGCGGTGCGGCAGCTCCGGCTTGGTGCCGGTATTGCTGAGGTAGTCATCAAGGAAGTTCTGGATCCGCAGGTCCGGGGCGGACAGGCGCTCCCCCAGACGACGGGAGAGTTCGCGCTGGCGGGCGATGATCGGCGCCACCAGCTGGTCTTCGGCGTCGGAGCCGGGCTGGGCGGCCAAGGGCAGGCCCAGCAGGGCGAGGCGCAGGTTGATCGCGGCGTCGGGAGTTGCGGACAGAGCAGTGGAAGCCATGACTCCATTCAAGCCGGGATCGCTGGAAAGGGAACCCCCGGGGTCCACCGGAGCGCTTCGAGCAGGTGGATCAGGCGTCCAATTCCGAGAATCGCCCCACGGATTCGCCCACGTCCGGGGTGCGGAGCGTGGGGCGGCTCGCTGTGAGCGAATCTGGAGGGCGGTTTTCGGAAAGCGGGTCGGTCTGCGGGGCTGCGGCACTTGAGGAGAGCTCTTGCACAAATGTCCGAGTCGCGTGAACGATTGTGCAGTGGCGTCGTCGTCTGGTTGCACGTCGGGGGGATCTACGTCCAGGAGTCGAAAACTGTCGGAGGCGATCCGTAGGCTGATCGCGACGGAGGGATTCCGCACAGGAGCGGCGTCCACCGGCGTACGACGGGAGCAACTCCATGAGGACAATGCAGGCCGATGTGGTCGTGGTCGGTGGCGGTGCCACCGGCGCGGGGGTCGTGCGCGACGTGGCCATGCGCGGTTACACCGCGATCCTGGTGGACCGGGCTGACCTGGGGCAGGGCACCACCGGTCGCTACCACGGCCTGCTGCACTCCGGCGGCCGCTATGTGGTGAGCGATCCGCACTCGGCCACCGAGTGTGCGCAGGAGAATGCGATCATCACCCGGATCCACGCCGACGCGGTGGAGGCCACCGGCGGCCTGTTCGTCGTCACCCCACAGGACACCGAGGAGCACGCCGACAAGTTCCAGGCCGCGGCCGATGCCACCCAGGTGCCGTGCGAGGAGATCAGCGTCGCCGAGGCACTGCGGCGGGAACCGCGGCTCAATCCCGGCATCAAGCGCGCCTTCGCCGTGCAGGACGGCACCGTCGACGGCTGGCAGATGGTCTGGGGGGCCGCCAGGAGCGCCATGGACCACGGTGCGAAAGTGCTTCCCTATCACTCCGTCACCAGGATCACCCGCGACGGCGACCAGGTGACCGGCGTGATCTGCACCGACATGAAGACCAATGAGCAGGTCACCATCGACACCCGCTTCGTGATCAATGCCGGCGGCCCGTGGGCCGGGCAGATCGCCGGCATGGCCGAATGCCCCGGCGTGGACGTCGTCCCCGGCCGCGGCATCATGATCGCGATGAACCACCGGCTGGTGAACCAGGTGGTCAACCGCTGCATCCACCCCGCCGACGGCGACATCCTCGTGCCGGTGCACACCGTGTGCATCATCGGCACCACCGACGTGAAGGTGGACGACCCGGACAAGCTGGCCATCCCACGGCTGGAGGTGCAGCAGATGCTGGACGCCGGCGAGGCGCTGGTGCCCGGCTTCCGAAATGCGCGCGCCGTGCACGCCTGGTCCGGCGCCCGTCCGCTGGTGAAGGACTCCCGGGTTGCGCTGACCGACACCCGGCACATGAGCCGCGGCATGAGCATCATCGACCACGAGGCCCGCGATGGAGTGAAGGGCCTGCTGACCATCAGCGGCGGCAAGCTGACCACCTACCGGCTGATGGCCAAGAACATCGTGGACGTGATGTGTGAACAGCTCGGCGACGACCGGCCCTGCACCACCGAGACCGAGGCGGTGCCCGGTAGCGAGTCCGGCAAGAACTACCAGGTCACGCACCGGCTGCACGAACGCGAGCAGGACCGGCTGGAGGACCAGATCATCTGCGAGTGTGAGCTGATGAGCCGTCGCCAGCTGACCGAGCTGATGGACGAGCAGCCCGCCGCCACCTTCGACGACCTGCGTCGCCAGCTCCGGCTGGGCATGGGCCCTTGCCAGGGCGGTTTCTGTTCCACTCGAGCCGCCGGCATCGCGCTGGAGACCGGGCATGCCGACGTCGACCGCGCCACCGAGCAGCTACGCCTGTTCCTCAAGAACCGCTGGGTGGGGCTGTGGCCGATCCTCTACGGCGACCAGGTGCGCCAGACCGCCCTGGACAACTGGATCTTCAAGGGCACGCTGGACATCGAGCACCTGCCACCCGCCGGTTCCGGACCGTTGATCCCGGGTGAGGGGCCCGACCAGTTCGCCGTCCCGAGCACCCAGCGCGGGGCCGAAGAACAGACCGATGATGCCGGCACAATCGAGGGCTCGGCGCATGACGGCGCCGCAGCCACCACCCCCGTCGAGCCGAAGCGAGGCATGTGATGAGCGACGTCATCGTGATTGGAGCCGGTCTGGCCGGGCTGACCGCCGCGCTGCGGCTGCGCCAGGCGGGCAAGACCGTCACCCTGCTGAACAAGGGGATCGGCGGCCTGCAGCTGGGCCAGGGCACCATCGACATCCTGGGCTATGCGCCACACCGGGTCGAGCGGCCCATCGAGGCGCTGGAGGCCTTCGTCGCCGAGCACCCCGAACACCCCTACGCGACGCTGGAGCGCCAGGACATCGAACAGGGCATCCGCTGGCTGGGCGAGGTGCTGGGCACCGAGCAGCTCAACGGTGATCTGCACCGCAATGAGCTGTACCCGACGGCGGTTGGCGCGATGCGCCCCACCGCGCTGGTGCCGCCGTCGATGGCCAACGGCGCATGCGTTGCCGGCAAGAAGTTCGTCATCGTCGGCATCCGCGAGCTGAAGGACTTCTACTCGCAGCTGGTGGCCGAGAATCTGGCCCGCACCGACCTGCCCGGCGGTGGCCGGGTTGAGACCCGGGCCGAGTACCTCAGCTTCCCGGCCCGGGCCGGCGAGGCGGA
This sequence comes from Luteococcus sp. H91, assembly GCF_038433135.1. Lineage (NCBI taxonomy): Bacteria > Bacillati > Actinomycetota > Actinomycetes > Propionibacteriales > Propionibacteriaceae > Luteococcus > Luteococcus sp. H91. The sequence goes on along the minus strand of NZ_JBCDMV010000011.1, from coordinate 15,137 downwards.
CTCCAATGGGTTGAACATCGCCCGGGCGCTGGACGATCCGGCGACCCGGCAGCGTTTCGTCGCCGCCCTCAGGCCGCTGGTTCGCGAGGGGGAGACCGTCGGTCTGCCCGCCGTGCTGGGCGCCACCGATGTCACCGCCTGGCGCGAGATCCAGGACGAGCTGGGGGCCCCGGTCTTCGAGATCCCGCTGCCCCCGCCGTCGGTTCCGGGCTGGCGCCAGAACGAGGCCCTGCTGCAGGCAGTCAAGGATTCCCGGGTGCGGGTGGTCAATGGCACCAAGGTGATCCGCGCCCGCGTCGAGGACGGCGTGATCAAGGGGGTCACCATCCACGGCACCGGGCACGAGCAGGAGTACACCGCGCAACACTTCGTGCTGGCCGCCGGTGGTTTCGAGTCCGGCGCGCTGACCCTGGACAGTCACAACGAACTGCACGAGACGATCTTCGGGCTGCCGGTGCGCGGCGGGAAGATCGACGACATGGTGCACGGCGACTACTGGGGCGGCGACCAGCCATTGTTCAAGGCCGGGTTGGCCGTCGACCGCCAGATGCGCGTCGTCGGGCCCGATGACGCCGTCGTGTACCCCAACCTGTACGCCTGCGGCGGCATCCTGGCGGGTGCCCAGCGGTGGACCGAGAAGTCGGGCGAAGGCATCGCCCTTGGCAGCGCGGTGCGAGCCTGCAACGCGATCCTGTCCGCGAAGGAGACGAACTGATGACCGACCAGACCGAACAGGTTGCCCCGATCCAGCAGCGGGAGGCCGCGAAGGCGGCGCTCGACCATGCGATGGACGAACTGACCCGCGCCACGCTGGACCACTGTGTGAAGTGCACCATCTGTGAGACCGCCTGCCCGGTGGCCCGGGTGACCCCGCTGTTCAGCGGGCCCAAGTTCGTCGGTCCGCAGGCCGAGCGCTTCCGCAATGGCGAATCGGTGGATCATTCGCTGGACTACTGCTCCAGCTGCGGCATCTGCACGCTGAGCTGCCCGCAGGGCGTGCAGATCGCGGAGCTGAACTCGCAGGCCCGCGCCGTGATGAAGTCCGACCACATGCCGGTCCGCGACCGGCTGATGACCCAGACCATGCTCGAGGGCATGGTGATGAGCCCGCTGGCCCCGGTCGCGAATGCCGCGCTGGGGATGAAGCCGGTGCGCACCGTGATCGAGAAGGTGATCGGGGTGCACCGCGACGCCCCGATGCCCGAGGCGCACTTCGAGACCCTGCGGATGTGGCTGAAGAAGCGCCCGGCGCGCACCACCCCCGCCCCCCGTGGCCCGGTGGTCTTCTTCACCGGTTGCGCCGGCGGCTACTTCGAGGTCCAGACCAGCAAGAAGTCGATCGAGCTGCTGGAATTCCTGGGCTACGAGGTGCTGGTGCCCAAGCAGGGTTGCTGCGGCCTGGCCGAACAGTCCAATGGCCTGTTCGAGCAGGCCACCAAGCACGTGCTCAAGCTGTGCAAGCAGCTGACCAGCGCCGGCAAGGACCTCACGATCATCAGCTCGTCGGGTTCCTGCGTCGGCATGCTGAAGCACGAGGCGCACGAGATCATGGGCGTCGACGCGGAGGAGCTGAAGGATGTCGGCACCCGCGCCCGGGACATCAGCGAATTCCTGCTGGAGCTGGCCGACGCCGGTGAACTGCCGCTGGACATGCGGGAGATGAACATCGAGATCCCCTACCACCAGCCCTGTCAGGTGAAGAGCCAGGGGATGGGCATGCCCGCGATGCACCTGCTGGAGTTGATCCCCGGCGTCACCGTGCAGGAGTCCGGGCAGCCGTGCTGCGGCATCGCCGGTACCTACGGCCTGAAGAAGGAGAAGTACGAGGTGGCGCAGGCCGTCGGCAAGCCGGTCTTCGAGCACATGAAGAAGCATGACCACGGCGTCGGCGCCTGCGACACCGAGACCTGCCGCTGGCAGATCCGCAAGGGGTCCGGTGTGAACACCGTTCACCCGGTCGAGATCCTGCACTACGCCTACGGCCTGTCCGACGACCTCTTCGAGGCCAAGGTCAACGACCGCTGACGGGGCAACCCGGCCAGAGCAGCCACCGGCCCGGCACCCCGAGAATGGGGTGCCGGGCCGGTGTCTGTGTTGAGAGACTCAGCGGCGGCCGCGACGGCGACCCTGCACGGCCGAGAGACCGGCCGCGCCCTGGTTGCTGCCGGCGCTCTGGGCACCGGCGCCCGGGCGGCCACCCGAGCGGGCGGGACGCGCCGAACCTTCCGAGCGAGTGCCATCGGAACGACTGCCTTGGGAGCGGCCGGCATCGGTGCGTGAGGCCTGCGGGCGGGCCGAATCGGAGCGGCCACGGCCACCGGAGCGAGCCGGACCGGCCTCGCCACGCGAACCCTGACCGCTGCGGCCCCGGCCACCACCGTTGCCACCGCGACCCCGGCCACCGCCATTGGCAGTGCCCTGGGGCTGCTCCACCTTGTTCGGGTAGGCGGCCTTCTCGGCATCCTCGGCGCTCAGGAAGGTGCGCTCGCCGGGGGCAAGGCCCTCCAGCGTCGCGCGGTCGGCGTGCGAGATGGTCGGCGTGATCTTGGCGGCGCGCATCAGGCCGCGCACCTCATGCCGCTGATCGGGAGTGACCATGGTGACCACGGTGCCCGCCTTGCCGGCGCGGGCGGTGCGCCCGGAGCGGTGCAGGTAGGCCTTGTGCTCGGTGGGCGGATCGGCGTGCACCACCAGTTCCACGTCGTCGACGTGGATGCCGCGGGCCGCGATGTCGGTGGCCACCAGCGTGGAGACCCGGCCGGAGTGGAAGGCATCCATGTTGCGGGTGCGGGCATTCTGCGCGAGGTTGCCGTGCAGGTCGACGGCGGGAATACCGCGCGCCAACAGCTGCTTGGCCAGCTTCTTCGCGCCGTGCTTGGTGCGGGTGAACAGGATGGTCTTTCCGGGCGCGGCGGCCAGATCGGCCAGGATGCCGGTCTTGTCGTCCTTGCCCACCTCCAGCACATGGTGGTCCATTGCGGACACCGGGGAGACGGCGGAATCGGCCTCGTGGGTGACGGGCTGGTGCAGGTAGCGCTTGACCAGCACGTCGATCCCATTGTCCAGGGTGGCGCTGAACAGCATCTTCTGCGCGTCGGCAGGCACCTTGTCCAGGATCCGCTTGACCATCGGCAGGAAGCCCATGTCGGCCATGTGGTCGGCCTCGTCCAGGATGCAGATCTCGACGGCCGACAGCTCCACCAGGCCCTGGCCCATCAGGTCCAACAGGCGCCCGGGGCAGGCGATCAACACGTCGACACCCTTCGCGAGGGTGCGGACCTGCGGGTTCTGGCCGACGCCGCCGAAGATGGTCAGGCTGACCAGATCGGAGCTCTTCTCCAGCGGGAGCAGGGACTCCTCGATCTGGCTGGCCAGCTCGCGGGTGGGCGCCAGGATCAGCGCGCGCGGCTTCTTGGCCACCCGGCGCTTCGGCGAGGAGGTCAACCGGGCGACGGTGGGCAGCAGGAAGGCGAAGGTCTTGCCGGAACCGGTACGGCCCCGGCCCAGCACGTCGCGCCCGGCCAGCGAGTCGGGCAGGGTGGCCAGCTGGATCGGGGTGGGGCTGGTGATTCCCCGCGCCGCCAGGGCGTCGGTCAGGTTCTGCGGCACGCCGAGCTCGGTGAAGCCAGCGGTGGGCACGGTGTTGATGGACACAGTGGTATTGCGTTCAGACAAGTGGAGATACCAATCAATCGGTGTCTTGCGCGTCGCGCTCAGCTTGACCCATCACGAACGATGGTGCGGCGCGGCCAGCGGAGCCAAACCCGCAAGGGGATGAAGCACTCCGATCACCGAGGGCCCGCGGCAAGACTGGGCGGACCAACTGGTCAATCCTAGCTCATGCCGGCAACCGGCCGGTCCGCCCAACCGATCGCGGGCAGAACCGCAAGGGTGGAGTTCTTCAGCCCTCGACGAACGCCGAGGAAATGCCCCCGTCGGGGTGTGGTTGGCCACTGTGATCCTTGCCACAGTGGTCTCCCACCCCCCGGCGCCCCGGCGTCGGCCAGACGAGGAGAAGACAGTGGCACAGACCAGGGAGCCCAAGTACCCCGCCCAGCCCGCGCCGACCAATGAGGTGCGGCCCAACGATCCCATCGCGCCGGGCGGTGAGCGTCACCAGCAGGCCCAGGGCCGCGACGACGTGCTGACCACCCAGCAGGGTGGACCGGTGGCCACCAACCAGAACCTCGCCACCGCCGGCGCGCGGGGCCCTGCCCTGCTGCAGGACCACGTCTTCCGGGACAAGCTCTTCCACTTCGACCACGAGCGCATCCCGGAGCGCGTGGTGCATGCTCGCGGCACCGGCGCCCACGGTGTCTTCGAGACCTACGAGAGCCTTGATGACATCACCATGGCGGACATCTTCGCCCGCAAGGGAGAGAAGACCGAGGTCTTCGTCCGCTTCTCCACCGTCGCCGGCAACAAGGGCTCCTTCGACCTGGCTCGCGACGTGCGCGGTTTCGCCACGAAGTTCTACACCAAGGAAGGCAACTGGGACCTGGTGGGCAACAACATGCCCGTCTTCTTCGTCCAGGACGCCATCAAGTTCCCGGACCTGATCCACGCGGTCAAGGAGCAGCCCGACCGTGGCTTCCCGCAGGCGCAGAGCGCGCACGACCACTTCTGGGACTTCGTCTCCCTGCTGCCGGAGAGCACCCACCAGGTGATGTGGGCCATGAGCGACCGCGCCATCCCGCGCTCCTACCGCTTCATGGAGGGCTTCGGCGTGCACTCCTACAAGTTCGTCAACGCCCAGGGCGAGGCGCGTTTCGTGAAGTTCCACTGGAAGCCGCTGCAGGGCCTGCAGTCGGTGACCTGGCCGGAGGCGCTCACCATCAACGGGGCGGATCCGGACTTCCACCGGCGTGACCTGTGGGATGCGATCCAGGCCGGGGACTTCCCGGAGTGGGAGCTGGGCGTGCAGGTCTTCGACGACGACTTCGCCGACTCCTTCGACTTCGACGTGCTGGACTCCACCAAGCTGATCCCCGAGGAACTGGTGCCCGTCCGCCCCATCGGCAAGATGACCCTGAACCGGACCGTCGCGAACCACTTCGACGAGACCGAACAGGTGGCCTTCATGACGCAGAACATCGTGCGGGGCATCGACTTCAGCGACGACCCGCTGCTGCAGGGCCGCAACTTCAGCTACCTGGACACGCAGCTCAAGCGGCTGGGTTCTACCAATTTCACCCAGCTGCCGGTCAACGCCCCGCGCTGCCCGGTGATGAATTTTCATCGTGATGGTCACATGCAGACCCAGGTGCACACCGGCCGCGCCAACTACGAGCCGAATTCGTGGACGGGCGACGAGCGCGGTCCGCGGGAGAGCGAGGAGCTCGGGCTGCGCTTCCAGGCCGCCGAGGTGACCGGCGCGAAGCACCAGGCGCGCCCGGAGAGTTTCGCCGACCACTACTCGCAGGCCCACCAGTTCTGGATCTCGCAGACCGAGGTGGAGCAGCAGCACATCGTCGCGGCCTTCACCTTCGAGCTGAGCAAGTGCGAGGTCCCGCAGATCCGGGAGCGGATGCTGGGCAACCTGCGCAATGTCGACGAGGACCTGGCGGCTCGCGTGGCCACCGGGCTCGGCATGGAGCTGCCCGAGGCCTCCAAGCCGGCGGTGACGCCGCGCAAGGACCTGGCCCCGTCGGATGCGCTGAGCATCCTGAAGAACGGACCGAAGGACTTCAAGGGCCGAAAGCTCGGCCTGGTCGTGGGTGACAAGACCGACGCCAAGGCGCTGAAGGCCCTGGTTGACGCTGTGACCGGTGCCGGCGGCATGGTGGAGATGATCACCCCCACGGTGGGTGGCGTCACCCTGTCGGACGGGTCCAAGCAGCCCGGTCTGCAGTTCATCAAGGGCACCAAGGCGGCGCTCTATGACGCCGTCGCTCTGCTGGTCACCGAGGCCGCTGCCAAGGAGTTGGCCGACATTCCCGAGGCCCGCGACTTCGTCACCGAGGCGCACGTGAACTGCAAGTTCGTCGGGTGGACCCCGGAGGCCAAGCCGCTCGCGGTGGCCGCTGGCGCGGTGCCGGACAAGGGTTGGGTGGACCTGGCCGACGCGAAGGCGGCGGTGAAGGCCTTCGGAACGCTCCGCTTCTGGGAGCGCGACCTCACGGCCCCGGCGAAGTAACGAGGACCGGGGGCTCCCAAGGACGCTCGGGTTTCTTGCGTTCCGCGTGTGTTGCAACACGAGCGGATCGCGGGAACCCGAGCGTCTGTGTGTCTGGGGTCAGGTGAACTGCCGCCTCAGTTGAACTGCCACGAGCGCTTGCTCAGGCCGTACCAGAAGCCGTCGATCGCGGTCCGGTTGTCGGCAAGGTCCCCGGCGGCGGCGGCGCCGAGTGCCACGTAGAGCGGGGCCCAGTGCTCGGTCCGCGGATGGGCGATCTTCGCGCCGGGCGCCCGGTTCTCGAAGTCCAGGATTGCGTCGACGTCCCCGCTGGCGACGGTATCGGCAGCCCAGTGGTCGAACTCGGCGCTCTCGGTGGGCGGCGTCGCATCGGCGGGGGCCGACGGGTTGAACCACGCCAGGTTGTGCGTGGTGAAGCCCGAGCCGATGATCATCGTCCCATGGTCCCGAAGCTCCCCGAGTTTTCGGCCCATCTGGAAGAGCTGGCGTGGGTCCAGCGTCGGCAGGCTCATCTGCAGCACCGGCACGTCGGCGTCGGGGAAGAGCTCCACCAACGGCACGTAGGCGCCGTGGTCCAGCCCCCGGCTTGGGTCGTGCTGGATCGGCACGTCGGGCGTGGCGATCAGCTTGGCCGCATCCATCGCCAGTTCCGGGGCCAGCGGCGCGTCGTAGGTCACCTGGTAGTAGTGCTCCGGGAAGCCCCAGAAGTCGTAGACCAGGGGATTCTTGCGCTCGAAGGAACTCACCGTGACCGGGGCGTTCTCCCAGTGGGCAGAGACGATCAGGATGTTCTTGGGCTTTTCCAGCCGCGACGACCAGTCGTGCAGCTGGCCGGTCCAGGCGGCGTCGTCGGCCAGCGGCGGGGCGCCGTGGCTGAGGAAGAGGATGGGCTGACGTTCGTTCATACCCCCTCAAGGAAATTGAAAGTTCAATTATTCCGAGGTCTTGCGATCGGACTGCAGGTCCTTCATCGGCAGGATCGTGTACGAGCCCCGGATGTGCGCCTCCGCGCGTTCGGCGGCCAGGGCGCCGTCGCCGGCCAGGATCGCGTCGAAGATGCCGCGGTGTTCCGTGGCCAGGCGCGCCCGGAAGCCCGGCCAGTCGTCCATCTGCTGTTCGGCGCGCAGGATGGGGGAGCGCAGGCTCTCCCGCACGGCCTCGGTGAGATCGGCCACCAGGTTGTTGTGGCCGATCTGGGCCAGCCAGACGTGGAAGTGGGTGTCCTGGGCGTTGAACTGTGCCGGGTCCGTGGTGCGATCCATCTCGTCCAGCAGATCGGCGATCCGGCTCAGCTCCGGGGCCTTGGGCTGGCTGGCCGCCAATTGGACACTGCTGCGCTCCAGCGCGATCCGGGCCACCACCACTTCGTCCAGCGGGAACTGGGCGAGGGCCACCTGGAGCTTGAGCAGACGGGCGAGGGCCTGGGAGCGCTCGTTGATCACGTGAGTGCCGGAATGGGCTCCGCTCCCGACCCGGCTGGCCAGCACCCCTTGGGCCTCCAGGGTGCGAATGGCCTCGCGTATCGCGGGGCGGCTGACCGAGAGCTGAACGGCGAGTTCCCGCTCGGCCGGTAGGCGGTCGCCGACGCGCAGGTTGCCCTCCAGGATCTGGGTCTCGATGTGCTGGAGAACCGTCTCGAAGGCTCGCTGGGTGGGTGCGGTGGCCGTTGCCTGCTCGATGTGGTCGGACATGAGGCCAGTGTGTCACCTTGCCGGGGGAATCGCCGGAGCTGTTCCCCTTGCCCGGGCGGGATTAACGATCGAAAATCCTGCGCTAATTGACTCTTCCCTTGGCTCATTTTCCCGATCTATGGTTAGACCAAATGAGGTAATACCAATCTCCCCGAGTTGGACAATGGAGTCCCCATGAACCCGTTTCGTCCCGAGCTCTACCCGCTCGGCCCCCTCTGGTCGGTGCTCGTCGCCCTCCTGCCGCTGCTGGTGATCTTCGTCGGCCTCGGCATCTTGAAGTGGAAGGCGCACGTGGCCGGCCTGGCCGCCGTCGCCACCGCACTGGCCACCGCCGCACTCGGCTTCAAGATGCCGATCGGGCTGGCGGCGCTGAGCGCCACCGAGGGCTTCGTCTTCGGTCTCTTCCCGATCGTCTGGATCGTGCTGATGGCCATCTGGTTCTACCAGATCACCGTTGTCAGCGGCCGCTTCGAGGATCTGCGGGCCACCTTCAACCTGATCAGCGATGACCCCCGGGTCACCGCCCTGTTGGTGGCCTTCTGCTTCGGCGGCCTGCTGGAGGCGTTGGCCGGCTTCGGCGCCCCGGTGGCCATCACCGGCGTGATGCTGCTGGCCGTCGGTTTCCCCAAGATCAAGGCCGCCATCGCCGTGATGGTGGCGAACACCGCACCCGTCGCCTTCGGGGCCGTCGCCATCCCGATCATCACCGCCGGCAAGGTCTCCGGCATCCCCTATGAGCAGATCGGCGCCATCGCCGGCCGGCAGACCGCCGTCCTCGCCCTGGTGGTGCCCTTCGTGCTGTTGTGGATCGTCGACGGGATCCGCGGCCTCAAGCAGGTCTGGCCCGCCGCCCTGGCCATCGGCGGCGCCTTCGCCGTCGCCAAGTGGATCACCTCCAACTACATCTCCGTCGAACTCACCGACGTGATCGCCTCGCTGGTCGGGATGGCCGCCGGCGTCGTGCTGATGCGCTTCTGGAAGCCCAAGGGCACCGCCGAGGCGCAGCAGCGGCTGGCCGACGAGAGCGCGGCCGAGGGCGGCAACATCGTGCTGGACCGCAACGTCGACAGCCACATCTCCGGCAACCGGATCGCGATGGCGCTGCTGCCCTACATCCTGGTGGTGGCCGTCTTCTCCATCGCCAACCTGCTGGGCCCGCTCAAGCGCGCCCTGACCAGCACCGACGTCGTGGTGCACTGGCCCGGGCTGCACGGCCACGTGCTCACCGGCGCGGGCAAGGTGCACTCGTCGACGATCTACACCTTCCAGTGGCTCTCCGGCGCCGGCACCCTGCTGCTGCTGGTCGGTATCCTGACCGCGATCATCTACAAGGTCTCCTTCTCCGCCGCGCTGAAGGAATTCACCGACACGGCCTACAAGCTGCGCTACACCGTGCTGACCATCGGTTCGGTCGTCGCCCTCGCCTATGTGATGAACCTGTCCGGCCAGACCACCACGATCGGCACCTGGATCGCCGGCGCGGGTTCCGCCTTCGCCTTCCTCTCCCCGGTGCTCGGCTGGATCGGCGTGGCCGTCACCGGCTCCGACACCTCCGCCAATGCCCTGTTCTGCGGCCTGCAGGCCACCGTCGGGCATGAGACCGGCCTCAACCCCGCGCTGCTGGCCACCGCCAACACCACGGGCGGCGTCGCCGGCAAGCTGGTCAGCCCGCAGAACATCGCCATCGTCGCCACCGCCGTCGGGCTGGTGGGCAAGGAATCGCTGATCCTGCGCAAGACCATCGGCTACTCCCTGGGCCTGCTGGCACTGATCTGCTTGATGGTCGGCCTGCAGTCCACTCCGATCCTGTCCTGGATGCTGCCATGAGCACCCGCACATCCGTTCCCAACCCAGCCGTCCCGAACCCAGCCGTCCCGAACCAACGACCCGAGGAGGTCACCGTGACCCAGACCCTCACCGACGTGAGATCCCTTGCCGCGGTGGGCAAGGGCAAGCGCGTCGCCCTGTTTGCCACCTGCATCAACGACGCGATGTTCCCGCAGACCCCGAAGGCGGTCGTCGCCGTGCTCGAACGGCTCGGCTGCACCGTGGAGTTCCCCAAGGCCCAGACCTGCTGCGGCCAGATGAGCACCAACTCGGGCTACTTCGACGAGGGCCTGCCCATCGTCAAGAACTACGTGAAGGCCTTCGAGGGCTACGACTACATCGTCGCTCCCTCGGGCTCCTGCACCGGAGCGGTGCGCGAACAACACCCGATGCTGGCCCGCCACGCCAAGGACGAGGGCCTGGCGAAGGCCGCCGAGGACGCTGCCAGCCGCACCTACGACTTCACCGAACTGCTCGTCGACGTGCTCGGGGTCACCGACGTCGGTGCCTTCTTCCCGCACAAGGTCACCTACCACCCCACCTGCCACTCGGTGCGGGTCGCCAAGGTCGGCGACCGGCCGATGCAGCTGCTGCAGGCGGTGCGCGGCATCGACATCCTCGACCTGCCCGACGCCGACCGCTGCTGCGGCTTCGGTGGCACCTTCAGCCTGAAGAATCCCGACGTCAGCGTCGCGATGGCCACCGACAAAGCCCGTCATGTCACCGAGACCGGGGCCGAATACCTCGTCGCCGGCGACAACGCCTGCCTGCTGAACATCTCCGGCGTCCTCAATCGGAACAAGGCCGGCATCAAGCCGATCCACCTGGCCGAGATCCTGGCCAGCACCGAGACGGGGAGCGCAAAGTGAGCGAGAAGATGAACGCAACTGGTGGAGCGCTGGTCGAGCAGGGTGACCGTCCCGGCCTGAAGCTGGTCACCAAGAACAACAATGGCGTCGCTCGCCTCACCCCGGCACCGCCCGAGGGTGACCTGGCCGACTCGCCGCTCTTCCCGGCCGCCGCCCGTCGCGAACTGGGCAACGAGACGCAGCGAAAGAACCTGCACCACGCGATGACGACGATCCGCACCAAGCGTGCCCGCGTCACCGCCGAGCTGGACAACTGGGAGGAGCTGCGCCAGGCCGGTGAGGCGATCAAGAACCGCACCATCCGCCACCTGGACAGCTACCTGGAGCAGCTCGAGGCCTCGCTCACCGCCGCCGGAACCACCGTCCACTGGGCCCGTGATGCCAAGGAGGCCAACGAGATCATCGTCGGCCTGGTCAAGGGCAAGCTCGCTGGTGAGCCGTACCAGGAGGTGGTCAAGGTCAAGAGCATGGCCACCCAGGAGATCGACATGAACGAGGCCCTCGAGGCCAATGGTGTCGCCGCCTGGGAGACCGACCTGGCCGAGCTGATCGTCCAGATGGGCCATGACCGGCCGTCGCACATCCTGGTGCCCGCGATCCACCGCAATCGCTCCGAGGTACGCGAGATCTTCCTCGACGAGATGGGCAACTACGGCAAGGCCGCACCCGAGGACCTCGACACCGAACCGAAGAACCTGGCCGCCGCCAGCCGTGCCCACCTGCGCGAGAAGTTCATGCGCGCCAAGGTGGCCATCAGTGGCGCCAACTTCGCCGTCGCCGAGACCGGCACGCTGTGCGTGGTGGAATCTGAGGGCAATGGCCGGATGTGCCTCACCCTGGCCGACACCCTGATCAGCGTCGTCGGCATCGAGAAGATCGTGCCCACCTTCGCGGACCTGGAGGTCTTCCTGCAGCTGCTGCCCCGCAGCTCCACCGCCGAGCGGATGAACCCCTACACCAGCCTGTGGACGGGTCCCCGTGAGGGCGACGGCCCGCAGGAGATGCACGTCGTGCTGATCGACAATGGCCGCACCGACGTGCTCACCGACCCGGTGGGCCGCGAGGCGCTGCGCTGCATCCGCTGCTCGGCCTGCATCAATGTCTGCCCCGTCTACGAGAAGGTCGGCGGCCACGCCTATGGCTCGGTCTACCCCGGACCGATCGGCGCGGTGCTCACCCCGCAGCTGCGCAGCATGAAGAACCCCGTGGACCGGTCGCTGCCCTTTGCCTCGTCGCTGTGTGGCGCGTGCAATGACGTCTGCCCGGTGAAGATCCCGCTGATGCAGTTGCTCGTCCACGAGCGCAACAAGGCCGTCGAGGCGAAGAAGGCCGACCACAAGCGCTACAGCGTGCACTTCGAGCCGACCGCGATGAAGGCGACGAGCGTCATGTTCGGCAACGGCAAGCTCTGGGGCGCTGCCCTGGGTGCCGAGACGAATCTTGGTGGCAAGGTGTTGGGCCGCTTCTTCGACCACTTCGGCCCGATCCCCGGCCCGCTCAACCGCTGGTTGGGTGCGCGCGACGTGCCGATGGTGCCCACCCAGAGCTTCCGCGCCTGGTGGGACGCGCATGAGAAGGAAGTACAGGCGACGGCGCCCGTCGAGGCCCCGAAGGGAGAAAAGAAGTGAACGCCAAGGACGAGATCCTGCGTCGGGTGCGCACCGCGCTGGCCGATGTGCCGGCCGGCGACGCGGCCACCGACACCCCGGTGGTCTGGACCTATGAGCAGCCCACCGCGATGGACGACGTGATCGGCCGCTTCTGCGAGCGGGTGGCCGACTACAAGGCCACCGTCGTGCGCGTCGGCGGCTCCGATGCCGAGATCGCGCAGGCCGTGGTCGACGGGTTGAAGGCGATCGGGGTGAAGGACGCGATCCTGCCGTCCGGCATCCCCGAGGGCTGGCGGGCCGCCGTCGAGGCAGCCGGCATTGCCGTCGTGCGGGACGAGCCGAGCCTGACCCATGACCAGCTCAATGCGGCCGGCGCCGTGGTCACCGGGGCCCGGGTGGGTGCGGCCGAGAGCGGCACCATCATGCTGGACCACGCCGACGACCAGGGACGACGCGCCCTGAGCCTGGTGCCCGACGCCCACATCTGCGTGGTGCGCACGGACCAGGTGGTCTCCGACATCCCCGAGGCCGTCGGGCGTCTGCAAGGCTCCGTGAAGGAACGCCGCCCGATCACCTGGATCAGCGGCCCGAGCGCGACCTCGGACATCGAGCTGAGCCGCGTCGAGGGAGTGCACGGACCGCGCACGCTGTACGTGATCGTGGCCGGCTGAGGCGATCGGCGCACATCTGAACACTTGACAAATTCTGGGCGATCCTGCCGGGGGGCGGCGGGCCGCCTGCCTCTGGGCCCGGGAGCACCGTACACGGCTCCCGGGCCCCGACTCGTCGGTGTGGTGATCCCCCCACTGACTTGGGCGAATGTCCCGAATTCTGACAGGTTGAGCGATGAATCTTCTCGCTCGAAAAGGGCCACATCTGGCGTCCCACAAGCACCTGATGGGTGTCGTGAGCCCCTGAGGGCGCTACCGTGATGAATTAGCCATTGGCCCGGTGCCTGTGTAGCTTCATAGGGTTGTCAATCCCAGGAGGCACATCAGATGGCCGAGCAAGATCGACCTGAAAGCACCAATCCGCCGGGTCGTAAACGCGAGCGTCGCCACACCGGCAATGCCGCGCGACCCGTCAGCAACAAGACCCGCACCGGCAGTCCGCTGACCGCCGGGCGTCCCCGAGACCTGCTTGATTCCAGCGGCGGCATCGCCCGGTTGACCGGCCAGGGGCGCGTTCTGGAAGCCTCGCACCCGGCCCTCGAGCCGCCCGCCGAGGCCCTGAAGCACGAGCGTCCCGGCAGCCTGGACAAGGTGGTCTTCGGGATCACCGCCGTCCTGTCCATCGCCTTCGTGATCTGGGGTGCGATCGCCCCCGGTCAGTTGAACACCGCGTCGGGCCACGGCCTGGAGTGGGTGGTCGGCAACACCGGCTGGCTCTTCGCCACCGCCGCCACTGGCTTCGTCTTCTTCGTCCTGTGGTTGGCCATCAGCCCCTACGGCCGCATCCCGTTGGGCCGCGACGGTGAGGAGCCCGAGTTCTCCACCACTTCGTGGATCGCCATGATGTTCAGCGCCGGCATGGGCATCGGCCTGATGTTCTACGGCGCCGCCGAGCCGCTCACGCACTTCGTCACCCCGCCGCCCGGCACCGGTGACGCCGACGTGAAGCAGGCCATGGCCACCACGCTGTTCCACTGGGGCCTGCACCCGTGGGCCATCTACGCCATCGTCGGTGTCGCCATCGCCTACGGCGTCTTCCGGATGGGGCGCCCGCTGACCATCAGCGCCGTCTTCGAGCCCCTGCTGGGCAAGCGCCAGACCTACGGCCCCGCCGGCAAGATCATCGACATCTTCGCCATCTTCGCGACGCTCTTCGGCTCCGCCACCTCTCTGGGCCTGGGCGCGCTGCAGATCGCCGAGGGTGCCAAGATCGTCGGCTGGCTGGACGAGGCCAGCAACAAGTTCCTGGTCGTGCTGATCACCGTGCTGACCATCTGCTTCATCCTGTCGGCCGTCTCCGGCGTCGGCAAGGGCATCCAGTACCTGTCGAACATCAACATGGTGCTGGCCCTGGTGCTGGCCCTGTTCGTCTTCGTCGTCGGCCCCACCGTCTTCATCCTCAACCTGATCCCGTCCACGCTGGGTACCTACCTGCAGGACCTGATGATGATGAGCGCCCGCACCGGCGTCAGCGGCGGGGACAAGACCTCCAGTTGGCTGGCCGGCTGGACCATCTTCTACTGGGCGTGGTGGGTCAGCTGGACCCCCTTTGTCGGCATGTTCATCGCCCGGATCTCCAGGGGACGCACCATCCGCCAGTTCGTCTCCGGCGTGTTGCTGGTTCCCAGCGCCGTCAGCCTGATCTGGTTCGCCATCTTCGGTGGCGCGGCGATCAACGCGGAGAGCGCGGGTGCCGCGCTCAGCAAGGCGGGCTCCGAGGAGGCGACCCTGTTCGCCCTGCTGGACACCATGCCTCTGGCCACCATCACCTCGGTGCTGGTGATGGTGCTGGTCGGCATCTTCTTCGTCTCCGGTGCCGACGCGGCCTCGATCGTGATGGGCACCCTGAGCGAGAACGGCACCATCGAGCCGTCGCGCTGGAATGTGATCTTCTGGGGCGTCGCCACCGGCGCGGTGGCCGCGATCATGCTGGTCACCGGCGGTGAGGACGCCCTGGGCGGCCTGCAGCAGATCATCATCGTGGCCGGCCTGCCCTTCATGGTGATCATGGTTGGCATGGCGCTGGCCCTGGTGAAGGACCTGTCGCGCGATCCGATGATCGTGCGTGGCCGGTACGCCAAGGCCGCGGTGGAACGCGCGATCGTCGAGGGCGTCACCGCCCATGGCGACGACTTCCACCTCGCCGTCGAGAAGACCGCCCCCGACGAGGGCGTGGGTTCCCTGGTGGACACCTCCACCATTCCCGCGATCACCGACGAGACCCCGGATCCGGCCAAGGCCTGATCCCGAGCAGTTCCACCGGCGAGGGGGGGGGGGGGAGGGGGGGGGGGGGGGGGGGGGGGGGGGGGGGGGGGGGGGGGGGGGGGGGGGGG
>NZ_JBCDMV010000010.1:0-69908 GCF_038433135.1 Luteococcus sp. H91 | reverse complement strand
GCAAGGGCCGGATCCCGAGCAGTTCCACCGGCGAGGGCCGGGACGCCATGTGCGTCCCGGCCCTCGCCGCATTTGTGGGGCGGCCGTCCAGTTCCGAGAATCGACCTCCGGATGCGGGCCGTGAAGCTTCGCTGCGCGGGAACTGTCCGCTCCCGCGTGATTCTGGTGGTCGATTCTCGGAGGTGTCCCCGGGGGCTGCTCCTTGACGGCGGGTGGGGGGTCGGGGCAAGAATCGGGGTGGACGGTCGCCATCACCCGGCGCGGCCAGAGCGGAGAACCGATGACTGCCCAGACCGGACTGACCGGCCGCCTCCCCCTGCTGCTGGCCCCGATGGCCGGCGGCCCCACCAGCCCCGAACTGCTGGCCGCGGTGCTGCGCGCCGGCTGCGGCGGTTTCCTGCCCGGCGGTTACCTGACGGCAGCCAAGTTGGAGGCCAACCTGACCGAGCTGGCCGACCGGCTCGGCACCCAGCTGGCCGGTGTGCCCCATGGCGTCAACCTCTTCGTCCCCGAGGCCTCGGACCGGGCTCGGGACGAGCAGGCGGTGACGGACTACGCCGCCCGGCTGGGGGAAGGGGTCGGCGAGCCCCGCTGGGACGACGACGACCACTACCCCGACAAGCTGCGGTTGCTGACCGACGTCCATCCCGTGCCGATGGTCAGCTTCACCTTCGGCTGCCCCAGTGCCCAGGATGTTGCCGCGCTGAAGAAGGTGGGCAGCCGGGTGCTGGTCACCGTCACCGACCTGGCCGAGGCCCGGGCTGCGGCGGGCGTCGGGGCCGACGCCCTGGTGGTGCAGGGTTTTGATGCGGGCGGGCATCGCGGTACCCATGACATGGCCAAGACGCCCAACAGTCGCGATGCGCTGGCGCTGTTGCCGGAACTCGCCGAGGTCGGGCTGCCGATGGTGGCCAGCGGTGGGGTGGCCACCCGTGGCGATGTGCAGCGATTGCTGGCGGCCGGAGCCGTGGCGGTCCAGGCCGGCACGGCCTTCCTGCGTTGCCCCGAGGCCGGCACCTCCGCGGCGCATCGGGCCCTGCTGACCAGCGCACACGGCACCCGGATCACCCGGGCCTTCTCGGGCCGCGCCGCCCGTGGACTGGTCAACGACTTCCTTCAGGTGCATGACGCGCACGCACCGGCGGTCTACCCGCAGGTGAACCAGCTCACCCAGCCGTTGCGTGCGGCGGCCGCGGCCCGCGGCGACTCCTCGCAGATCTCCGGCTGGGCCGGTGCCGGCTGGGCCGCGGCCCAGGACCTCCCGGCGGCAGACGTGGTGGCCTCGCTTCTGCCCTGAGCCGGGTGGCTGATTCCGAAAAGCGACCTCCAGACCTTGCCTCCGCTGCCGGGGGCGGGCTCAGCGCCGCCCGGGAGGAGGGATCTGGAGGGCGATTCTCGGAACTGGATGCGCGACCAGACGGATCAGATCAGCTCGTCCTGCCGGGCGTCCTGCAACTGCACCAGCCGCAGCAGCACGCCCATTCCGGCCGCGGCAACCCCGCAGATCCCGGCGGCGCCGCCCAGATAGGCGATGAACAGGGCCGAGAAGTCCTGGGTGAAGACATTGTCGATCCGCATGGTCAGCAGGCCGCAGACCGCGGCGACCCCCAGCGCCAGCACGCCGGCG
The DNA here is from genome assembly GCF_038433135.1 of Luteococcus sp. H91. Lineage (NCBI taxonomy): Bacteria > Bacillati > Actinomycetota > Actinomycetes > Propionibacteriales > Propionibacteriaceae > Luteococcus > Luteococcus sp. H91. Next base: position 68,281 of record NZ_JBCDMV010000010.1, on the reverse strand, counting down.
GCGACCAGCAGTCCGGGCGCCAGCCGGGATGGGCGCGAGGCATGGGCCGGGCCCTCCTCGCCGAAGATCCGCCGCCCCAGCAGGCGCTGGCGCACGGCGCCGACGAAGAGCGCACCGAAGGCCCACGCGAAGCACACCAGATAGCCGCCCACCACGTCCGAGGGGCGGTGCCAGTGCGCGGCCAGGGTGCCGTAGCCGAAGAGCATCATCACCACCGCGCCGGCGATCGCCACCGGGGTGCGCAGCCGTCGCGGAGCCACCAGCAGCGCCGCCACCATCGCCGACGCGGCCGCGGTGGTGTGGCCGCTGGGGAAGGAGTTGTTGGTGATGCCGCGGTAGTCCAGCAGCAGGGGCCGCTCCAGCAGGTGGTACTTCAGCACCCGGGTGCTGAGATTGGCGCAGGCCACGACTGCGGCCGCCTCCAGCGCCAGCACCCACCGGCCCCGCAGCACGGAAACCATCGCGACCGCCAGCATCACCAGGGCGATCGCACCCACCGAGACGGTCTCCAGGACCGACTGCAGCCGGCCGGCCACGTGGCCAGAGCCGATCTCGGCACCCAGGTAGGACAGGGTGTCCAGCAACTGCCCGCGGCCGGTGGCGACGAAGACCCGCCACATCGCCAGGGTGGCTACGCCGGAGGCGACGGCCAGCAGCAGCGGGCGCAACCATCGCCAAGCATTGGAGGAGGAGATCATGACCAGTAGTCTCCCAAGCCAACCCAAAGCCCAGCTGTGAGCCATCCGTCGGCATATCGCCGGCGGCCCTGATCGGGTTTTTCACAGCATCCTCACAGCGGAGGCCATGGGTTTTCGCAGGCTCGCGACGTTCACTGGATGGCATGACGAGTTCTTGGGGTGCAGGAAACCAGCCTGGGGATGAGCCCACGCGGGCCCTTGACCCGCATGCCGTGGACCAGGACGACGAGTGGTTCTGGTCCCGCCCCCAGGCCGAGCCGACCCAGGTCATCCCGACGGAGCCGACGCTGCAACTGCCGCTGGCGATGAGCGCGGCGATCGGTGCGGCCGCTGCCTCCCCGTCGTCACAGCAGTCCACTCCGTGGCCCGCGGCCCGGGATGGGGCCGGTCATGCCCCGGGCAACTTCCCGGCGGCCACGCCCGGCTCGGCGCAGGGCCAGGCCCCGAACGCCCTGTACCCGAGTGCCCAGTACCCCAATGCCCAGTACCCCAATGCCCAGTACCCCAATGCCCAGTACCCCAATGCCCAGTACCCCAATGCGCAGTTCCCGAGTAGCCAGCAGTTCGGCGCGGCCGCCCCCCAGCGTGCGCGCTCGGGCACCCGCGGTCTGGTCGCGCTGTTCGCGGCCAGCGTCCTGACCGGGATGGCGGTGCTGCAGGCGCCCGGTCTGGTCTCGTCGGGCTCGAATCGGGTGCCCGACACGTCGTCGCAGCCCAGCGCACCACAGACCCAGCCGACCGAACAGGAAGAACAGGACGGGACGCCCGCCGAGCAGCAGCCGTGGGATCCATGGGGCCAGCAAGGGCAGTCGGAACAGCCCGAGGCCGCCGGCGAGGAGGAGTCCGCCGGCCAGACCACGGCCAGCGCGTCGCAGAGCAAGGGTGTGGTGCTGATCTCCACCACCACCGCCGCCGGGCAGGGTGCCGGCAGCGGGATGGTGATCACCACCAATGGCCATGTGCTGACCAATTACCACGTGGTGCAGTCCAGCACCCGGGTCCAGGTTCAGGTGGCCAGCACTCGCAAGACCTACACCGCCACCGTCGTCGGGCACGACGCCAGCAATGACGTCGCCCTGCTGAAGCTGGAGGGCGCCGACAACCTGGAGACCGTGACCATCGACGACGACGAGCTGGCCACCGGGGATGTGGTGACTGCCGTCGGCAATGCCAACGGGCAGGGTTACCTGAGCGCCGCCACCGGCAAGGTCACCGACCTGGCCAGCAGCATCACCGTCCGCAATGAGTCGTCGGCCTCCGGATCGGAGAGGCTGAGTGATGTGATCAAGACCACCGCGGGCGCGCAGCCGGGGGATTCCGGCGGCCCGATGATCGACGACGAGGGCGAGGTGGTTGGGATGACCACGGCGGGGCAGACCGCGTCGTCGGGGATCCGCACCCAGAACACCACCATCGCCAGTTATGCGGTGCCGATCGAGCGTGCCCTGGGGATCATCCAGCAGATCCAGGCCGGCACCGAGTCCGGCACGGTGAAGATCGGCCCCAATGCCTACTTGGGGGTTTCGGTGCGCAGCCTGGACGACGGCAGCCTGGCCGTGGCCTCGGTGGTCAGCGGCGGGCCCGCAGAGCAGGCTGGTCTGGGCCGGGGTGACGTGATCACCAGCGTTGGTGGGGCCGAGGTTGGCTCGCGGGCGTCGCTCAGTGAACAGCTCGCCACCCGTGAGCCCGGTGATCGGGTGGTGGTCGGCTGGGTCGACAGCCTGGGCGAGGTGCACCGGGCGACGGTGACGCTGGGCAGCAGCCCGGTGAACTGACGCCGTCGGGCCTATGCTGAATCCCATCCCACCCAGATGGCCGTCTGGCAGGCCCGGCAAGGAGAACGCTGATGAGGTTGTTGCTGGTCGAGGATGACCGGTCGCTCGCCGAAGTGACCCGACGGGGTCTGGTGGGCGAGGGGCATGTGGTGGATCTGGCTCGCGACGGCAGGGAGGGGTGCCTCAAGGCGGTGCACGGCGAGTACGACGTGGTGCTGCTGGACATCATGCTGCCGTTGATGAATGGCTACGACATCCTCAAGCAGATGCGCGCCAATGACGTGTGGACCCCGGTGCTGATGCTCACCGCCAAGGACGGCGAATGGGACCAGGCCGACGCCTTTGACCTGGGCGCCGACGACTACCTGACCAAGCCCTTCAGCTTCGTGGTGCTCAATGCCCGGCTGCGGGCGCTGGCCCGGCGCGGCGGTCAGGAGCGCCCCGCCCAGCTGACCGCGAAGGGGCTGGTGCTGGATCCGGCGACCCATCTGGTCAAGCGCGGCGAGCACTCGATCGACCTGACCCCGCGGGAGTTCAACCTGCTGGCCTACCTGATGCAGCAGAAGGGGGCCGTGGTCACCAAGGCACAGATCCTGGACGGGGTCTGGGGCGCGGAACACGACGGAGACCCGAATGTGGTGGAGGTCTACGTCGGCTACCTGCGCAAGAAGCTCGACACGCCGTTTGGGGAAAACACCATCCAGACCGTGCGCGGGGTGGGCTACCGGCTCGCAATGGACTGAGCCTGGGGGCGGTCTGCGGCTCCGGGGAGCAGCACCTCGAAGCGGGCGCCGCCCAGATCGGCATCCTCCACCCAGACCCGGCCGCCGTGGGCCTGCACCACCTGCTGCACGATCGCCAGGCCCAGGCCGCTGCCTCCCTCGTCGCGGTTGCGGGATTCCTCCAGCCGGACGAAACGGTCGAAGACCCGCTGCCGGTCGCCGGGGGCGATGCCATTGCCGTCGTCCTCGATGGTCAACACCGCACCCCCGCCGGGCAGCGGCGTCACCGCCACCAGAACGCGGCTGCGGGCGTGCCGGGCGGCGTTGTCGCACAGGTTGCGGACCACCTGGCTGAGCTGTGCCGGATCGGCCAGCACCCGGGCGGCGGTGATCTGGGTGGTGACCTCCACGTTGCTGGTGCGGCGCAGTCGTGCGGCTTCGGTGCCCGCCAGATCGTCCAGATCGGTCTCCACCAGGTTCAGCCGCGATGCGCCGTCACCGCTGCGGGACAGCGCCAACAGGCCTTGCACCAGCTGGTTGAGCCGCGCCGTCTCGGCCTGCATCAGCGGCGCCAGCTCCCGCCAGGTGTCCAGTCGATCCTCCTGGCTGGCGATCTCCAGCGCCCCGGAGAGGCTGGCCAGGGGTGATCGCAGCTCGTGGCTGGCGTCGGAGACGAAGCGCTGTTGGGAGTGCTGGGCGGTTTCCAACCGGGCCAGCATCTGGTTCATCGTCAACCCGAGCGCTCGCAGCTCGTCCTCGGTGGGCGGCAGGGGGATCCGCTCATCCAAGGTCGACGACGTGATCCGCGCCACCCGGTCGTTCATCTCGTCGACGGGGCGCAGGGCGCGCCCGGCCACCCACCAGGAGATCAGTCCGGCGGCGAGCATCACCAGCGGCACACAGGCCAGCAGCAGGCCGGTGGTGACGGTGACCGCGCTCTGCTGGTCCTCCTGCGAGGTGGCGATCTGAACGATGTAGCGCTGGCCCTGGTGGCTGAGCCCGTGGGCGATCACCAGGTCACGATGCTCATTGCGGTCGCCCGGCCCCCACCACTTGACGGCACCCTCCTGCAGCACCTGGCCTTCCTCGGGGCGCAGGGTGGAGAAGGGCGCCCGGTGGTAGGAATTGGACGTCCACAGCAGCCGTCCGTCTGCGTCCAGCAGTTGGGCTCGGTAGCCGTCGTCGAGTTGCAGCTCGCTGCGCAACCCGTCGGGGCCGTGCTCGGCGACGAAGTTGGCGGTCCGGTGAGCCACCTCGCGGGCGGAGGTGACCTGTGCATTGGACAGCGAATTGGTCAGCAGGTTGGCCAGCAGCACGATGCCCAGGCACAGCGGCACCGCCACCAGCATCACCGCGACGGCGGTGAGCTGCTTGCGGATCCCCCACCGGGTCCAGATCTCGGCGATGCGCAGCTTGGGCATGGCTTCAGGCGATCGGTGGCAGACCGGCCAGCTCACGGACCTTCGCGAACAGCTTGGCGCTACCGGCCCCGGGCACCAGATGGGTGGCGACCTCGGTGACGGCCGGTGCACACGGCTGGACGCCAATGCTGGTGCCGGCCCATTGCAGCATGGGCACGTCGGTGGCGGAATCCCCGCAGGCCAGCACCTCGTCGGGGGCCAGGCCGAGGTGCTCGCACAGTGCGGCCAGCGCATTGCCCTTGCCGGAGGCCACCGGCCAGATGTCGTGCAGCGCCATGCCGGAGTGGGTCAGGTTCAGCCCGTCGATGCCGGCGACGGCGGGCTCCAGCGGCGCGATCAGCTCCGCCGGCCCTTCGCACATGATCTTGCGGCAGCACAGCCCGGTCAGGTCCTGGGCCGTGGCCTGGGCAGCGTGCTCGGTGGCTTCGCACCAGGTGTCGTGCTCCTCCCGGGCGATCGCCTCGGGGTTGCCGAAGGCCAGCCAGCGATCGTCGCTGGTGTAGACGTCAATGGCGCCCTGCCCTCGCTCCGTGGACCGGGTGAAGGCGGCCAGCGTCTCGGCCAGCTCGGGAGTGATGGTGAAGCCCACCTCGTGCACCACGGTGCCGTCGGCCAGCTTGGTCAGCGCGCCGTTGTAGCTGATCCGGGTCAGCGGGGTGCCGATGGCCTGGTTGACAATCGCCATCGACTCGTCGAGTCGAGCGCTGGCCAGGGCGACGTCCAGCCCGTCGGCCACCAGCGCCGCCACCCCGGCGGCGGCCTCGGGGGTGATCCGGCTGCCGGTGAACAGCAGGGTGTGGTCCAGGTCGAAGACCGCCAGCTTGATGCTCATTCAGAGTCCTTGATTGTCTTGGCGAGCCCAGGGGTTGGGGCCTGGATCGGCCGGGTTGGGCGGCGGGGGCGTCGGCTGCCACGGGCCGGGGGCGGCCTGCGGCTGCGTCGGGTACTGCTGCGTTGGGTGCTGCTGGGCGGGATGCGGCTGCGCCGGTTGCCCTGGGTATGCCTGCTGCCCGGGGTAGGACTGCACGGGGTAGGGCTGGTGGGGTGACTGGGCTGTGAACTGGCCGGGTTGCATCGGGAACTGCGGCTGCGGAGCGCCCTCCTCACGTACCCGATCCACATACATCACGGTCTGCCAGGCGATGGTCCAGACGCTGAGCACAACGTTGGCCACCGCCCCCAGCAGACTGAACAGGGCCCCGACAGCAGCCAGATCCGGACTCTCCCGGAATACACCTTCGGCCCCCTGGACGATCACGCTGAGGAGGGCGACCAGCCCACAACCGATCAGCAGGAACCAGAGGGTGCGCCAGAACCGACCGCCGGTCAGCTGGAAGGAGCGGCGCAGGGCGTCCATGCCGGAGCGGCCCTCCAGAGCCAGCGCGGGCAGGGTGTAGACCAGTCGGACCTGCAGGTAGACCCCGGCCACCACGAGCACGGCGACAAACAGGAAGGTGGACGTGGCGAAGGCCGAGCTTGCATCACCGCCCTGATGGAGCAGCCCAGCGACGAAGACCGAGATCAGCGCACCGGCCCCGGCCCCGATGGCGCCGGCAAGCCAGACCAGGGGCATCGCACGGCCCGCCGAACCCTGGGTCTGGTTCTCGGCAGAGGACCAGCTCGGCTCCAGCCCGCGGGCCAACTGGTCGACGACGGCCACGGCCAGGGAGCTGAACTTGGCCCAGACCCAGACCGAGGCCGCCGCGACGGCGGCGCTGCACAGCACCAGCACCGGAGCGGTCACCGCCAGGCTGGGCATCGGGTACATGGAGGTGTCCATGGTGGACATGATCGAGAAGATGCCGAGCACCATCACGACCATCATCGGGATGAAGATCAGGGCGGCAGCCACCAGAGCTGCCACCAGGGTGATTCCCAGCAGCAGTCCGAAGCGGCGCCGCAGCACCTTCCAGGTGCCGGCGAACATGTCGCCCAGCCCCAGCGGCGACCCCTTCAACAGCGCGGGCTGGCTGGAGGGCGGGGCACCGTAGGGAGTCGGGTACTGCTGCGGCATCTGGTAGGGCGAGGGGCCAGCCGGTTGGCCGGGCCCCTGCTGGGGGTACATGGTCATGCGTCCCTCTTCCGTTCGTTCTGGGCGACGGAGTCCAGGGCGCCCACCTCGGCCTGCTTCGCCAGGGTGCGCAGCATGGTCCGGTGGTCTTCCCAGAAGCCCTCGTCGGCTGCGCTCATGTTGTCATTGCTGGCGGTCAGCCCCACCTTGCCGTCGATCTGTTCGCGCACGATGTCGGCATGACCCAGGTGCCGGGCCGTCTCCACCGTGACGTGCACCAACAGTCGTTCCAGCGTGGTCGGCTCCGGCCACCAGGGAACCCGCGCCTCGGCGTCCAGGCCCAGCTCCTGGCAGGTGGCATTCGAGGCCGCGATGGCATCGCGGTAGCCCTGGATGATCTCGTCGGCCCGCTCCTCCACCGTGGCGTAGAAGTCGAGCATTCGGTCCGCATCCATCCGCAGGTGCGGCAGATCGGGGTAGGGCCGGCCGAAGGACATCTGGAAGTAGCCGTACTCCACCGCGGCAAGGTGCTTCACCAGGCCGAGCAGGTTGGTGCCCGTCGGGGTCATCGGGCGGCGCAGCTCACCCTCACTCAGCCCGTCGACCTTCCACAACAGGGCCTCACGCTGGGCGTCGAGGTAGCGCAGCAGGGTCTGCTTGGTGGCATTTCCCGAAGTCTGGTTCATGACCACCACGCTAGCGGGCGCCACCGACATTTCTCGGCGAGGCGGCGGCCCGCAGGAATCTGTCAGTGGCGGCTGCCAGACTGTTCGCCATGGTCTTCCGCCTCGACGTGATCGGCGCCGGGCTGCCCGTGCTGGCGGCCCGCGACGAGCTGGAGGCTGCTCTGACGGGCGGGATCGCGGTGCTACAGGCCCCGCCCGGAACCGGCAAGACGACGCTGCTGCCGCCGCTGGTCGCCGGGCTGTTGGCGCCGGAGGTCGGGCGGGTGGTGGTCACCCAGCCCCGCCGGATTGCCGCCCGGGCCGCGGCCCGACGACTGGCCTCGCTGACCGGTGCGCGGTTGGGCGATCAGGTGGGCTTCAGCGTCCGTGGGGAGCACCGCGCCGGCCCGGAGACCCGGGTGGAATTCGTCACCACCGGCCTGCTGGTGCGCCGGCTGCTGACCGATCCGGCGTTGGACGGCGTCGGCGCGGTCATCCTGGACGAGGTGCATGAGCGCTCACTGGACGGTGACCTGGCCTTCGCGATGGTCCGGGAACTGCGTGAGCTGCGGCCGGAGCTGGTGGTGGTGGCGATGTCGGCCACCCTGGACGCCGCTCGCTGGGCCGAGCTGCTGGGCGACGAGGGTTCCCCGGCGCCGGTGGTGGCCATCGCCGCCGACCTGCGTCCGCTGGAGGTCCGCTGGGAACCCGCGCCGCCCGGGGTGCAGCGGCTGAGCGAACGCGGCGTCACCTTCGACTTCCTGGACCATCTGGCCGCCACCACCGCCCGTGCCCTGGCCGGCCTGCCCGAGGGCAATGCGCTGGTCTTCGTGCCCGGCGCGTGGGAGGCGGAGCAGACCGCGGAGCGCCTGCGTACCAAGGGAATCGACGCCGACGCGCTGAGCGGGTCGCTCGATGGGCGACGGCAGGACGAGATCCTCACCGAGCGTCCGGGGCAGCGGGTGATCGTCGCCACCGCCGTCGCCGAATCCTCCCTGACCGTGCCCGGCGTGCGGATCGTCGTCGACGCCGGGCTGGCGCGGGAACCGCGTTACGACCTGGGCCGCGGGATGAGCGGCCTGGTCACCGTGAGCGAGGCCCGGGCCTCCGCCGAGCAGCGCGCCGGCCGCGCCGCCCGGCTGGGCCCCGGCTTGGCAATTCGCTGCTTCCCGCAATCCGACTGGCCCCGCTTACGGCCCTTCACCACGCCCGAGATCGTCACGGCCGACCTCACCCAGGCTGCCCTCACCCTGGCCTGCTGGGGCGCGCCGCGCGGCGGCGGGTTGGCGCTGCCCGACGCTCCACCCGTCGCGGCGATCACCGCCGCGGAGGAGACACTGCGGAGCCTGGGCGCCATCGACGACGACGGACGGGCCACCGCCCGCGGCCGGGCGATCGCCGCCGTGCCCGCCGACCCCCGGCTGGCTCGTGCGCTGCTGGACGGCGCGCCCCTGGTGGGCGATCGGCTGGCCGCCGAGGTGGTGGCTCTGCTGGCCTTGGACGAGCGTGCTCCGGGCGGAGACCTGGAGGCCCTGCTGACCCTGCTGCGGCAAGGTCGGACACCCGTCGCGGCCCGCTGGCGACAGGAAGCGGAGCGGCTTCAGCGGCTGGTTCGCGGCGTCGCCGGGCAACACTCGGGCGTTTCCGGCGGCCAGGCCCTGGCACTGCTGGTGGCGCTCGCCCACCCGGACCGGATCGCGCGGAGACGGGGCGGGCCGGAGTCTGCGGCCTACCTGATGGCGTCGGGCACCGGCGTGGTGCTGGACCAGGCCTCCCGGCTGCGCGGCCAGGAGTGGCTCGCGGTGGCGGAGATGGCCCGCGGCCGGACGGCCGACGGTTCCGGGGCACTCGTGCGGGCCGCAGCACCGCTGACCCGAGACCTGGCCGAGGCGGCCGCGGAGCACCTGCGTCGGGAAGCCACCGACGCGGTCTGGTCCGGCGGCAGGGTCACTGCCCGTCGGCGCGAGTTGCTCGGTGCGATCGAGCTGAGCTCCACCGCGGTGCCGCCCACCCCGCTGCAGGCCCGCGCCGCCATGCTGCAAACACTGCAGCAGCAGGGATTGGGGCTGGATGGCCCCGGCCTGCTCGACTGGCCCGAGCCCGCCGTCGCGCTGCGCCGCAGGCTTGCCCTGCTGCACCACGTCCTGGGTGATCCGTGGCCGGCGATGGATGAGGCGTCGCTACTGGCCCGTGCCGACGACTGGCTGGCCCCCGAGCTGGACCGGCTGGCCGACGGCGTCCAGGCGTCGCGGCTGGATCTGGTCTCCGCACTGCGCCGGCTGCTGCCCTGGCCCGCGGCGGGCCGGCTCGACGAGCTGGTGCCCGAGCGGCTGGAGGTGCCGACCGGATCCCACATCCGGCTGGACTATCCCGAGGACCCGACCGGCCGGGTGGTGCTGGCGGTGAAATTGCAGGAGTGCTTCGGGCTGCTGGACACCCCGCGGATCATCGACGGCCGGGTGCCCATCCTGCTGCACCTGCTCAGCCCTGCCCGACGCCCACTGGCGGTGACCGACGACCTGGCCTCCTTCTGGGCCAATGCCTACCCGGGGGTGCGGGCGGAGAACCGCGGCCGCTACGCCAAACATCCCTGGCCGGAGGATCCGTTGACCGCCCCGCCGCGCCGGGGCACCAGCCGCTCCGGGAAGTGACCAACCAACCGTGAACCCTCAACCAGAACTCGAAACGGCTTCTCGTCGGAGTTTTTCTGGCCCTAAGGTCTGACCCACCGCAGTTCACCGGGCCACGAAGGAGTGCGCATGTCAGATCAGCTGGATCATCGGCCAGTCATCGTCGAATCCAAGAAGCCGCCAAGGGACAACACTCACTGGCTCTACATCGGCGTGATCATCGCCGTGATTGCCGGCATCGTCGTCGGCGTCGTCGCCCCCGAGTTCGCCAAGAGCTGCGCGTGGATCGGCAAGACCTTCGTCAGCCTGGTCAAGATGATGATCAGCCCGGTCATCTTCTGCACCATCGTGCTGGGCATCGGCTCGGTCAAGGCCGCCGCCAGCGTCGGCAAGGCCGGTGGCATCGCGCTGGCCTACTTCATCACCATGTCCACCTTCGCGCTGGCGATCGGCCTTGTGGTGGGCAACTTCCTGCACCCCGGCAGCAACCTGCACATCAAGGCCGGCTCCGGCGCCGAGTACGCGGAGAAGGCGGGCGCCGAGGGTCATGGCACCGTCGCCTTCCTGCAGTCGATCGTCCCCGAGAGCCTGTTCAGTCCGCTGGTGGGCGAGAAGGTGCTGCAGACCCTGTTCGTCGCTCTGCTGATCGGCTTCGCGGTGCAGAAGATGGGCAAGCAGGGCGAGCCGATCCTCAACTTCATCTCCTACCTGCAGAAGCTGGTCTTCCGCGTGCTGACCATGATCCTGTGGGCCGCGCCGATCGGTGCCTTCGGCGCCATCGCCGGCGTCGTGGGCGGGTCCGGCATGAAGGCCGTGTACCAGATGGGCATCCTGATGCTCGGCTTCTACGTGACCTGCTTCCTGTTCGTCTTCGTCGTACTGGGCCTGGTGCTCAAGGTCTTCACCGGCTTCAACATCTTCCAGCTGGTCAAGTACCTGGCCAAGGAATACCTGCTGATCTTCGCGACGTCGTCCTCGGAGTCCGCGCTGCCCAATCTGATGGCCAAGATGGAGCACGTCGGCGTGCAGAAGTCGACCGTCGGCATCGTCGTGCCCACCGGCTACTCCTTCAACCTCGATGGCACCGCCATCTACCTGACGATGAGCTCCATCTTCATCGCCAATGCCATGGGCAAGCCGCTCAGCATGGCCGAGCAGATCAGCCTGCTGGTCTTCATGATGATCGCCTCCAAGGGCGCCGCTGGTGTCTCCGGTGCCGGTCTGGCCACCCTGGCCGGCGGCCTGCAGGCCCACCGACCCGAGCTGCTCGACGGCGTCGGCATCATCGTCGGCATCGACCGCTTCATGTCCGAGGCCCGTGCCATCACCAACTTCTCCGGCAACGCCGTGGCGACCCTGCTGGTGGGCAAGTGGACCAGCACCATCGACACCGGCCGTGTGCGGGAGGTGCTGTCCGGCCAGCACCCCTTCGACTACGCCAGCATGACCGACGGCCACGGTGGTGAGGATGTGCACCTCGGCAAGGTGCCGCATCCGGCCGACGCCCAGTCGCACCTTCCGCCGACGCCCTACCCGGTGCTGCCCAAGGACTCCGCCGAGCACTGAGCCCGCGACGGGGAGCCCCGCAACGAACACGTGGGGGTGTGCGGCCGTTACCCGGCGGTCGCACACCCCCACGCTTCCTGCATTCCAACCCGGCTGCTCCCCGGGATTCGCCCCATGGGTTCCAAGAGGGGCGGAACCCCTCACGCACGCACGAGCCGGAACAGCGGACCATTCTGCCCCATCCGCACGGTGCTTCCAACTGCGGGCCGGTTGCGCAGCAGGTAGGCGATGGCGACGGGCGTGAGGGCGACGGCCTTGGTGTGGGTGCCAGCGGCCTGGTTCTGCTTCATGGTGGACCTCCTGGATTCGTCACCCGGACCTCCCGGGCTGATGACTCCATGGAAGTTCTCGGAGCTGTCCCCCAGCTGTGTTGCGCCTCGGTGGGCGGTGTGAACTCAGAGGCGGGACACCACGTAGTCCACACACCGGGTGAGCTGACTGACGTCCTGGGGATCGACCGCGGGGAACATCCCCACCCGGATCTGGTTGCGCTGCAACGCCCGGTAGGGGAGGACGTCCAGCACTCCATTGGCGGCCAGGGTCTTGACCACGGCGGCGGCATCGATGGATTCGGCCAGGTCGATGGTGCCCACCACCTGCGAGCGCAGCGCCGGCTCCGCCACGAAGGGCGTGGCCCACTCGGTCTGCTCCGCCCACTGGTAGAGCCGGGAGGCCGAATCCTGGGTGCGGGCACTGGCCCACGCCAGTCCGCCCTGGGCGTTGAGCCAGGCCAACTGCTCGTCCATCAGGATCAGCGGCGCCACCGCCGGGGTGTTGTAGGTCTGGTGCTTGGCCGAATTGTCGATGGCCGTGGTCAGGCTGAGGAAGGCCGGGATCCAGCGGCCGGTTTCCGCAATCCGACGCGCCCGCTCGATCGCCCGCGGCGACATGATGGCGAACCACAGCCCGCCCTCACTGGCGAAGCCCTTCTGCGGGCTGAAGTAGTAGACATCGCACTGGTCCAGGTCGACGTCGATTCCGGCGGCGCCGGAGGTGGCGTCGATCACCACCAGAGCGTCGTCATCCGCCCCGGCGACGCGCTGCACCGGGAGCATCACGCCGGTGGAGGTCTCATTCTGTGGCCACGCGTAGACGTCCACGCCCGCGGTGGCGTGCGCGGTGGTGCCCTGGCCGGCCGGAACCTCGATCACCTCGGGCTCGCCCAAGAAGGGGGCCTTGCGGGTCTCGGCGGCGAACTTCTTGCTGAACTCGCCCAGCACCAGGTGCTGCGAGCACTCCCGGACCAGGCCGAAGGTGGCGACATCCCAGAAGGCGGTGGCGCCGCCATTGCCCAGCACCACCTGGTAGCCGTCGGGCAGGACGAAGAGCTCGGCCAGGCCCTCCTGAACGCTCCTGACCAGGTCCTTCACCGGGGCCTGGCGGTGCGAGCCGCCGAAGAGCTCGCTGCGGCTGCCGAGTGCGGCCAGTTGTTCGGGGCGCACCTTGGACGGGCCGGATCCGAAGTGTCCGTCGCGGGGCAGCAGGTCAGCGGGGATGGTCAGGTCGGTCAACGGTCAGCCTCTCGTCCGGGTGCCCTCCATCCTTTCGCGTCCGGCCTCGATTGTCCGCCCCGGGCCGCCGGCTGGACTCCCGGAAAGACTGATCAACTGTCCGGTTCCGAAAATCGACCGCCAGATTCACCGCATTCCGCAGGGCTTGCGCTCAGCCCCCTCCCAAGGGCTGGATCTGGAGGTCAATTCTCGGAAACGGTCCCGGGCGCCGGCCGCTGGGTTGGCGGGAGAGTTCACAGCAGCCGGGTGATCAGCCCGCAGAGCAGGGCGAGCAGCACCACAAAGCTGGTCTGGCAGACCTCGATCAGGGAGCCGAAGGTGTCGCCGGTGAGGCCGCCCAGCCGGCGCAGCAGGTGCTTCTGCCACCGCGCGGCCACCAGCCAGGCGAGCCCCGCGGCCGCCACGAAGGCCAGCATGATGGGCAGCCGCCAGCTGGCGAGCAGTCCGGCGCTGGCGGTGACGGCGATCACGCCCATGGCGTCGGCCAGGGCCGCGGGCCCACGGGTGATTCCGGTGAACAGTGAGCCGAATCCACCCGGGCGGGCGCCGGGAATCCCTTGCACGGTGGCAAACAGGGCCGCCACCCGGCCCACCATCGGCAGGCAGGCCAGCGCCGCCACCAGCCGCCAACCGCCCAGCGCGGCCGAGGACAGGCCGGCCGCCTGCAGCAGCAGGACCAGTACGGCGGTGGCCACCCCCATTGGTCCGATGTCGGACTTCTTCATCAGCGCCAGGGCATCCTCGGGGCCCTTGCGGGAGGCCAGCCCGTCGGCGGTGTCGGCCACCCCGTCCAGGTGCATCGCTCCGGTCACCCCGGTCAGGGCGGCGAGCCCGGCCATCGCGGCCAGGCCGTCGCCGGCGCCGCAGAGCAGCACCAGGGCGGCGGTCGCGGCACTGATCAGGCCGCACACCAGACCGGACCAGGGCAGGGCCAGCATCACCCGTCGATTGACCTCGGGCGTGATGTCCATGGTGGGCGGCACCGGCAGGATGGTGAACATCCCCAGCGCCGTGACAAGGGACTTCACTGGGAATCCTTGACGGTCATCGGGATCCCGGCGACGCAGAAGACCACCCGGTCGCAGGCCGCGGCCACCCGGGAGTTGAGGATGCCCAGCTGGTCCCGGAAGAAGCGTCCGGACCAGTGGGCCGGCACGACCCCCTGCCCCACCTCATTGCTGACGAAGACCACGTCGCGGGAGGTCTGCTCGACGGCGCTGACCAGATCGTCGACGCACGATTGCAACCGATCCCGGGGAGCCTCGACCGGCTCGGTAGCCGGGGCGGGGTCGTTCCAGATGCCGCACTCGTCCATCATCCGAGTGATCCAGACGCCCAGGCAGTCAACCAGCACCACGGCCTCGCCGGGGGAGCCGAGCACGCCGGCGATGTCCGCGGTCTCCAGGGTGCGCCAGTGCTCCGGGCGTCGGGCCTGGTGCAGCGCGATCCGCTCCACCCATTCCGGATCCTCCGGGTCCACCGCGGAGGTGGCGACGTAGTCCACCGCCGCGGCCCCCATCACCAGCTGCTCCGCGTGGGTGGACTTGCCGGAACGGGCGCCGCCCAGCACCAGGGTGCGCATCACTCGTACTCCCCGGTCACGCCGGCGCTGTCAAAGGTGGCCATCTCGCGCAGCACCTTCGCGGCGGTCGTGACGACGGGCAGCGCCAGCGCGCCGCCGGAACCCTCACCCAGCCGCAGATCCAGCGCGATCACCGGCCGCAGACCCAGGCTGCCCAGCGCGGCCTGGATGCCGGGCTCCACCCCGGCATGGCCGGCGATCAGGTAGCCGCGCACCGCGGGGCACAGGGCGACGGCGACCAGGGCGGCGGAACAGGCGATCGCCCCGTCCAGCACCAGCGGCACCCGCTGTTCGGCGGCGCCCAGCATCAGGCCGACCATCGCGGCGTGCTCGAAACCGCCCACGCAGGTCAGGGCGCGCAGCGGATCCGCCGCGGCGGTTTCGGGGCTGAGGCCGTGCACCGCGTAGCCCTGTTCGACCACCTCGCACTTGCGGGCCAGCATCGCGTCGTCGGCGCCCGACCCGCGGCCGGTCACCTCCGCCACGCTCGCGCCGGTGAACAGGCTGGTCAGGGCCGACGAGGGGGTGGTGTTGCCGATCCCGACCTCGCCCGGGACCAGGGCGCGGAAGCCCTCGGCAACCGCCTGCCGGGCGGCCTCCAGGCCCACCCGGATCCCCTGCTCGCACTGTTCGGGTGTCATGGCCGGCGCCGCGGTGAAGTCGGCGGTGCCGCGGGCGATCAGCGCGTCGACGGTGCCCTCGGCGGGGGAGAGCATGCCAAGGTCGAAGACCTTCAGGCCGGCGCCGGCGGCCCGGGCGATCACACTCACCCCGGCGCCACCACGGGAGATGTTGGCCGCCATCTGCACCGTGACCTCCTGCGGCCACGGCGAGACCTTCTGCGCCTGCACGCCGTGGTCGGCGGCAAAGACGCAGACCAGCGCGGGTTCGGGCACCGGCGGCGGGCAGGTTCCCGCGATGGCGGCCAGTTGGTTGCCGAGGATCTCCAACTCACCCAGCGAGCCCGGCGGCTTGGTGAGGGTCAGCTGACGGGCCTCGGCGGCGGCGCGGGCGTCCTCGTCGACGGGGGTGATGCTGGCGACCAGGTCGCCGATGGTGCTGCTCATGCGAACTTCTTTCAGGGTGTGTTGGTTACTGCTGTCTGAGGGAGGCGAGTGCCTCGGCGATGCGGTGGCTGACCTCGGGCTCGCGGACGGCCAGCCGGATCCAGGCCGGGCCCAGACCGGGGAAGGTTTCACCGCGTCGCACCGCAAAGCCCTGCCGGGCAAGGGCTTCCCGGGCCCAGCCGGGGCGCTGGGCGTCGGGGCCGAGCGGGCTGGTGTCCACCAGCACGAAGGGCGCACGCGGATTGGCGACGGTGGGCAGCCCGGCCACTTCCAGCGCCCGCACCAGCAGCGCCCGGTCCTGTTCGATCCGCCGCGCGATCTGGTCGGCCTCCGCCAGGGCTGCGGGCGTGCTGCAGGCGAGCATGGCGTCCAGCGCCGGGGTGGACACCGACCAGGGGGTCTGCAGCCTGGCCAACCGCCTGACCAGCTGCGGGTCACCGACGACATAGCCGGCCCGGATCCCGGCCAGGCTCCAGGTCTTGGTCAGGGAGCGGGTCACCAGGATCCCGTCCATCGTGGCGCCGATCAGGCTGTCCGGCTCGCCCGGGATGGCATCCATGAAGGCCTCGTCCACCAGCAGGATCCGGCCGGGGCGGGCCAGCCGACGCAGGCCGTCGGCCGGGTGCAGCACCGACGTCGGATTGGTCGGGTTGCCGACGATCACCAGATCAGCGGCCTCATCGACTTCGTCGGGGTCAAGGATGAAGCCGTCCTCGGGGCGCAGCAACAGGCGGCGGGGCAGGTGCCCGGCCAGCCGCAGCGCCTGCTCCGGTTCGGTGAACTGCGGATGCACCACCAGGCTGCAGCGATGTGCAAAGGCCCGCGCGATCAGGGTGAAGGCCTCCGCGGCGCCCGAGGTGGGCAGCACCATGGACTCGTCGACGCCGTGCCGGGCGGCCAGCGCGGCCCGGGCCTGGCTGGCGTCGGGGTAGGGCGCCCAGGCCGTTCGACGCTGGGTCAGGCGCTCCGCGAGCCAGTCGGGCGGGGTGGCGGCGTGCACGTTGACGGCCAGATCGACCAGCCCGGCAGCCAGATCGCGATCACCATGGTGGGTCAGGTCCGGTGTCTGGGGCCCCTCGACGGGCTCGGGGATCGGGGTTGCGTTGGGCAGGGCCTCAGGGCACGTGGCGCCGGGCGCGGCCGCCCACGCCGCCGCGGCCTCGGCGAAACGCTGCGCGGCAAGGGGATGCCCCGCCCAGTGCAGGTGCTGGTAGCTGGCGTGCAGGGTCGGGCGGCCCAGCCCGGCCGGATCCCCGGAGACTCCCTCGGCGCGGCCGGCCACATCCCAGGCGACGACAAAGCGGTCGTCGCCCTCCAACGGCGCCAGGTCCACCGCGGTGCGATGGAATTCGTGGCTGGCGACGAGGTCGTCGCGCCTGGTCAGCAGGCTGTCGACAGCTGCCCGGCAGTGCTTGTAGCCCAGCGTGAGCCGAGGCGTCATGGCGGCCCGAAGCGGCAGCGCGCCGGCCATTGGACGGTCGTCCAGTGATTCGCACAGGTAGAGCAGCCCGGCGCATTCGGCGACGGTGGGCAGACCCGCGGCCATCTGGCGTCGGATCTCGGCCAGCAGGGCGGTGTTCCCGGCCAGTTCCTCCGCGTAGATCTCCGGGAAGCCACCGCCGAGGTAGAGCCCGGCGGTTCCGGCCGGCAGGGCGAGGTCGGTCAGCGGGTCGAATTCGGTGACCTCGCAGCCCGCGGCAGTCAGCAGCTCCGTGGTCTCGGGGTAGCGGAAGGTGAAGGCGCGCCCGGCCGCCAGCGCGATCCGCGGCCGCCCGGAAACCGGGGTGACCACGGTGGATGGCTCCCAGGCCGTCACCGCCAGGTCATCGGCGGAGCGGGCCAGCCGCAGCACCAGATCAAGATCAACATGCTGGGCCACCAGTTCGCCGGCGGTGGCCACCATCGCCCGGGCCTGGTCACGTTCGGCGGCCGGCACCAGCCCCAGGTGCCGCGACGGCGTCGCCAGTTCCGGATTGCGCGGTACCGCGCCCACCACCGGCAGCCCCAGCTCCTCGATCGCCCGGGTGCAGGCGTCGATATTGCGCTGACTGCCCATCTTGTTCAGCAGCACCCCGGCCACCCGCAGCTCGGGATCGAAAGTGGCCATGCCGTGCGCAACGGCGGCCACCGTCCGGGAACTCTTGGCGGCATCCACCACCAGCAGCACCGGGGAGCCGGTCAGCTTGGCGATGTGCGCCGCGGAACCGAAACCGGCCCGGCCGATCGTCGGGATGTCCAGTTTGCCGTCGAAGAGCCCCATCGCACCCTCGATCACCGCGATGTCGGCCGGCTCCGGGGCCCGGAATCCGTGTGCCAGCAGGGGAGCGACCAGTTCCGGCCCGCACAGGTGCGCGTCCAGATTGCGACCCGGCCGCCCGGCCGCGAGCGTGTGGTAGCCGGGGTCGATGTAGTCCGGCCCGGTCTTGAACGGCGCCACCCGCTGTCCGCGCGCGCTCAGCGCCGCCATCAGCCCGACGGCCATGGTGGTCTTGCCCGCGCTGGAGGAGGGTGCCGCGACGACGAGCCGGGGGATGGTCACCATTCGATGCCCGCCTGGCCCTTCGCGCCGACGTCGAAGGGGTGCTTGATCTTGGTCATCTCGGTCACCAGATCAGCGGCGTCGATCACCTGCTGCGGCATCCGCCGACCGGTCATCACCACATGCTGCTGCCCCGGCCGGTTCGCCAGGGTGTGGAGCACCTCGTCGACATCCAGCCAGCCATTGGCCAGCACATAGCTGAACTCGTCCAGCACGTAGAGCTTGTGGGTCTGGTTGGCCAGCTGCTCGCTGATCCGCGCCCAGCCTTCCTTGGCCATCGCGACGTGGTCCACCTCCTTGGTGGAGCGCAGCCACGTCCAGCCGGCGCCCATCGCATGCCATTCCACCGGCCCGCCATGCCCGGTCTGCTCGTGCACCTCGTTCAGCGCGGCGAAGGCCGCCTTCTCCCCGGTGCGCCAGTTGGGCGATTTCACGAACTGGTACACGCCGATGCTCCAGCCCTGGTTCCAGCCGCGCAGCGCCAGCCCGAAGGCGGCGGTGGACTTGCCCTTGCCGTCGCCGGTGTTGACGATCAGCCGCGGTTGGTGGCGCAGCTGCTTGGTGGTGAGCTGGGTGTCGGTGACCGGTGGGGTGCCCTGCATCTCAGTTCTCCTTGTCTGATGGGGATTGGGGAGTGGTGGCCAGCGCCAACAGCGCCTCGACGTCAACCTGCGCCTCCAGCGCATCGGCCAGGGTGGTGATCATCGCTTCGCGACGTTCGTCGTAGCCGGGGGCGCTTTCATCGGGCCGCCACGGGTGGCCTTGGCACTCCGCGACGCCGGCCAGCCAGGCCCGACGGAAGTCGTCGTGCTCGAAGGCGCCGTGCCAGTGGGTGCCCCAGGTCTCACCAACCCGCATCCCGTCCAGGAAGTCCTCGTCGGGAGTGCCGACGGGGGTGGGCCGGCCGTGGTGGATCTCGTAGCCGGTGGTCCGGTGCCCGTGCCAGCTGCCGGTGGGGCGCTCCAGCACCTTGTCGGGGTGGAAGTCGACGCGCAGCGGCAGCAGCCCCAGGCCGTCGACCGGGCCGCTCTGGTGGCCCTCCACCTCGTCGACGATTGTCCGCGCCAGCATCTGGTAGCCGCCGCAGATGCCCAGCGTCGCCCGCCCGGCGGCATGCCGGGCGCGGATGGCAGCATCAATGCCCTGCGCGCGCAGCCAGGCCAGGTCATCGGTGGTGGCCCGGCTGCCGGGCAGCACCAACAGGTCGGCCTGGGCGCACAGCTGCGGATCCGCGGTCACGCTGACCCGCACCCCCGGCTCGGCGGCCAGGGCGTCGACGTCGGTGGCATTGCTCACCCGCGGGAAGCGCACGACGGCCACCTCGAAGGGCCTCGATCCCTGTCCCGGTGAGGATCCGGCGCGCCGCCAGGCCCCGATCGCCAGCGCATCCTCGCCGTCCAGCCAGACCCCGTCCAGCCAGTTCAGCACGCCAAAGTTCCGCAAGCCGGTGCGCGCGCTGATCTCGGTCAGGCCAGGCGCCAGCACCTCCGGGTCGCCGCGGAACTTGTTGATCAGGTAGCCCTTCAGCAAGGCCCGGTCCGGCTCGTCCAGCAGGGCCCAGGTGCCGTAGATGCTGGCCAGCACCCCGCCCCGGTCGATGTCGCCGACCAGCACCACCGGCAGGTTGAACTGCCTTGCCAGGCCCATGTTGACGTAGTCACCGCCGCGCAGGTTGATCTCGGCGGGGGAGCCGGCGCCCTCGCAGACCACCAGCTCATGGGCGGCCTCCAGCTCGCGGTAGGCCTCGAAGGCGGCTGCGGCCAGGTGGGTGCGGCCGGTGGCGTACTGGCCGGCCTCCAGAATGCCGTTGGGCTGGCCGCGCAACACCACATGCGCCCGCCGATCCGTGCCCGGTTTGATCAGCACCGGATTCATCGCGGTGGTCGGCTCCACCCGGGCGGCCCGGGCCTGCAGGAATTGCGCGCGCCCGATCTCCCCGTCGCCCACCACCATGGAGTTGTTGCTCATGTTCTGCGCCTTGAACGGCGCGACGTCGATTCCCCGACGCTGGAAGACCCGACACAGCCCGGTCACCACCAGCGACTTGCCGGCATCCGACGAGGTGCCCGTCACCAGGATCCCGGTCATCCGATCCTTCCTCTCACCAGCGCGGCGATTCCCAATGCCCCGACGGCAACCCCCGTCGCGGCCCACTGCACCCGTCGGGCCAGGTCACAGGCGTGCTGCAGATCCTGCGCCAGCGGGCGCGGCCCGTCGCCCAGCAGCCCGCGATGCTCCACTCGCCCGCCGGGGTAGACATTGCGCCCGCCGAGCTGAACGCCCAACGCGCCGGCCCAGGCGGACTCACACCAGCCGCCATTGGGGCTCGGGTGGTCGTGGGCGTCACGCCGCATCACCCGCCAGGCCGGGCCGCGGCGGGGGCCGGCCAGAACACAGGCCAGGCCGCCGGTGATCCGGGCGGGCAGCCAACAGGCGGCGTCGTCCAGCCGCGCCGCCACCATCCCGAAGTTCTCGTAACGGGCATTGTGGTGCCCGATCATCGCATCCAGCGTGTTGATGCCGCGGTGCAGCAGCAGCCCCGGCACCCCGGCAAGCGCCCCCCAGAAGAGCGGCGCCACCACCGCATCGGCGGAATTCTCGGCGACCGATTCCAGCGTGGCCCGGGCCAGTTCCGGCTCGTCCAGCTCGTCGGGCAGCCGGCCACACAGATGCCCCAGTCGCCCCCGGGCCGCGGGGAGATCACCGTCGGCCAGGTGCGATGCCATGATCTCGCCCTCCCGCGCCAGGGAACTGCCGCCGGTGACGGCCCAGGTGGCAAGGGCGGTCAGCCCCAGCTGTGCCAGGGGGTGCCGCCGGCCGGCCGCCTCCACTGCGATCGCCAGCACCGCCAGCGGCGCCAGACAGACGGCCACCTGCCCTGCCCCGGCCAGCCGCTGGTCCGCATAGCAGCGGCGCTCGACGACCGTCGCCCAGCTGCCGAACCACGCCACCGGATGATGCCGCTGCGGGTCGGGCACCAGCCGGTCAGCCAGGGTGCCCACGGCCAGCCCGGCCGCCCTCGCCCCGATCATGCGGCGCCCACTAGGTTGGGCGCATGCAGCCCGTCGCCACTCGCCTGATCCTGGTCCGTCACGGCCAGAGCACCTGGAATCTGGAGGGCCGGCTGCAGGGCCAGCGGCTCGACGTGCCGCTCACCGATCAGGGGCTGGCCGAGGCCCGGGCGGCGGCCACGCGGGTATCCACGCTGGTCACGTCGGCAACGCCGGTGATCAGCAGCGACCAGCTGCGCGCCCAGCAGACCGCGGAGGCGATCTCCCGAGCCCTGTGCGTCACCCCGCGCAACACCGAGCTGCTGCGAGAACAGGGCCTGGGCAGCTTGGAAGGCCGGCTCACCGCCGAGCTCAGCCCGGAGCCCGTTCCGCCCGGCCTCGACATCAGCGAGGTGGCCTGGGGCGGCGGTGAATCGATCCAACAGGTGCACGCCCGCTGCCGCCGCCTGCTCGGCTGGCTGGCCGAGGAATACCCGGCCGCCCCAGCGCTGGTGCTGGTCAGCCACGGCGACACGCTGCGGGTGCTGCTGAGTGTGCTGGAGGGTCGCGGCCACCGCGAGGTGGACTGGTGCGCCATCGGGAATGGCGAGGTGATCCTGCGGGAATGGTCCCCGGGATCCGTGCCGGCACACGCCCGGGGCGGGGCGCGCTGAGACCATTGGCCTCGGCCAGCTGCGCAGGGGCATCCCGGAGTCCTTCACGATCGGGGCGAAGGACTGACCGTCCGCCCTTCGCCGAGGGCAGTTGAGGCGCACCATTGCCAGGCGACCGGGCTCATCCCCGCCGACCAGGGGCCGATGGCGGGGCATCACCGTTGCGGGACAGCGCCGGGTTCACACCGGCTTCGCTGGCAGCGACGCACTGGTGACCGCCACCCGCCACCTTCGCGGGTGTGGACAACCAGCGACAACACCCTAGCCCGCGGCGTCTGGTTCGTGATTCTGGCCTCGAGAAATGGCGGGTCGATCGTCCACTTCCGAGAAAGAACCACCAGACTTTGGCCTGACCATGGGGGTCACGCTGGGGCCATCGAGCCCGGTCGATTCTGGAGGTCGGTTCTCGGAAAGGGCGCTGAGTGCTCACTGAGAGTGGTTCGGTTCGCCTCACAGCCCGCCCATAGCCTGAGTCCAGCCGTGAGACGTTCCCAGCCGGGGGCCGGAAGCAAGAGGAGCAGACATGACGTGGTGGGAATCGATCATCCTGGGAGTTGTCGAGGGTGTGACCGAGTTCCTGCCCGTGTCCAGCACCGGACACCTCACGATCACCGAGAAGCTGATGGGGATGCCGATCGATGACCCCGGCATCACCGCCTACACCGCGATCATCCAGATCGGCGCCATCCTGGCCGCCGTCTGGTACTTCCGCGAGGACATCGTCCGGATCGGCGTCGCCTTCGTGAAGGGCCTGACCAACAAGGGCGCCCGCGATGCCGACTACAACATGGGCTGGGCCGTGGTGGTCGGCACCGTGATCACCTCCGTCGTGGCGCTGCTGGGCAAGGACCTGATCACCGGCGCCCTGCGCAGCATGTGGGTGGTGGCCGCCGGCCTGATCATCTGGTCGGTGGCGATGTACCTCGGCGACCGGCACTCCGCCAAGCTGTCGGCCAGCGAGAAGCGCGGTCTGGAGACCATCACCTGGAAGGACGGCGCCATCCTGGGCACCGTGCAGTGCCTGTCGCTGGTGCCCGGGGTCTCCCGCTCCGGCGCGACCATCACCGGTGGCCTGTTCAGCGGTCTGGATCGCGTCGCCGCCACCAAGCTGAGCTTCTTCCTTGGGATTCCGGCACTGGTCGCGGCCGGTGTCTACGAGGCGGCCAGCGAGGCCTCCCACATCGACGCCACCATCGGTTGGGGCGTCACGGGGATCGGCACCGTCGTCAGCTTCATCGTGGCCTACGCCTCCATCGCCTGGCTGCTGAAGTTCGTCGCCAGCAACACCTTCACCTCCTTCGTGATCTACCGGGTGCTGGTGGGCCTGGCCATCATCGGTCTGCTGCTCGCCAATGTGATCACCGCCGTCTGAACCGATCAGCCTGCGCACGCGGGGCCGCGACCTTCGGGTTGCGGCCCCGGTTCGTTGGACGGCTGGCCGCCCGTGCCCAGCCGATTCTGGCGGTCACTTTTCGGCATCGGATTCCCCACCCGCGCATCGAGCCCACGATTGGGGCTCAGCTCCTCCCTAGGATTGGTCCGTGACTTCCCGCCTCAGCGCCAGCCTCGCGCTGGTCGGTTCCATGGTGTTGTTCGCCGCCAGCTACACCATCACCAAGGTGGCGCTGGTGGACATCGGCCCGATGACCCTGGGGGCCGTCCGGTTCCTGCTGGCCACCGCGCTGATCGCCGTGATCGTGGCGGCGACCCGCGGTTGGCAACGACCAACACCCCGCGATGCGCGCACCCTCGCCATCGGCGGCCTGCTGGGGATCACCGCCTACTTCGCCCTGGAGAACCTGGGCGTGCAATGGTCCACCGCCACCGACGCCACCCTGCTGTCGGCCGCCTTCCCCGCCGTCATCGCGGTCACCGACGTGTTGTTGAACAAGGCCATCATCGGGCGCCGCGGCTGGTGGGGGATCGGTCTGGCCATGCTGGGCTCCATCGCGATCGTCTTCGGTGGCCCGATCGCCAGCACCGATGCCCCCAAACGTCTGTGGGGCGACCTGCTGATCCTGCTGGCCGCCGTCGTCTGGGCGCTCTACACCTTCGCCACCCGGGACGTCGTGACCCGCTATTCATCGTGGACCACCGTGCTCTGGCAGGACGGGGTGGGGGCGCTGGCCTTCATCCCCCTGGCCCTGACGGAGGCGCACACCTGGCGTCGCCCGGCGCACCCGGGGCCCACGATCAGCGCGGTGCTGACCCTCACCGTGCTGTGTTCCGTGCTGGCGATGGTGCTGTACGCCATGGCGGTGCGGCACCTGTCGACGGCGGTGGTTGCCGCCTCGATCAACCTGGTGCCGATGTTCGGCCTGGTGATCGCCCTGCTCGTGCTGAATGAGGGCGTCGGCTGGCTGCAGGTGCTGGGCTGCGCAGTGGTGATCGGCGGCGTCTGGCTCACCCACCGCCAGTAGCGGCCAGTTCAGCGCGCCTCGCGAGTCTCCACCGGCAGGCCAGCCTTCTTCCAGCCGCTGAAGCCACCGTCCAGATGGGCGACATCCTCGCGCCCCATCCGGGTCAGGACCTCCGCCGACAAGGCCGAACGCCAGCCAGACCCGCAGTAGAGCACCAGCCGGCGGCCGTCATCCAGCTCCGGCTTGTAGTAGGGGCTTTCAGGGTCGATCCAGAACTCCAGCATCCCCCGCGGCGCGTGTTTGGCCCCGGGGATCAGGCCGTCGCGCTCCAGCTCGCGGACGTCGCGGATGTCCACCAGCAGCACGCCCGGGTCGTCCAGCAGGGGCAGCACCTCATCGCGGCTCAGGGTGGTGATCTTCTCGTTCGCCTGCGCTACCAGACTGGCGGCATTCAGTGGGAGTGGGCTTCCGGGTTCGCGGGTCATCTCGGCACCATTCGTCGTTGAATCCTGCGGCGATTTCCAGCCTAGACGGCCGGGGGCTGCGACGATGGACCCATGCGGGTGGCTGCGATCAGTTACGGCACGGAGGGCGACGTTCGTCCCCTGGTTGCGCTCGGTGAGGCGCTGCGGGCTGCCGGCCACGATTTCCTGCTGGCGGGTGATGCTGGCTCCCAGCCGCTGGCCCGCGCCCATGATGTCCGTTATGTTCCGCTGGCCGGTGGTCTGCGGCAGCGGCTCGGCGGGCGGGACGAGATGGCCGACTTCATTCGCAGCGGCGACTCCACCCTGTCCGGGCTGGGGGTTCTGCGACGCCTGTTGGCCCAGCACCTGCACGGCTGGACGACCGATCTGCTGGCCGCCGCGGGGGAAGCGGACGTGGTGCTCTCCAGCGGTCTGTCGCTGCCTGCCGGCTTCAACGCCGCCGAGGCGCTGGGCGTGCCTGCCGTCGCCGTCTTCTTCCAACCCTTCGAGCCCGGCGACGGTCGCCGCTCCGCGATGCTGCCGCACGGCATCCCCGACGTTCTGCAGCGGCCGCTCTTCCGTGCCGGGAACTTGGCGGGCTGGTATGCCGTGCGGGACCTGCTCAATGGCTCCCGACGCCAGCTGGGTCTGCCCGTCAGGGTCCTTCCCTGGCAGGATTATCAACAGCTCGGGGCATGGTCGCCGAGTCTGCTGCCGGGCCCGGTCGAGACATGTGACGGGCCGGGGCTGTGTGTCACCGGGGACTGGCCGCTGGCGCCACCCGTCGGCTTCCGCCCGGATCCGGCCCTGGCCGACTTCCTGGCTGCCGGTGAGCCGCCGATCTATGTCGGCTTCGGCAGCATGAGCCTGCCGCCGGGGCTCCTGCCCACCCTGCTGACCGGCCTGGCCGGCCGTCGGGTGCTGCTGGCCTCCGGCTGGGCGGGGGAGGTGCCGGAGCGGCTTTCGGCCGATCTGCACGTGGTGGAGCATGTGCCGCATGCGTGGCTGTTGCCGCGGGTGGCAGCGGCCGTGCACCACTGCGGCGCGGGCACCACGCATGCCATGGTCCGCGCGGGTGTGCCGAGCATCCCCGTGCCGATCACCGTTGACCAGCCCTACTGGGCACGGCAGCTCTTCCGGCTGGGGCTGGGCACGCGCCCGCTGGATCCGCGACGGCTGAGACCCGAGGACGTTGCGGTCGCCGTGGGCCAGGTGGATTCCCTGCTTCCCCGGGTCCGACAGGTGAGCATTCGGCTTGGGACGGAGGACGGGCCGGCCACCGCGATCACCCGGCTGCGCCAGATCGCGGGATGAGGTGGGATGTTCGGGCTAGTCGCCCAGGTCTTGGGCGATCTCCCAGCTGTGGCCGTCGGGATCTCGGAAGGTGGCGGTGCGCATCCCCCAGGTCTGGTCGGTGGGGTCGGTGTCAAAGTCGACGCCGCGGCCCTTGAGGGTCTCGACGACGGTGTCGATGTCGTCCACCCAGATGCTGAGCTGGGAGCGCAGCCCCGAATCCTTGCTGCCCACCGCGGCCGGTGTCACCAGACGGTCGCCCTCGGAATCCAGCAAAAGGTTCAGCACGACGCTGCCCAACCCGAAACCGATCGACTTCCCATCGCGCCACAGTGGCTCCTCGGCGAAGGCTCGCGAGTAGAACTCCTCCGCCGCATCCTGGTCTGCCACCAACAGGGTGATGGCCGACAGGGCAGGTGTGAACGTGGGCTCGTGGGGATCCATGCCGCCCACCGTAGCCGGAGCGGGGCTCGGTTTGGCGGGAGTCCCCCGGTTGGGACGCCTTCCGAAAAGGGGCCGCCAGATTCCGCCTGAGGCGGCTGATCCAGGCCCTCCCGCGTGCACCAGGCCTGCCGGTGTCTCGCCAGCGTGGCGCAGAGACTCTCGGTTGGGCCCGGGTGGCTAGGGTTCGCAGGTGAGCAGCTCCGTGAACCCTGTGCCCGGCCGCGGCACCCGTTACCTGGCGCTGGGAAGTCTGGTGTTGATGGGGGTGTTGTGGGGCAGCACCTTCTTCTCCATGAAGGACCTCACGGGCCGCCTTCCGGTACCCGACCTGCTGGCCGTGCGCTTCCTGATCGCCGCGGTGACGCTGGGGCTGGTCTTCTGGCGGCACTGGCGGATGAGTCGTCGCACCCTGCTGCACGGCACCATCCTTGGGTTGATCTACGGCACGGCCCAGCTGGTGCAGACCGTCGGTCTGGCGCACACCGCCGCTTCGGTCTCCGGCTTCGTGACCGGGCTGTACGTGGTGATCACCCCCTTCCTGGCGGCCTGGCTGCTGCGAGAGCGGATTGCGCTGCTGACCTGGTTGGCGGTGATGCTGGCCGCGCTCGGGCTCGGGGTGCTGACTCTGGACCTCTCCTCCGGCGTCGCCATTGGTTTCGGGGAATCGCTGACCCTGGCCAGCGCGGTGATCTACGCCTGCCACATCGTGGCTGTGGACCGGTGGTCCGAGGGAGATGACGCCATTGCGTTGACCATGGTCACGCTGGCGGTCGTGGCTCTGGAGTGCGGTCTTGCCGCGCTGCCGGGTGGGATCCAGCTGCCCTCGGGGCGCACGGATTGGCTGTGGATGCTCTACATCGCCGTGATTGCCGGGGCCATCCCGATCTTCCTGCAGGTGTGGGCACAGGCGGTGGTGGAGTCCACCACCGCGGCGGTGTTGATGGCCGGCGAACCGGTCTGGGCGGCGGTCTTCGCGGTGCTGCTCGGTGGCGAGCGGCTCACCTGGCAGATGCTGGCCGGCGGCGGATCGATGTTCGCGGCGATGATCCTGGTCACCATCCTGCCCAAACTGCGCAGTCGCCAGCGGGCGAGGGGCTGACCCGGGCCAGATTCCTCACCGGGCGCGCGTCCGGCGAGTCCTCCCGTGAAGTTGGTCGCGTGGCCATTTCCGAAAATTGACCTCCAGATTCCGCCTGTCGCCGGGATTCACGCTCAGACCCCTGTGGAGTGACCAAATCTGGAGGTCAATTCTCGGAAGCGAACGAACCTGAGAACTTGTCCACACCCCTTCCGGGCTCACATTTTCTGTGGATGGGTGACACCGCTTGCACATCCTGTGGACATGACATCCATCACCGCAGAGGCACAGGGGCTCCTCGAGAGCGTCGGCGTGCTGCGCCGGCGGGAGGAACCCGCACTCGCCCACGGCCTGGACCATCTGGTCAAGACCGGCCGGGCGGTTGCCGTCCTGCCGGGAATCGTGGTTCCGTCGGCCAAGAAGGATGACCCCGCCACCCTGGCGGCCGCCGTCGCGTTGTGGGACCCGGACGCAGTGGTCACCGGGCTGGCCGCTGCCCACCTCTCCTTCTGGGAGAACGCCAAGGTCGAGACCATCACCGTGATCACCCGGCGTCGTCTGCCCAACCGCGGCAAGTACCGCTTCATCCGCGCCAAGATCGACCCCGATGACGTGGTCGAGGTGAACGGCATCCGCCTCAGCAGCGCCACCTGGACGGCCGTGTGGCTGGCCAAGGCGGATCATGGCGAGGCCACCGATGAAGCCCTGCGCGCCCTGCAGACCACACCGGAGGATCTGCGCGAGATGATGGCGGGCTTCAAGTGGCGCCGGGGCAATCGGGAGCGGCGCTTCATCGTCCGCAACAGCAGGGAGAAGCCCTGGTCACAGATGGAGCGGATGGCCCACGAGGCGCTCCGCGAGGCCGGCATCACCGACTGGCGCGGCAATTTCGTCTTCCATCTGGGTGGGAAGCAGTGGCCAGCCGACATCGTCTTCGAGAAACTGCGGCTGGTGATCGAGTTGGACGGCTTTGAATTCCACTCCAGTCAGCAGACCTTCCACGACGACCACGAGAAGGCCGCTCTGCTGCTGGCGGAGGGGTGGATCACGGTGCGCTTCAGTTGGGTGCAGATCCAGGATCGGGAGGCCTTCATCGCCCTGGTGCGCAGCGCGATGGCGCTGGCCGCCCGCGCCGCAGCCTGATCCGCTGGGGGCCAGCTGAAGAAGGCCGGCCCGGCGTGCTTGTGCTGAGGGCAAGCTGAGGTGGTCGTACGCCGTGGTACCGCCTGGTCGATACCCTTGGGAGACGGCGCACGTTCGCGCCGTCCCATTTTCTTCGGGGGGAGAACCTTGACCGACCTGACCATCCCAGTGCCGGACGACATCCAGATCGTCGCCTTTGACCTGGACGACACCTTGGCGGCATCCAAGTCGCCGGTGCAGCCCGCCATGGCCCAGACGCTGGCCGATCTGCTGGCCGAGCGCCCGGTCTGCATCATCTCGGGCGGTCGCTATGAGCAGTTCCAGAGGCAGGTTCTGGAGAATCTGCCCGAGGGCACCGACCTGACCAATCTGCACCTGATGCCCACCTGTGGCACCCGTTACCTGCGCAATGTCGACGGTCGGTGGACCGAGATCTACGCCCACAACCTGCCCGAAGCGGACAAGCAGGCCGCCATCGAGTCCTTGGAGAAGCGCGCCAAGGAGCTCGGCCTCTGGGAGAGCGACGAGATCTGCAAGGGCGACCGGATCGAGGATCGCGGTTCCCAGATCACCTTCTCCGCCCTGGGGCAGCAGGCGTCGGTGGCCGACAAGCACGCCTGGGATCCGGACATGACCAAGCGCGCCGCCCTGCGGGATGCCGTCGCCGCGGACCTGCCGAACCTGGAGGTGCGCTCCGGCGGTTCCACGTCGATCGACATCACCATGAAGGGGATCGACAAGGCCCACGGGATGCGCGCCCTGGAGGAACAGACCGGCATCAAGCAGGCCAACATGCTGTTCATCGGTGACCGGCTGCAGCCCGGCGGCAATGACTACCCGGTCTACGAGATGGGGATCGCCTGCCATGCGGTGGAGGGCCCCGAGGAGACCAACAGTTACGTGCAGGAACTGGTTGCGGGGTTCAAGCAGGGCTGACCAGCCCCACACGGTCTCGCGACGGCCGTCCGCCTGGTGCGGGCGGCCGTCGTGTCATGTCGGCGTCATTGCTGCGGCGGACAGGGCGCACCTTCGCAGCAGGGACGGATCCAACCGCATCCGTCGCAGCGCTCGTGGGATGTCTCCCAGCGCATCAGCGTGCCGCAGTTGGGGCAGGGCTCGGTCAGTTCGGCCATGCCCCGAAGATAGCTCCTGCGGGCCCCGCACCGCCGTCTGCCGAAGCCGTTTCCGAAAAGTGACCCCGGGATTCGCGGCTTCGGCTGGGTCGGAGCGTCGAACGACGTGGTCTGACCGAATCTGGTGGTCGATTCTCGGAATCGGGCGGGTCAGAGCACCAGTCCCGCCGCCACCGCGAGCATCACCAGCCCGATCAACACGTCGACCACCCGCCACACCGCGGGGCGCCCCAGCGGCCCGGAGAGCGCGTGGGCACCGAAGCCCAGGGCGCCGAACCAGATCAGGGAGGCGCACATGGCACCGGCCGCGAAGGCCCACTTGAGCGAGCCGTGGCTGGCTGCGATGGAGCCGAGCATCACCACCGTGTCCAGGTAGACGTGCGGGTTCAGCCAGGTGACCGCCAGCACCGTGCCCAGCACGGATGCCCGCGACTGGCTGCCCGAATCCGCCAGGACCCCGGGATTCATCGCCGACCGGAAGGAGCCGATGGCGCACCACACCAGGTAGCCGGCGCCGACCCAGCTCAGCACGCACAGGGCATCCGGGTGCGCCAGCGCGATGGCGCCCATCCCGGCCGTTCCCGCGGCAATCAGCAGCAGGTCGCCGAGCGCACAGACCGTCACCACCAGGCCCACGTGTTCCCGGCGGAGCCCCTGGCGCAGTACCAGTGCATTCTGCACGCCGATGACGATGATCAGTGAGAGGCCGGTGAGCAGGCCGGTGAGCCAGGTGGAGAACATGGCCGAAACGCTAGACAGACCGAAGGATGAAGACAAACGATGATTTCTCGCCTTTCCTAAGATGTCCTCATGAATGGGGATTGGCTACGGACAATGATCGCGGTTGTGGATGAAGGCAGTTTCGAGGCCGCGGCGGATGAGCTGCGGATCTCCGCATCCGCGGTGAGCCAACGGATCAAGGCGCTGGAGGGGTATCTGGGGCAGGTGATGGTGCGTCGCACCCTGCCCTGCGCCCCGACCCCGGCCGGTGAGGCGCTGCTGCGGATGGCCCGTCAGGTGGTCTTTCTGGAGGACGAGACCTTGGCGGAGTTGGGCCGCGGGCACGCGGGGGCACTGCTCAGGGTGGCGGTCAATGCGGATTCGCTGGCCACCTGGTTCCGGCCGGTACTGCGCGAGGCCGCCGCGTGGGAAGGCCTCACACTGCGGCTGCAGGTGGAGGACCAGGGGCATTCCTCGGAGCTGCTGCGCCGCGGAGACGTGATCGCCGCGGTCACCTCCGATCCGGTGCCGGTGGCCGGCTGCCGTACCGAGCTGCTGGGTGCCATGCGCTATGTGCCGGTTGCGGCCCCGGAGTTGCTGGCACGGCACGGTGGTCTGGCCGCCCTCGACTGGGCGAGGCTGCCGGCCCTGCGCTACAACGCCAAGGACGACCTCCAGCTGGACTTCCTGCGTCACAAGGGAATCACCTCGATCCCACCCCAACCACAGGTGCCCGGCTCGGAGGCCTTCCTGGCGGGCGTCCTGGCTGGGCTGGCCTGGGGGATGATTCCCGAGGCCCAGCTCGGCGACCAAGTGCGCGAGGGCAGCCTGGTCCGGTTGCCCGGGGAACCGGTGGACGTGCCGTTGCACTGGCAGGTCTGGCGGGTGGATTCCCCGAGGATTGAGCGGGCCACCCTGGCCGTTCGCCGGGCGGCTCGCGGTCTGGCGCCGGTGGGCGGTTCCGAGAAGTGACCTCCAGAAATCCGCGGGGCGTGCCGATCGCCGGGGGGTTACGCTCATCACCTCCCGGCCAGCCCAATTCTGGAGGGCACTTCTCGGAATCGCCGTTCGCCGGGCGACCGCCCTGGCCGTGCAGTGGGCCGGATTCAATGGGCCGGATGATGCTCCAGATGATCGTGGACCAGCGGCACGACCGCGGCTCCCTCACCCGCGGCCGAGGCGACGCGCTTCATCGAGCCGGAGCGAGTGTCACCGACGGCGTAGATCCCGGGGGACGTGGTCTCCATCGCGGCCGGCGGTAGGTCGTCGCGCCAACTGCTGCGGGGCGTGTCCGCGCCGGTGAGGATGAAGCCGTGGTCATCCAGCGCGATCTCGGGTGGCAGCCATCCACTGTGGGTCTGGGCGCCGATCAACAGGAAGAGCCCGTCAGCGGGGATTCGTTCGCGGATGTCGCTGCTGATGGAGGCGATCGTGACCCACTCCAGCCGTCCATCCCCACCGGCCTCCATCACGGCTGACGTGCCGCGCACCAGGATCCTTGGGTTGGCCTCGATCTCGTCGATCAAGTAGGCGCTCATGGTCTCGGACAGGCCGGGCCGGCGCACCACCAGCGTCACGGTTTCGGCGAAGCGGGCCAGGTGCATCGCCGCCTGGCCAGCGGAATTGCCGCCACCCACCACGACGACATGGCGTTCCGCCAGCTCCCGTGCGGCGGTGGTGACGGCGCCATAGTGCACCCCTTGGCCCACCAATTCCTCGACTGATTCGACGCCAAGCCGCCGGTAGCTGACCCCGGTGGCGATCACCACGGTGCGGGCCGTCAAGTCTCCGCCGTCGGTCTGCACGACGAAACGGTCGCCCTCGCGCCGGATGCCGGTGGCCGGCCAACCCGTCCAGAAACGGGTGCCGAAGCGGAGCGCCTGGGCACGGGCGCGCTGGGCCAGCCGCATCCCCGAAATGCCGCGGGGAAAGCCCAGATAGTTCCGGATCATCGACGACGTGCCGGCCTGCCCGCCGATCGCCTCGGCCTCCAGGACGTGCGTGGTCAGCCCCTCCGACGACGCGTACACGGCGGCGGCCAGCCCGGCTGGGCCGGCGCCGATGATCACCACGTCGGCGCATTCGTCCGTGTCGATCTGGTCGGGCCGCCCGTAGAATCGCCCCGCCACTTCCCGCACGCTGGCCGGGGTGAACGGCTCGCCGAACTGCGGAGCCACCAGCAGCGGCAGCCGCCGTTCCTCGGGCGGAACCTGCTCCAGCAGTTGTCGCCCCTTGTCGGAGGTGGGTCGGACGGTCTCGCAGGGCATCCCGGTGCGGTGGAAGTAGTCGTCCAGAGCCAGCCCCAGCGGATCTCGCGCCTCGGCGACGATCACCACATTGGTCACCACCGGACCACCGACCATGTTGCCCCAGTCGGACAGCAGCTCGGTGACGGCGGTGTGGAACTCCTCGTCGCGAACCCCGCGGGGCATCAGCAGCGAGGCATCGAAGACGCTGCGGGCCAGGTGTCCGCGCAGCCGAGCGCTGTCCTCGGCGAAGCGCTCCCAGGGCGTGACCACCAGGCGACGGGTATTGGGCAGCAGTGCTCGCCATTGTTCGAAGGCGTCCCAGACCTCGGCGTCGGGCAGCCGGGAATCGGAGACCAGCAGCGCCACCCTGCCCTCCAGCTGGTTGATGCCGTCGATCACGCGGCAGGCATCCTCGCAGTCCGCAGCGGTGCGCAAGGCGTAGTCGCGGGCGTACCTGCCGAACTCGTCCAGCAGGAAGTCGGCATGATCGGGGCTGACCAGCAGGATGTACGGCTTGGCGGGTATCACGGGTGCTCCTGGGCTCTGTCTGGGGTCAGCGTAGCCCCGGCCGAGGCGGACGATTCCGAGAAGCGACCTCCAGATTCGGCCCGCCTGGCGTGCCTGCGCGTACCCTCACCGCGCGGCGTCATTCTGGAGGTGGATTCTCGGAACTGGTCAGGTGGCCCAGTGGTGGGAAGGGGAATACCGCCCGCTCTGCGGCTTGTTCTCCCATGAGGCCCGGAACGGCTGGGCTACGGACCACGCAGGAGGAAATATGCCCAAGGTCACGATGATCGGCGCTCATGGCAAGGTGGCGCTGCTGGCATTGCCCCTAGTCAGCGCCGCTGGAGATCAGGTGGATGGGGTGATCCGCAATCCGGAGCACGCCGACGACGTCGCGGCTGCCGGGGCAACCCCGGTGGTGGCCGATGTGCAGGATCTGGGCACTGAGGAATTGACCGACCTGCTGCGGGGCAGCGACGCGGTGGTCTGGTCGGCCGGAGCGGGTGGCGGAAATCCGGAACGCACCTACGCGGTGGATCGGGATGCCGCGATCCGCACCATGGATGCGGCCGTGGCCGCCGGGGTGCCGCGGTTCGTGATGGTCTCCTACTTCGGCGCGGGGCCGGATCACGGTGTGAGCCCGGACAACTCCTTCTACGCCTATGCCGAGGCGAAGGCGGCCGCCGACGAGCACCTCATGCAGACCTCCCTGGACTGGACGGTGCTGCGGCCCAGCGCCCTCACCTTGGCGGAGCCCACCGGTCGGGTGGATGCCACCGCTGACGAGGCCGGTCAGGTTTCCCGCGGCAATGTCGCCCAGATGATCGCCGCGGTGCTGGCGGAACCCGAGCGGGCCCGCCACCAGGTGATCAGCTTCAACGACGGCCAGACACCGGTGGGTCAGGCGCTCCCCAAGCCCTGACCGGGGTACTCACGCCGCCACCAGCTCCACCTCGAAGCCCTGACCGTTCTCCAGGAAGAGGGCTCGGGACTCGTTGCCGTTGGCCCACGGGTAGCGCTCCGCGAACAACTCCCGCCAGCCGTGGTGCGGGGCTTCCCGACGTACCTCGGTCAGGAGACCAGGGGGAACTCGGAAGGCGAGGTGGTTGAGCCCGGGGCGCATCCGGTCATGACCACCGGGTGTGACGGCGGGCGACTGCTCCAGCACCAGATAGGCGCCGCTGGCATGCCGCCAGACCCGTCCGGCGGGCCAGGCGGGGTCGTGCTCGGCGAGCCAGCCGATCCGGGGCAGCAGCCAGTCCAGGCTTGGTGCGCAACCAGCCAGATCGTCGGTCCACAGCTCAATGTGGTGCACGGGATTGCTCACGTCAACGATGGTAGGCAGTGCCTCCGACAGTTCTCGGCCGGTCTGACGGGTGTCGAGACCTGTCGGAGGGCTGCGCGATGATGGAGCCATGTCAGACCCGCGCTACCCGGTGCCGCCGCGCCCCCCGGTCTACCGGCGGGCGCCCGGCAAGGTGTCGGCACGGCGTACCTTCGCGGTCTTCGAACTGCTCTCCGCGGGCTTCGTCGTGGTGGCGCTGGGGCTGGCCTTCTGGCTGGCCGCCCTGCTGCTGAGCAGCGGTTTCAGCGGCCACACGGTGCGTTTCCTCCACCTGCTGCTGTTCTGGGGGCTGACCGCCTACCTGGCGCTGCCGCGAGTGCACCAGCTGTTCACGCTGCTCTACCTGCCCGACTATTTCACCGGGCGCACCCGCACCTCCGACGGTGTCCTGGGTGATCCGATCAACCTAGCCCTCGATGGCAACGAGCACGACGTCCACGCCGCCCTGCGCGCGGCCGGCTGGGCCAAGGCCGATGACCTCTCGGTGCGCTCGGCCTGGGGGATGATCCACTCCTGGGCGCTGCGCCGCTCCTACCCGGCGGCGCCGGTCTCCGGGCTCTTCCTGTTCGGCCGTCGGCAGGATTTCGCCTACCAGCAGGAGGTGGACGGCAATCCCACCCGGCGGCACCACGTCCGGTTCTGGCGCACCCCGCAGGGCTGGTTGCTGCCCGGCGGTCATGCGGTGCAGTGGGTGGCCGCCGCCACCTACGACCGAGCGGTGGGCTTCTCGATGTTCACCTGGCAGATCACGCACAAGATCGACGAGAACATCGACATTGAGCGGGACTACCTGATCGACACGATCCGCTATGCGGATCCGGATAGCCAGGTGCACGTGATCCACGGTTTCTCGACGGCCTATCACCACCGCAACGGTGGCGGTGACCGGGTCCGTACCGACGGTCACCTGCCCGTGGTCAATGTCTCGGGGGCGCTGATGCGGGTGGCGCCGGAAAAGGTCTCGGCGCGGGTCTACCCCTACCCCGGTTTCGCTCGGCACGGGGTTCCGCCGGCGGCATTGTGGATCACCGGGATCCTGGTGGCCGGACGGGCCCTGGTGGTGGGCGGAGCCTGGCTCTTCGCCTGGTGGCGGGGCACCGCAGGCCCGCTGCTGGGGGATTCCTGGGGGAATCTGCGCTTCTCGGCGGTCTGGGCCCTGGCCGCGGTGGTGCTCTGGTGGCTGATCATCGCCCGCAAGCGGATCGCCTGGGTGCTGCTGATGCTGGTTGCGGTGATCGACGCCGTCGGCCTGCTCGCCGGGGTGACGACGCAGGATGCCACCTCCCTGGGAAACCTGCTGGCCGCCGGGCTGGCGGTGCTCACGGTGCTGGCGGTCAGCGCCTCGCCGGTGCGGGACTGGGTCTCCCGCGGGCGTCGCGAACCCAAGGTCACCATCCCCGAGGCGCACTGGCGGCACAACGACTGACCAGTGCCCACCACTTGCGCGGGGAGCGGCCACCGGAATTGCCGCCCCGGGAAGCCCGGGTGCGACGATGGCCCCATGTCTTGGATCGTCCTGGTGCTCTCCGGCCTGATGGAAGCGGTCTGGGCCACCGCCCTCGATCGAATCAGCGGCCTCAGCCGACCGATGCCGATCGTGGTCTTCGTCGTGGCGATGTGCCTGTCGATGGCTGGGCTGGCCTACGGCATGCGGGAGATCCCGGTGGGCACCGCCTATGCCGTCTGGGTGGGGATCGGGGCGTCGGCGACGGTGGCCTGGGCGATGCTCAGCGGCACCGAGAGCGCCAGCCTGACGAAGATCCTGCTGGTGGCCGGGATCATCGTGTGCGTGATCGGGCTCAAGCTGGTCAGCGGGGGCGAGGGCCACTGACGATTGTGGCTTCCAGCCCCGCGCGTCGTATCGTGGACCCACAGGGGATTCCAGACGCGTGTGAGGCCGGGGACGCGTCCAGTCGACGCAACCCTGGAGACTTCATGGCCCACACCACACCGCCGCGCGAGGCATCGTCCTCAGCAACCCTGGTCAGCGCCGGTGGCTGGGCCTTCCTGGTCACCGCCTTCGCCGCGCGACTGCCCTCGTCGATGATCCAGTTGGGCTACCTGATGGTGCTCAACCAGGACGGTCGTGGGATGGGTGTCGGCGGCCTGGCGGTGGGGGCGGTCGGGTTGGGCAGCGCCGTCGGAGCCCCCGTCGTCGGACGGTTGGTGGACAGCCTCGGCCCGCTGCGGGTGGTGACCGGTGCCACGCTGGTTTCCCTGCTGGGGCAGGCAGTCTTCCTGATCGGACTGACCCACCAGGCGCCGTCCTGGCAGTTGCTCGTGGCCGCGGCCGTGGTCGGCGCCGCCAATCCACAGATCGGGCCGGTGGCGCGCAGTCACTGGTCGCACCTCGCGGCCCGGTTGCGTGCGCCCCAGCTGGTCTCCAGGGCGCTGGGTTATGAGGGTGCGGTGGATGAGATCGGCTTTGTGATCGGCCCGGTGCTGGCCAGTGTGCTGGTCAGCTGGCTCGGCGCCTCCTCCGCGGCGCTCGCGATGATGGCGCTGACGCTGGTGCTGCAGGGCATCTTCGTCGCTCACCTGCTCACCACCCGGGCGCACTGGACGGTCTCCACCGCCGCGCAACGCGCCGCCGCCAGCCACACTCGCACCGGGCTGGCCGTGCTCTGGCCGATGCTCGCCTGCCTCGGCGTCGGTGTGCTCTTCGGCGCCACCCAGACCGCCCTGACCGCCCTGTTCGCGCAGCGTGGCACGCCCGGCATCACCGGCCTGGTCTATGGCTGCGTCGGGATCGGCAGCGGGGTGGCGAGCCTGCTGGTGGGCCGACTCTCGCCGCGGATCGCGGTCTGGCTACGGGTTCTTTTCGGCGCCGTGGCGATGGCCTCCGGTGCCGCACTGATGATGTTGCTGCCCGGCGCCGGGCTGGCCGCCGTCGTCGCGGTGCTGTTGGGCGTGGGCGCCGGCGTGACCCTGGTCAGCTCCTTCGGCTGGATGGAGCGGATCGCCCCGCGCGATCGGGTGGCCACCATGATGACCGTGCTGGCCACCTGCCTGACCCTGGGGGTCAGCGCCGGAGCGGCCGTCGCCGGGCAGCTGGTCAGCAATCCGGCCGACGGCCTGTGGCCGGTCCTGGGATCCGGCGTGCTGGCCGCGCTGGCCGCGACGGGGATGTGGGCTGGCCTGCGCCGAGCTGCCTGAACCTCACCCTCGGGAAGCCTCGGAGTCCCCGACGAACTCCGCCAGCCAACCCACCAGTGGCCGCAGCTCATCCCAGCCGTCGTTCACGTACTCCGCGGCCTCCGGCGTTTCCATCCAGTCCGGCTCGCCCAGGTTCAGCTGCGCCGCGATCGTCTTGTGGCGCAACAATTCCAGCCGGGGTGCATCCGCGGTCACCCCGCGCGGCCGGGTGGCGAGCTTCTCCCCGGTGACCACATAACCGGCCTCGGTCAGCTCCCGCAGGATCTCCTCCAGCTGCACCCCGGTGGCGTCATTGGCGACGGCGGCCCGGTAGCGCGCCAGCTGGTCGCCGGCCATGAAGTAGCTGCCGCCGGCGATGAAGTATCCCGTTGCATCGCACTGCAGGTACCAGCCGGCGTGCGTCATGCTGCGCACGTAGAGCCCCTGGTGGCGCTTGTACGGTGACTTGTCGTGGCTGAAACGCACATCCCGATTGGGGCGGTAGACCTTGGGCTCCCCGAAGGTCGGCGCCACCGCCTCGCCGAGCGCGACCATGGGGCCCTTGACCAGCTCGTCGTAGCGAGCCTTGTTGGCCAGCCACCACTCCCGGGTGTTGTGCACCTCGAGCTCGCGGTAGAAGTCGACGGCGCCGTGCGGGATTCCCTGGAAGCTGGCCATGACGCCAGCCTAGGCATGCGGGATGCGAGGATCGACGCATGGTCTTCTCCACCCCGATCCTGCTGATGGTGCTGGTGGCGGTCTTCGTCGGCGCCGTCCTGCAACGCCTCTCCGGCACGGGGATGGGCCTGGTGCTCGCCCCGATCCTCACCTTGGTGCTGGGCGCGGCCACCGGCGTCCTGGTGGCCAATGCCACCACCACCGTCTCCGCCCTGATGATGCTGTTGGCGTTGCGCCGCGACGTGGAATGGCCCCGCGCCCTGCTGATCTGCGCCTTTGCCATCCCCGGCGCGGTGGTGGGCGGCTTCGTGGTGCGAGCCACCCCGGCGGCCTGGCTGCAGGTGATCGTCGGCGGGGTGGTGATGCTGGCCATCCTGGTGACCGTGCTGGCCAGCGCCCTTGGCCGAATGCCGCGGGTGCACGCCCCGTGGATCACCCCGCTGGCGGGCTTCCTGGGCGGCATCTTCAACACCACTGCCGGGGTCTCGGCGCCGGTGATGGTGGTGCACTCCCGGCTGGTGGCTTGGGAGCAGAAGGCCTTTGCCGCCTCGATGCAGCCGGTCTTCGCCACCATGGGCTTCTTCTCGGTGCTCGTGAAGCCCCTTCTGGCGGCCGCCGACACCGCACTGCCTCCGTGGTGGCTGATGCCGCTGGTGGTGGTCACCGTGGTGGTTGGGATCCTGGCCGGCACCTGGGCGGCCAGACGGGTCAGCTCAGCGCAGGCCAGGACGATTGCGATCACGCTGGCCGGCCTCGGCGGTTTCAGCGCCCTGGTGCGCGGGGTGATGGGGCTGGTCTGAGCGCGCTGCGGGGTGCCCACCCGCCAGCTAGGGAAGGCCTTTCCGAGAATCGACCTCCAGATTCCACCGGAACGGCCCGGCTACGGCTCCGCGCGCTTCAGCGGTGTGATTCTGGAGGTCGGTTCTCGGAAGTGGACAAATGAGCCAGTTATTTGGGGCTTCCTGCCCTGGTTGGCTGCTCGGGTCAGGCTCGGTTAGCCAGCCAGACCGCGGTCAGGTCGTCATGCACCTTGGTGGCCCTGCTGCGCAGCTGCTCGGCTCGATCCCGCTCGGTGGCCCGGATTCGATCGGCCACCGGGGCCGCCCGGCCGGCAAACACTTCGTCGGCAAATTCCTCCAGGGGGAGGACTCCCAGCGACTGGTGGCCACGGGTGGCACCATCGC
This sequence comes from Luteococcus sp. H91, assembly GCF_038433135.1. Lineage (NCBI taxonomy): Bacteria > Bacillati > Actinomycetota > Actinomycetes > Propionibacteriales > Propionibacteriaceae > Luteococcus > Luteococcus sp. H91. Next base: position 28,700 of record NZ_JBCDMV010000010.1, on the reverse strand, counting down.
TCGCGGCGATCACCCCGTCCAGCTCGGCCATCGGGTAGGAGCCGACCAGGGCGTGAGCGGCAGCACCCGGATCGTGGTGACAGCACCAGAAACCACCCGGCCGGTTGCGGGTGCGGGCCATCACTGCCGTCCGGGCCGCCCAGATCTCATCGGGGCTGGTGAGCGGGGCTTCCACCGGTCCCACCAGATCGCCGAGCCGGTCATCGGTGATCTCGGTGACGGCGCCTTCTCGGGTGCGCAGGATGATCGAGGCATCACACAGCACCAGGTACTCCAGCTGGTCGCCGTTGACTCGGAAGGCGGCCGCGGTGGCGCTGGGGGAGCCGGCGGCCAGGTCGCATTCCGGATGCCGGGCCGCCACCCGGCCGATCGCCGAGGCGAGGGCGCTGGCCATCTGCACCTGACGGTCCACCAACAGGCGACCGTACTCCGCGGCCAGGGCCTGGGCGTACCACCGCACGCTGTGCCGACAGCCGCCGCGCAACTGTTTGGGCAGTCCGGCGCCGTCCACCACCACGCCGATGCCGGATTCCACGGCAAGGGCGTCCTCGTTGTCGCGATCGGCCCCAGCGGGCCGACTGAAGGTGTGGATCTCGGACACGGTGCCAGTCTTGCACTCCACTGGTTTTCCGAGAATCGACCGCCAGATTCGTCCCTGCTCGAGCTCGGTACGCTCAGGCCGCCGCAAGGGGCGAAATTTGGAGGTCACTTCTCGGAACTGACCATATGGCAAGCTGGATTACATGCTCGCTCACCACCTCCCCGGGCGCTCCCGATGAGGCGCTATCCCGCGCTGGCCGGCTCGGCGATGCTCTGGGGGCTGCAGTTCGCCTTCCTGGCTCCCGCCCTGGCGCTGTTGCTGGTGAACCTGTACGGCGCCTCGATGCGTGACGTCGGCTGGGTGATCTCCGCCTACCAGGGCGCCGCCTTCATCGCCCAGCTGGTGGTGCCCGGCTGGGCAGACCGGCGTCGGGACTATCTGTTGCCCATGGTGGGCGCCGGCGTCAGCACCATTGCCCTGACCATCGCGCTGTGGTTCGCCACCTCACTGCCGCTGGCGCTGGTGGCGCTGTTGATCCTGGGTGCCCCGGCCGGCGTCGGCGGCGCGATGCTCTTTGCCGAGTTGAAGCACTGCGGTGCCCAGGTGCATGAGGTCACCAGCATCCGCGCCGTCTTCTCCTTCGCCTGGATGATCGGCCCTCCGGTCGCCACCCTGGTGATCGGGACCTTCGGCAGCCGAGCCCTGCTGGTGGCGATTGCCCTGGTGGCGCTGGTCAATCTGGGGATGACCGGCTTCTTGATCCGAGCCCGCAAGCACCGTGATCCGGCGCGGGAGGGGGTGCTGCAGCCCGACGCCGTCACACCGGCGAAGCTGCCGGTGGGGCTAGCCCTGGGGGCCTTCGTGCTGACTGGCGCCACCAATGCGGTCGCGGTCTCGGTGTTGACGCTGTATGTCACCCAGGATCTGGCGGCCGCCCCGATCTGGGCCGGGATCAGTCTGGGCCTGTGCGCCACGCTGGAGATCCCCGCGATGATCTACTCCGGGCGGCTGGCGCTGCGGCACTCCAAGTTCTCGATGGTGGTGCTGGGCGGCGCGTTGGCACTGGTCTACTACGTGGGCCTGATCCTGACCGGCTCGCCCATGGTGCTGCTGCTCCTGCAGATCCCCAATGCGGTCTTCATCGCCCTGACCGAGGGGATCGGTCTGGCCTGGGTGCAGGAGATCATCGCGGCGCCCGGGATGGCGTCGGGCATGTTCATGAACACCCGACGGATCGGTTCCGTGCTCAGCGGGGTCGTGATCTCACTGGGTGCCACGGGGACGGCGGGAGTGGCGGGCGTCTTCACGATTTGTGCGGTGCTGGCCGCCTTCGCCCTGGCCCTGCTGCTGGCTGCCGGGCGCCTGCTCCCGGCTGCGCGATGAGTGGTTAGGGTCGAGACATGAGTGATTCGATCCGCGTGCACGAGTACGGCGACCCTGCACAACCCACCCTGGTGCTGGTCCATGGGGTCACCGACGCCGGAAGCACCTGGCCCGATGCCGTCGCGCACTGGCAGCCCGAGTGGCACCTGCGCTCGGTGAGCCTGCGCGGGCACGGGGAGTCGCCCCGCTTCGAGCCAGCGCAGTACGGCCGGATGATGCAGACTCTGGTGGATGACCTGGTGGCCGTGCTGGAAGACCAGCCGAACCCGCCCATCGTGGTCGGGCATTCGCTGGGTGGCCGGACTGCGGTGCTGGCCGCGCTGCACCGCCCCGAGCTGGTGCGCGCCCTGGTGCTGGAGGATCCGGCGCTGATGCACACCACCGACGAGCGACGCCGGGAGACCAGGCTGTGGGCCGACGGGGTGCGGGGCTTCCCGGATCGACGCGAGCAGGAGATCGCCCGACAACTGGGCGATGGCTGGTCGGCCGCGGAGACCCAGGCCTGGGCGGATTCAAAGGAGCAGGTGGACCTGGCGATGATGGAGCACCTGGATTTCGGCCCGATGGACCAGGACGGCGTGCTCAACCAGCTCAGTGTGCCAGCCCTGGTGGTCTCGCCGCCCGACAGCCAGCTCATCCCCTCGCCCGAGCGGGTCACCAATCCGCTGGTGCGGATCGAACTGCTCGACGGGGTGGGCCACTGCGTCCGGCGCGACAACCCCGAGGCCTACCACCGGCTGGTGGATGCCTTCCTTGCCGAGCATCGCTCAGCTGAGGGCTGACCTGGCCTTCCACTGCTCCCAGGTCATGTTCCACTCGGTCCAGCCGTTGCCGACCTCCAGCTTGCGATCCGATCCGGTGAAGGTCACCGGATCCCCGACCTGGGCCTCGGAGTAGAGCGAGTACATCTGCCCCTCATCCATCCCGACACACCCGTGGGAGGCATTGCGCACGCCGAAATTGCCCGCATTCCACGGCGCGGAGTGGATGAACTCGCCCGAGGTGGTCACCCGTAGCGCAAAGGCCACCTTCAGGTCGTAGCCCTCGGCGGAATCCCGGGCGATGCCGGTGGTTTCCGAGTTCATCTTGATGTTCTCGGCCTTCTCCATCACCACCTTGGTGCCCGAGCGGGTGACGAAGCCGGGCTTGCCGGCGGTCATCGGCCACGTGCCGATCTTCTTGCCGTCGCGCATCCAGGTGATGGTGTGCTTGGCGACGTCCACCGCCCCGGACTGGTTCTTGCCGATCTGCAGATCCAGCGTTCGGTTCAGCTGGCCGTAGCGCCCGTCGCCGGCATTCACGCCGTTCAGGTTGGCGTCGAGCTTCACCTTGGTACCCGGATTCCAGAAGTTCTTGGGCCGCCAGTGCACGGTCTTGTCGTCGTACCAACCCCAGGAACCCTCCTGCGCCGGGGTTGAGGTGACGTGCATGTTGCGCTCGAACTCGGCCTTGTTCTTCACCGGCTGGTCAAAGTGCACCACCACCGGTTGCGCGACCCCGTAGGGGCCATTGACCACGGGCGTCAGGGTGGGGAAGACCTCCTGCGAGCGGCTGAGTGAGACGGTGCGGAAGCTCAGTGTCTTGGTGGCGGTCTTTCCCTGGTCGCTGGTGCCGGTGGCGGTCACGGTGTAGCGGGCATCGGGGTCCAGCCGGGTGCTGGCCACCCAGGCCCCCTTGTCATTGATCTTTCCGGTGATCTGGTCGACGGCATTGCGGCCGGATGCGGTGGATTCGACGGTCACCGAGTCCACCCGCCCGGAGGTGGGCGTGATGGTGATCTGGGTGTCGACCGGGACCAGGCTCGCGCCATCCTTCACATTGGCGGTCAGGGCGAAGGGACCCTTCTTCGTCGGGGTGCTCGACGGGCTCACCACGGTGCTGGGCGTTGCCGATGCGGCCCCGGCCGGGGTCGACACCGCGGCGGAGGGAGCGGCCGGGCTGTCCACCGTCACCGGCTCGGTCTTGCCACCACAACCGGCCAGCAGCAGCGCAGCGGTCACCGCGAACACACTCGCGAACTTGCCCATGTCTTCCTCCTCAAGGCCTGCCATGAGGGTGCCACAGCCCTCCGACATTTTTCGCCGCGACGGGTTCTTCGCCTTGTCCGATAGGGAAAGCGCGTGCCGGTCGCCAGTCAATCTTCAGTGATGCTGCGGCCGGTGAGCCGCTCGTCGGCAGGATGGGGCCATGACGGAACAGGTGAGGGCAGAGATTGCCGACGGCATCGCGCAGATCGTGCTGTGCGCGCCGCAGACCGGAAACCAGATCGACGTCGACTTCGTGGATTCCCTGCACCGGGCGCTGGACGTGATCGAACCCGATGGTTCGGTGCGCGCGGTGCTGCTGCGCGCCGAGGGTGAGCACTTCTCCTATGGCGGCAACATGCGCGCCTTCCACGCCCGGCTGGATGACCTGCCCGCCGCGATCATGGCGCTCTTCGAGGGCTTCAACCCGATGCTGGAGCGGGTGGCCGCGCTCCCGGTGCCCGTGGTGGCGCAGGTGCAGGGCTGGTGTGTGGGCGGTGCGCTGGGCATGGTGGCGCTGGCGGATGCCGTGGTGGCCGGTGAGAGCACCCGGCTGCGCGCCTCCTTCCCCGGGCTGGGAATCTCCAATGCCGCTGGATCGACGGTGGCCTTCTCTGCGCGGATGGGGGTGGCCGCGGCCAAGCGCTTCTGCATGCTGAACGAGCCGATGGACGCGCAACAGGCATTGGCCGCCGGGCTGGTGGACTACGTCCTGCCCGAAGGGCAACTGGCCGACGAGGCGCTCGCCCTGACCGCTCGGCTGGCCAACGGCCCCACCCTGGCCTACCGCGGGATGCGGCAGAACTTCTCCCACTACGCCGGTATGGCCTATGCCGAGGCCCTGGCCATGGAGGCCGAGACCCTTCGAGTCTGCGCCGAATCCGCCGACGTCAAGGAAGCGGTGACGGCCTTCATCGAGAAGCGCCGCCCCACCATGACGGGCCAGTAGACCCAGGAGCATGACCGCGGAGCCACTGGCACGCCCACATTTCCGAGAATCGACCTCCAGACTTTGGCCTGTCCACGAGACCTGAGCGGGCGGCTCACCCCCGGGCGCGAATCTGGAGGTCGCTTTTCGGAAGTCGGGCCAGCCAATGGCAGGCTGACCACATGGCTGATGACTTCACCGCCCTGCAGGAGCGGTACCGCAACTTCGTCGACGAGCGTGACTGGCGGCAGTTCCACGACCCGAGGTCGCTTGTGCTGGCGCTGGTGGGCGAGGTGGGGGAGCTCGCAGAACTCTTCCAGTGGGTGCCGGACGAGCAGGCCGCCGACATGTTCCGGCAGGGCGACCGGCAACAGCGCGCCGGCGAAGAGATGTCCGACGTCCTGATCTACCTGCTCGGCCTGGCCGACTCGCTGCAGGTTGACCTGCTGGCGGCGGCGCACGCCAAGCTGACCGCCGCCGAGGGACGCTTCCCCGCCGACGAGGTGAAGGGTCAGGCCCTGCTCAAGCCCTAGTCACGGTGGGCTAGGGGATTCCTGCCTCCCGAGGCGGGTAACGTCGGCCGGGTGCCGCCCGCCCCACCGCCCTCCTGGCTCAGCCTGGTCACCGACGACATTCTGCGCCGCGCCTTTGACCCCAACAGCTTTGCGCGGGGGCAGGACTATGCCCGTCGCGGCAAGGTGCTGCGGTACGAGGTGGTCGGCACCACCGCCATCGTCGGCAAGGTCAGCGGCAGTGGCCACCAGTCGTACACCTGCCGCGTCCACCTGAACGGGATCCCCAAGGCCCAGGTGGCGGACCTGCAGAGCGTGACCGCCGGCCATCTGGAGACCAGTTGTTCCTGCCCCGTCGGGTGGGAGTGCAAGCACGCCGTGGCCCTGCTGATCTACCTGCGCGATCGGGTGGCCCGCGAGCCCAGGCAGTCCTCCTGGCGGCAGGATCTCGGCCGGCTGGTCGGCGTCGACGACGGCCCCGCGGAGGGCTCCCCGTTGGCGCTGGAATACACCGTGACCAAGGACGACATCGAATTTCGACCCCTCAAGCAGGGCGCCCGCGGGCAGTGGGTGAAGAGCGACCTGCGCTGGGACCGGCTGCCCTATCTGCGCGGATTCCACCCGACTCACGCCCGGGTGCTGCGCGCGATCAGCGCCAACGCAGACCTGGTTTCTCGCACCCGGCAGCTGGGCTACTACTACGGTTCCTCTCGCAATGCGATCGGGCTGCGTGACGTGGATCACGGCATCTGGGCGCTGCTGGCCGAAGCGGCTGAGGTTGGCGTGGAACTGGTGCCGGCCAAGCAGTCCGGGAAGGCGGAGTTCGTTGGCGCCAGCCTGGATCTGGAGGCCCGGGTCACTGCGCGCCCCGACGGCCTGCGGCTGGCCTTCACGGTGCAGCGCGACGAAGATGAGGCCACCCCACAGTTCTTCGTCGGGGACCCCGCCCACGGGGCGCTCTTTCGCCGTCGCGACGGCGTGATGGAGGCCTGCGGTTTCCGTACCCCGCTGACCGCGCAGCAGGCTGCGCTGATCGGGATGCGACCCATGCACATTCCGCAGGCCGAGGTGCCGGATCTGGCCTTCACCTTCCTGCCCCGACTGCGAGAGATGGTCGCGGTGCGGGTGGCCGACGACGTCGAGCTGCCCACCGTCGGCAAGCCCCGGGTGCTGGTGGAGGTCACCGCCAGCCGCCCCGGCCCCCGGCAACCGGCTGCCGCCCGGCTGGAGGTCGGCTACCGTTACGGCGTCGCCCCTGGTCAGGTGGATGTGCTGCCCGCCAAGGGGCGGGATCTGGCCATTCGGGATCGCGCCGCGGAGGCGGCCCTGCGGCCCGTCGTCGACGAGCTGCTTCCCGGCGGCGACGTCGATGCCCCCGGCGCCCCGCCCACCCGACTCACCCTGACCGGGTCATCGGCGCTGCGCGCTCTCGCGCACCTGGCCACCCTGACCGGGCGGGATGACGTCGAGATCATCCACCACGGGGACATGCACGCGCTGCCCGAACTGACCGACCCGGACATCAGCGTCGAGGTGGACGACGCGGCCGGCCGGGACTGGTTTGACCTGTCGATCAGCATGAGCGTCGGCGACGATCAGGTGCCGCTGCCCGAACTGTTGCGGGCGCTGACCGCCGGGCAGGACCATCTGGTGCTGGAGAGCGGCTGGGTCAGCCTGGACCATCCGGAAATCCTGCGCCTGAAGGAATTGCTGGACGAGGCCAAGCTGATCACCGACCCCATTCGTGGCGAGGTGAAGGTGCGGCTGCGGCCCGAGCACGCCGGCTGGTTCGAGGAACTGAAGGCCCTCGGTGTCACCTCGCGGGAGTCGGAGGCGTGGACCCGTGCCTCCACGCGACTGCTGCAGGCGCACGGCCCGCAGGACGTCGCGCCACCGGCGACCCTGGCCGCGGAGCTGCGGCCCTACCAGCTGAGCGGCCTGGCCTGGCTGGACTTCCTGCAGGACGTCGGGCTGGGTGGGATCCTGGCCGACGACATGGGTCTGGGCAAGACGGTTCAGACCTTGGCGCTGCTGGCCCTGCTGCGGGAACGCGACGAGCTGACCGGCCCGGCGCTGGTGGTGGCCCCGTCCAGCGTGGTCGGTGGATGGGTGGAGCAGGCGGAGCGGTTCGTGCCCGGGCTGCGTACCGTCGCGTTGACCAGCACCGGACGCAAGCGCGCCGATTCCCTGGCGCAGACCATTGACGGCGCGGACCTGGTGGTCACCAGCTATGCCGTGGCCCGGCTGGACGTGGAGGAGTTCGAGCGGGTCGGCTGGCAGGTGGTCTTCCTGGACGAGGCGCAGTTCGTCAAGAATCCGACGGCCAGCACCTATCAGGCGATGCGGCGGATCCCTTGCAAGGCACGTTTTGCGCTGAGCGGGACGCCGCTGGAGAACAACCTGATGGACCTGTGGGCGCTGCTCAGCCTGACCGTTCCGGGGCTCTTCCCGGAGCCCAAGGAGTTCAAGGATGGCTACGCCAAGCCGATCGAGCAGCGCGCCGATGATGCCGACGTCGTGCTCGCCCGGCTGCTGCGCCGGATCAAGCCGGTGATGCTGCGCCGCACCAAGGAATCCGTCGCGCCCGAGCTGCCGCCGCGGCAGGAGCAGATGGTGGAGGTACCACTCTCCCCGCAGCATCAGCGGGTCTACCAGCGGCACCTCAACCATGAGCGACGCAAGGTGCTGGGGCTGGTGGGCGACCTGCAGCGCAACCGGGTGGCGATCCTGGCGTCGCTGACCCGGCTGCGGCAGCTGAGCCTGGCGGCAGGGCTGGTGGACGAGGCCTCGCGGGATGTGACGTCGGCCAAGATCGACGCGCTGGTGGAGATGCTCGACGACGTGGTGGCCGGTGGGCACCGGGCGTTGGTGTTCAGCTCCTTCACCGGTTTTCTGGGGATGGTGCGCGACCGGCTCAAGCGCGAGGGGATCCGCACCGTCTACCTGGACGGTCGCACTCGCAAACGCCAGGAACGGGTCGACGAGTTCCGCTCGGGCACCGCCCCGGTCTTCCTGATCAGCCTCAAGGCCGGTGGTTTCGGACTCAACCTGACCGAGGCCGACTACGTCTTCGTCCTGGACCCGTGGTGGAATCCCGCCGCCGAGGCGCAGGCCGTGGACCGCGCACACCGGATTGGCCAGACCAAGACGGTGATGGTCTACCGGCTGGTCAGCCAGGACACGATCGAGGCCAAGGTGGTGGAGCTGCAGCAGCGCAAGCGTGAACTGTTCAGCCAGGTGGTCGACGGCGGTGACGCGGCGGTGGCCGGGGCGTTGAGCGCCGACGACATCCGCGGGCTGTTCGACTGATCAACGGGGGTCGTCGCCCGTGCCCAGGAGTTCGCGGCCAGCCGAACCGGGGTCTGACCCGTTCTCTTGGTCCCGGGGGGATGCCAAGCTGGGCACATGACTCACTACGCGCGGTACGTGATTCTCGTGATGGCCGTGGTGGCATTCTCGGCGGGGTGTCAGTCCTCCAGCGGTGACACCCCGGCAGCCCCGCCGAGTGAAACGCCTGGCCAGGCGGATCCGTCGACGTCGTCGTTGCCCGTCACGACGCCGAAGGAAAGCACCGGCTCCTCGCCCGCGAGTTCCGCGCCACCCAGCCCCACGCCCACCGCCGCGACATCGGCGGCCCCTACTCCCGCGACCTCCCGCAGTCCCGAGGGGGAGTCCGGCTCGCCGTCGGCTGGGCCGTCGCAGAAGCCTGCCCAGAACTTGTCGCTGGCTGCCGGGAAGACCGCACACCTGACCAACTTCGACGTCACGATGCTGCGCTCGGAGCATGGCAAGGACGGCATCAGCGTCGGGTGGAAGGTGCGGGTCTGCTACACCACGGCACATGCCGGGCAGAATGCCGACGGCACGACGAGGGTGAGCACGGACCCGTGGTCGGTGCAGGTGATCGACGGCGAGGGTGGCACCAAGCCGGTGTGGACCAAGATCAGCGAATTCCCGGCCGACAAGGGCTGGCAGCCGCCCTACCCGGAGCGTCGGGTGAAGCTGGGCGAGTGCGCCGAGGGCTGGATTGCCGTCCGGCATGACAACCCGGACCTGCAATTCCAGGCGGTGCGCTACCAGCCGTCGGACACCGGCGACGTGGTCACCTGGTCGACGTAGCGATGAGGCGTGATGGCTCCATCAGCCCAGCCGAACGACCGATTCGGTGCACAGCCACTCGTCGCCGTTCTTGACGAAGGTCTGGCGCACATCCAGTGGCCAGGCCTGGCCCGAGCCGTCGGGGCGGTAACCGGTGGTGATGTGCCCGTGCAGCGACGCGCTGTCGTCGCCGACGGTCACGTGGACGTCGTGCTCCAGTACCTGGTGGTAGACGAACTCGCCGGCGCGCATGCCGGCCAGCCACTCGTCGAGGGGTTGGCGGTAGCCGGTCATGTGCACCAGGACGGCGTCGGCGGTGAAGCACTGGGCCAGGGTCTGGGTGTCTGCTTCGTCCATCGCGCGCAGCTGCGTCTTCCAGTTGGCCAGGATCTCGATTTCGTCGCTCATGTCTCCATGGTGCCGTGCGGGGGATTGTTGCCGCAGCACCCAGTCTCAACCGTTCAGGACGGCCCAACCAATCAGGCTGTCGATCTTCCGCACGTCGACGCCCTTGCCCAACTTGATCTTGATGTGGCCAGCGCGGGTCCACAGCTCAACTTCGGCGTTGAGATCCAGAGTTCCGGCGTTCTCCGTCGACCACATGTTGATCGAGCTGTAGGGCAAGGAGTACATCTCGACCTTCTTGCCAGTCAGGCCTTGTGAGTCCCGCACGATGAGCCGCTTGGTCGTGAAGACGGCCGCGTCGCGGAAGGTCTTGTAGGCGGCGACGGGTCGTTCGTCCCCGACCAGGATGGGCTGCAGATCTGCCGGGATCGGGCATTCGCCAACGAAGGTCCAAGTGGCGATGGCGGTCATTTCCATGGTGCATCTCCTGATTCCGCGATGAGGGGGTCCGCCGAAGGCCCCGGTGGGCAAGGGAATGCGCAACGTCACCGCCTCCCGTGCCGAGGGCGGCAGAGGAGTTCGCCGAGCGGACAGCGATGGAGGGCGAAGGATCCGAAAGGGGGGTGGTTGGCGCTCTGGGGGGGAAGCAGGGCACTCTCTATGTAGTCGATGTTGCTCAGGGCTGAGGGCTGGGGGTGTGATGAAGTTCGAGGATGAGGGTGCTCCTAACGGAGTCATGGACGAAGGCCCGCTGTACCTCCGAGTGGCTGCGGTTCTGCGCCGGGACATCGTTGATGAGCGCATCCAGGGGCCCCTATCGTCCGAATCGCAGCTTCAAGCCCAATTTGGAGTTTCACGCTCCGTTGTCCGTCAGGCTCTGCGTGCTCTCAGTAGCGAGGGGCTGGTCACAACGGTTCGTGGCAAGGGGAGTTTCGCGGTGCCCCCGTCCCGTGTTCGGCGGGTAGTCCAGTCCTTGAATGGCTTGGGCATGCAGATGGAGCAACTCGGAACGAGCACTCGGACCGAAGTGCTCAGTTTTGGGTTGGTCGATTTCGAGGATGCGCCAAGGGAATGGGCTACGAAAGATGCCTTGCGTGTCCAGCGATTGCGATACGGCTTTGGCTATCCGCTGGCGCTGATCGAGACCTACTTGCCTGCCCGCCTGATAGGCGTACTTGACGAAGATGCCTTGGTGGATGCCTCTCTCCACTCGCTGCTTCGGAGCCAAGCTGGCATTGAGCTCGAGAAGTCGCGACGCACGATCGCAGCGGTGCCAGCGTCACTCGAGGTTGGTGCCGCACTGCGTGCGGAGGTTGGTACTCCGGTGTTGCTGCTGAAGGGGATCACCACATCGAAGGAGGGGGAGCTGGTGGAAGTCTTCTCCACATTCCACCGGGGGGACAGGGTGGAGTTCGACGTGGAGACCACCATCTGAGGATGCTGCAGAAGGTCTTGACTTTGTCGAGGGGAGCATTGACACTACATGTACGTACAAGTGGTACGCATGACTTGGAGGGACAAGGATGTCTTCGCAAAGTGCAGCACCGGCCGGACCACACAACGTGCTCCCGCTGTATGAGTGGATGGGTCGCATTCCAGGTGGCGCGATGGTGATTCCGCTCATCCTGGGCTCCGTGGTGGGGACATTCTTCCCCGGATTCCTCGAACTGGGCAGCTTCACCACCGGGTTGTTCAAGAGTTCGGCGACGCCTCTGATTGCGCTGTTGATTCTGTCCACGGGCATGCAGATCACTGTGCGGAGTTCCGGTCCTGTTCTGGCACACACCGGAGTGATCCTCTTGATGAAGACGATCATTCCAGGGTTGGCGATCGTGGCGCTGGGACTCGTCACCGGACCGAATGGCCTTCTAGGGGTCTCACTCTTAGCCTTGCTGACCGTGGTCTCAAACTCGAATGGAGGCATCTGGCTCGCCTTCACGGGGAAGTATGGTGACTACCGGGACCGTGGCGCCTACATCGCGTCAGCTGTGAACGATGGTCCGTTCTTCACACTTCTCTTCCTTGGGGTCTCCGGTCTGGCCTCGATCCCCTGGACCCTCATGCTCGCGGCGGTGCTTCCGCTCCTCATTGGCATGCTGATTGGCAACCTGAATCCCACCTGGACCAATGTGATGCGTCCGACGGGTGCCATCGTGATCCCGTTCTTCTCGTTTGCGCTCGGGACAGGAATCAACTTGCGCGCAATCGCCACCGGGGGAGCCGTCGGCATCTTCCTCGGTATGGCATCCTGTCTGATCACTGGGCTTTCCACCTACCTCGGTTACCGGTTCCTCCTCCGGAGGCGTGACGAATCGGGTATGGGTTTTGCCGCCGCTACAACAGCTGGCAACGCCATCGCTACACCTCTCATCGTTGCGCAGGCCGACCCGACATATCAGCCGTTTGTCGAGGCAGCGACAGCACAGGTGGCGGCGGCTGTCCTCGTCTCTGCGATTCTGGCACCGCTCTTTGCGGCGTGGGTGCTGCGTAGGGAAGGCGGCTTGCATGATCAGTTGACGAGCGACAGTGGTACCGGAAAGCATGAGGACGTTGCTGCAGCGCTGAGGAGCGCGTCCAATGAGTGATCTTGGGCTGGTGGTGATCGCTGATGATCTCACAGGTGCCAACGACTGCGCCGTCTCCTATGCCTTGGCAGGCTGCTCCACGGAGTTGTTGATGGATGCCTCCGACGCTTCTCAGTGGGATCCAGGATCTGTCGATGTGACCTCCGTGTCCAGTGACAGTCGATCCCTCGGGGGATTGGCGCGAGCAAGGACGCGGCAACTTCTGGATCATGCCATGGAACGCGGAGCGAATTCCATCTTCCTCAAGATCGATTCGACGATGCGAGGCTCGGTATCGCATCAAGTGACCGGAGCCCTGGACGCTTGGAGTCGACGGCATCCAGATTCTGTCGCAGTGATCTGTCCGGCCTACCCGGCGCTCGCCAGGACTATTGAGGACGGAATCCTGAAGGTCAATGGCATCGAGGTCACGGAGACTCCTTCCGGGCGTGACCCCGTCTGTCCGGTCCCCTCGGCGCTGATGGCCGATCTCGTGCCCGATGCTGTTGGATTGGAGAACCCTGGAGAGGCAACGGAGCTGGCTCGCCACATCAGGGAGGCAAGCGCACGGCAAGTCATCATTGATGCCATGTCTCCACATGACGTTGAGGTCATTGCGAAGGCCATCATGATGCTGGGCGATCGAGCGATCCCCGTGGGATCCGCTGGGCTTGCCAAGGCAATGGCCCGCTCGCTGCCAGCAGCGAACGTTCAGCCGGACCAAGATCCACTGCCGATCAGTGGTCGTGTCCTCGTGGTCGTCTCATCTGTACACGACGTGAGTCAGGACCAGGTGGATGCCTACATTGGAGGCGCGCAGGGCGGCGACGCTATCGTGTTCAGCCCGCATCCCGCGCAGCTCACGTCAGCTGACGCGCTTCCGACCCTTCGGGGTCAGCTTCGGGCGCTTGTGGACTCTGGACCAGGGAATGTCATTGTTCGCGCCAACCCGTCCAAGCTCCGCGATGTGCATGATCGTGAGGAGCTTGCCCAGAGGGTGGCAGGACAGCTGGCTGGCTTGGCGGCAGATGCTCTGGACCATGTGCCGTTTGGCGCGCTTGTCCTTGTCGGTGGCGATGGCGCGGCTGCCACTTTGGCGCAGATGGGAGTCCGCAAGCTGCGCGTTCTGCGTGCGGTGGCCGAAGGAACGCCTCTTGGGATAGTTCAGGAGACAAGGTTCTCTGGGCTTCCCGTCGTCACCAAGTCGGGAGGCTTTGGAGGGCCCGGTCTGTTGGGCGAAATCATATCGTTGATCCAGTCTGGGGTACCTGCTCAGACGGAAGATAGTAAGGAGTAGTCATGTCCCAGTCCACGAAGCCGGTTGTTGCGGTCACGATGGGTGACGGTGCCGGGGTTGGCCCCGAGGTGACCGTCGCCGCCTTGGTTGACGAGTCGGTCCGGGCCGAGAGCCTGCCCGTTGTGCTGGGCGACAGGAAGCGGCTGGAGCAGGCTGCGAAGATCATGGGGATCGACGCCCAGATCGTCGCCATCCAGGAGGTTTCCGAGGCGGTGGACGAGGCGGGCCGGATCAACGTGATCGACCTGGACCTGCTGCCCGAGGACCTCGCGTGGGGCCAGCTCAGCAAGGAGGCCGGGCACGCCGCGTATGAGTACATCGCGAAGGCCGCCGAGCTGGCGATGGCCGGCGACGTGCAGGCCATCTGCACCGCGCCGTTGAACAAGGAGGCGCTGCACATGGCTGGGCACAACTACCCCGGCCACACCGAGATGCTGGCGGCGCTGACCAATACGCCCGAGGTCTCGATGATGCTCTCCAGCCCCCAACTGCGGGTGATCCACGTCACCACGCACATCGGCCTGATCGATGCGGTGCGCAAGATCGAGCCCGGGCTGGTGGAGCGGACCACCCGTCGCGGCTGGGATGCGCTTCGGCGCGCGGGGATCGAGAACCCGCACATCGGGGTGTGCGCCATCAACCCGCACGCCGGTGAGGGCGGCCTGTTTGGCCAAGGTGAGGAAGAGGAGAAGATCATTCCCGCCGTCGAGAAGATGAAGGCCGACGGAATGTGGGTGGACGGCCCGCTGCCCGCCGACACCGCCTTCTACCTGGCCGGCCGCGGCGACTACGACCTGATCGTCGCGATGTACCACGACCAGGGCCACGGCCCGGTCAAGGTGCTGGGTATCGAGGCCGGTGTGAACATCACGGTGGGACTGCCGGTGATCCGAACCTCGGTGGACCACGGCACGGCCTTTGACATTGCGGGCAAGGGGATCGTCAAGACCGAGAGCATGGTCGAGGCGATGCACCAGGCGGTGGCGCTGGCCGCGGTGAAGTGAGACGCTGAGCGATGGCCCGTCCCGGGGCGAACCCGGGCGGGCTTCGGACAGGACGGGCTCGTCTTGGCTATTGGCTCTGGCCGTCAACAAGGTCAATGACGGTCCCCGTTAGTCGTGAACGTTCAGCGGCAAAGACGGCCAGATGGCTCGCGAGGGCCGAGGACGCGTCGCTGACCAGGCTTTGGTCACGCTCAGCGACGGCTGTGGTGAAGGAGTCCATCAATCCGTCGTCGCCACCAGCGTGCCCCTGCGAGGCTCCTATCTGCTCCCCGAATCCGACCGGTGTGACAGTCTCACGGCCGGTGCGAAAGTCCAGAATTTTGATCTCTTCCCCGTCAGTCTCGAGACGCCCAAGCGTTCCGAAAATGCGAGTCTTGCGAAGGGCCTTTTCGGTGAATGCGGTCATGGTGAACACGGCGGTTGCACCGCCCATGAATTCCATGGCGACGACTTGATGATCGACGACATCGTTGTCGCATGAATA
Organism: Luteococcus sp. H91; assembly: GCF_038433135.1. NCBI lineage: Bacteria > Bacillati > Actinomycetota > Actinomycetes > Propionibacteriales > Propionibacteriaceae > Luteococcus > Luteococcus sp. H91. The sequence goes on along the minus strand of NZ_JBCDMV010000010.1, from coordinate 13,520 downwards.
CACACATCGACCGTATGGTCCCTCTCGCAGGGCCTGGTGCACACCGGCCAAGGTCAGGTCGTGGGTGATGACGTCCAGTGGCCAGTCGAAAGCTCCCAGCCTGGCCTTGGTCAAGTAGATCCTGGTCGCCGAATAAGCGCATGAATCCTGCAACGGACAGTCAAGGCAGCGGTCGGCGGCCTCTGCGGGCTGGTTTTGCTTTGTGAAGTGGCTGAGTGTCCCAAAGCTGGATACCTTTGCCAACGGCTGGCCCACGATGTAGAGCAGCCAGTCCAGGTCATGGCAACTCTTGGCCAGAAGCATGGAGGACGAACTCTCCTGCTGGCACCAGTTGCCGCGCACATAGGAGTGCGCGTGGTGCCACCAACCCACCGGCTCCAGATGTTCAACGCTCATGATCTGTCCGACGCGTCCCTCGATGAGCATGCGCTTGATGGCTGCCGTCAGGGGAGTGTGCCGCATGACGTGGCAGACGGAGAAGATCGTCCCCGAAGCCTCCGCTGCCTGAGTGATCTTGTGGCACTCGGGCTCCGTTGGCGCCATCGGCTTTTCGAGCAGGACGTCGTATCCGGCTCGCAGGAAGGCTATGGCGGGTGCGACGTGATCATTGTCCTGAGTGCAGACGATCACGGCATTCACGTCCGGCTGGCTCTGGACCATTTCTTGCCAGCTCCCGAAAATGCTGTCATCGCGGAGTCGATGGTCGAGGGCGATGCTCTGGGCGGCTGAGGTGGTGGGATCCGCAATCGCGAGAAGCAGTGCTCGGTCCGGGTGCTGCCGGATCCAGTTGGCATAGCTGCGTCCTCGGGAACCTGCCCCGGCGATGGCATAGCGGACGGGAGTGGTCATGGCAACGTTCCTTCGGGGCCGGTGAAGGGCATCGTGGTGGGGCGGTGGGCGAGGTATGCCCGCACCCGGTCCAGTCCAATCTGGTCCAACTCTCCGATCCGGTCGGAGAAGGAGCGCATGCCGCCATGGCGGGTGGCGATGTCTGCCCATTCATGGCGCAAGGGATAGCCGGGGCGCATCACGATGCAGTCAGGGTCGTTGATCCACAAGCGGCCGTGCTGCCAGCTGCGAGACCGCACCGCTGGCCCGCCACGGAGCCCAGTCTCGCCGGACCTCGCATCCTCGTGGAAGGTGTCCCGGGAGACGCGCATGGCATCGACCAGTCCAACCGACGGCAACAATGGTGCCCCGCAGCCCACCAGGAAGGTCTCATCCCCGGCCGTCTCTCGAATCAGCTCCAGGCCCCTGCGATAAGCGGCGACAGGCTGGCTGCCGTCGTATCGCTGACCGGGGACAGCGCCGCCATAGAGAAAATCCAGCTTTAGGTAGCTGACACCGTGCGCGACGAGACGGTTGATCAGTCCAGCCAAGAATTCCTGCACTCCTGGGTGAGTAAGGTCCAGACCAACCAGATCCGTGCCCCAGTTCCGCCCAGCTGCGGAGGTCAGCCAGTCAGGATGATCGTGCGCGACGGGAGTGTCCCGCCCCACCAAGAAGGGAGCCAGCCAGATTCCGGCCCGCCTGCCAGCGGCGCGGATGCGGTCGATCGTCGCGTCTAGCGGGCCGAATTCGGGGGAGACGACGGCATAGTGTCCCAGTCCCAAAGTCCAACCGTCATCGATCTGGACCACGTCGACGTTCAAGTCTTCCCGTGCGATGGAATCTAGGTTCTCCAGGACGTCCTTGGCCGTGAGATCCTCAAAATAGCGGTACCAGGAGCACCACACGTTGAGCGGCTCCGGAATGTGGATTGGACCAAGCAGGTCCGGGTAACTTTCCAGCGCCTCTTGGGCAGTCGCGGCGGACGTGCGGACAACCGGGCCGTCGGCACTGACCACGACGTGGTCACCATGACGCACCGCACGGATGCTTGCCACTTCCTGGCAGGGATCCGGGACGGTGTAACGAATGACCGGATCGCCATTTCCCGGATCCACCACCAGAAGGCCTTCGGCCTGGATACCACTGTCAGGAAGGGGCTTGTCTGGGCGGAAACGCATCTTGTATTCCGCGTCGTCCAGCGGCTGGACGCTCGCCTCGCGCATCCATCCGGTCTCGCTCCAGCTCTGCCACCCCTCGGCGTACATCCGCAAATCGTCGCCGCACCGGAGTTCGTCGATCGCCGTGAACATCACGACACCTGCTCAGGGCGCCCGTCGGCTCGAGCAGAGTCGACAGCGGCGAGCATGGCCTGGACTGAGGGGGCCACCAGACGTGCGCTGTTCTCGGGTTCCCGCGATTCGGCAATGGCGGACATCAGCTCGCCCATCGTCCCGGCGAATCCGTCCACGAACCACTGTCCTTGGAGGTCATACGAGATGTGCTGGCCATCACGCTCCAAGGTCAGCCGATCCGAGCCCAGCAGGATGCTGCCACGCAACGTCCCTTCGGTTCCGTGAATCCAGAAGGGGCATCCGCCTCGGCTGGCAACCGCATTCCCACTGACCCGCAGCGTGGCGGTCGCACCGTTCTCGGCGCAGAGGTTCACCACCGCGGCCCACGGGTTACGGGACTCGGATGGCTGGCCGGGGAGTCGGGAGTCGAGCGCTGCGACTCGGGTGACCGGTGAGCCCAACCACAGGCAGGTGATGTCGATCCAGTGCATCAGGTAGTCGGAGATCAGCATGTGCTGAACGTCGTCGAAGGGGGTGCCGACGATCGGCGGCAGCGACTTGTCATGGAGGTGGGTGACCCCCACCACTTTGCCGATTGCTCCATGTTCCACGAGTCGGGTGGCCAAGCGCCAGGTCGGTGCCCAGCGGGCGTTCTGGTTGACCGCCACCACGACGCCAGCAGCATCGGCCCGGTCCAGGACCGGCATCAGACGATCAAGCTCTGACCAGTCGTCCACCAATGGCTTCTGCACCAGGACGTGTTTGCCGGCTTCTACGCACCGCGCGATCCAGTCGACTCGCCCGGTGGGGCCGGTGGCGAGGTCCACCACCGTGACGGCGGGGTCACGGAGCAACTCTTCTGCCGACTGGTAGCTGCGCATCACCTCCGGGAAATCTGCCAGTACCCCCCTGGTTCCGGAGCGGCTCCAGACCCCGACGACAGGCAGTCCGTACTGCCGGTAGGCAGGGAGGTGAGCGCTGCGGGCGATCCTCCCACAGCCAAGGATGCCGATGCCGGGCGGTGACGCGGGGATGCGGGGCCGGTGATCGGGAGTGCCGGGCAGCATGTCTCAGTCCTCACCCATGGTGAACAAGACCTGCAGTGTCTGGTTCCCATGCTGGTCGAGCAGTTGGTAGGCGCGACTTGCCTCATCGAGCGGGTAGCGGTGGCTGATCAAGCTGCCGACGTCGGGGTCACCCTGTAGAACTCGGCTGGTGGCCGCTTGGACGAGCCGTTCTCGACTCCAGCGGGACGCCAGCTGCGGCGGTACCGAACCGATCTGGGAACACTGCAGCCGTACCCGGTTGTGGTGGAATTCCTCGCCGAGCCACAGGTTTGTGGCAGCTCCCTGATAGAAGCCGGAAGCGACGACGATCCCGTCACGCCCCACCAAGCGGGTTGACTCGTGCAATGCCTGGTCATTCCCGGACAGCTCCAGCACGACGTCGGCACCCAGCCCGTCGGTGAGCCCGCGTACTTGAAGGGCGAGATCAGCGCTCGGCGGCATCACGTGGTGCGCACCCCATGCCGCGGCGAGTTCCCGTCGGGAGGCGATGGGGTCGATTCCGATCACGGTCGCACCAGAAAGGACTGCGAACCGGGCGGAGAGTAGTCCGATCACCCCGAGCCCCATGACACCGACCACGGAGCCGATTCCGAGCTGGGCATTGAGCACTGCGTTGAGAGCAACGGATGCGACCCGGGAAAAGGTGCCCGCTTCGGGTTGCGCGCCCAAGGGCATGACATGGCCCCGCAGGCTCTCCTGGTTCAACAGAGCCTCGGTGCGATGGCCCCAGATGCCCCAGACGACGTCCCCGACCTGTACGGCGTCAACATCGGAGCCGATCTCGGTCACTCGGCCGACCTCACTGTAGCCCCAACCGGTGAGGGGATAGGCCACACCGGCACCGGCCTCGGGCAGGAAGAGTGACAGATCGGGATCCCACGTACGAGTCAGGTAGGGATTGGTTCCGCGGTAAGCAGAGAGCTCCGTTCCGGCTGAGATGCCGGAGAAGAGGGTCTGCACATGCACCTGCGCACCGGACATCCGGGGCAGTGACTCCTCGACGATGTCCACCTGCCCGGGTGCGGTGAAGCGCAGTACCTGTCCCATGGTTACTCCTCGATGATCCAGCAGTGTCCCCAAGCCGGCACCGATTCCAGCCGCTGTCCGCTGATGATGTCCGTCCCAGGGCACGGAACTGTGATGGCTTGGGGGGTGAGGTTGTGAATGCACACCACCGGGGGCTCTGTGCCTCGGCGAATGGCGAACAGACCGGGGTGCACGTCCAGCACCTCGGATGGAGCGTCGGGCGAGAAGGCGGTCAAGGAAGCACGCACTCGCAACAGCCGGCGGTACTCACCGATCACCATGCCCCGACGATGGGTTGGATCCGCCAGCTCTGGCAAGAGCACTTCGGCGTCGAGCTTCTCCCGGTTGATGGTGCGGTTCATCCCGGTCTGGGCAACGCCCTCAGGCCATCCCCGCGATCCGACGAGCGAATGCAGATAGATGCCAGGCACGCCCGGAAGGCTGAGCATGATGCTCTGGGCGGTCATGAAGCGTCGCACCTGCACATCAAGCGGTTCGTCGGCATCCGGACGATTGATCGCATCGAACAGGTTGCTGTTGAGTTCATAGGGGAGGGCCGTGCCGTCGGGTGCTGTGCGGTAGCCGACCAGGCCGCCATGCTCCTCCACCCGCCGGGCCAGTTGGGTCAGTTCCTCGGGGGTGAGGATCCCTTCGGCGCCACGCACCCCAATGCCGTCGTGGCTGGCCAGGAAGTTGAAGAAGCAGGTGTCGGCCGAGGGGGCGGCAAGCGACGATGCCCAGCGAGACAGGGCGGTGCCATCCGCCGTCTGCAAGCTGTGTAGTACCAGCGGGGGTAGTGCGAAGTTGTAGACAAGTTGGGCCTCGTCGTGCCCGTCGCCGAAGTAGGAAACATTCTCTGCATGGGGCACATTGGTTTCGGTGATGATGCTGACCCATGGTGCCAGTTCGTCGAAGACGGAGCGGATCAGTTGCACCGCAGCATGAGTCTCGGGTAGGTGAACACAGGTGGTACCGAGCTTCTTCCACAGATAGGTGACGGCATCCAGCCGGATCACGCTGGCCCCACGGGCGACATACTCCAGCAGGACCTGGATGATGGCCAGCAGTACTTCGGGCGTCCCGTAGTCGAGGTCGACCTGGTCGGCGCTGAAGGTGGTCCAGACGAGCTGTGGGCCCCGCGCTGTGGGGAACTCGGTGAGCAGAGGCAAAGTGCGAGGACGCACCACGGCACTGATGTCGGTCCCCTTGTCGACCGTGATGAACCAACTCCTGAACTCGGGGTCCCCCGCAAGAAAGCTCTGGAACCACCGGGATTCTGCAGAGACGTGGTTGATGACGGCATCAAACATTAGGTCTGCCTGCTGGGCCAAGTCTGCGACATCCTGCCAGGAGCCGACGGCAGGATCGACACTGAGGTAGTCGACCACGCTGAATCCGTCATCGGATGACCAGGGGAAGAAGGGCAGCAGGTGCACCGTGGGAATCGTTCCCTGGGTCACCTCGGGAAGGACACGGGTGAGAGTAGCCAATGGTGAACCATCCTGCCGGCTGCGAATCATGTCGGCGTAGGTGATCAGGATGGCGTCCTTCTGACTCCATCGCCGTCGGGTGACATGCTGACCGGCTCTGGCCTGGTGGAGTTTCGGAACGTAACTGCTCATGAGGGAGTACAGCGATCCTGACACCTCAGCTGAACGCTGCGGGTACAGCCGCGCGACGAGCACATCCAAGGTCATGGCCAGCGCTCTTCGTCCAACCAGTCAATGGCAGCCATGGCGGTCCACGACTGCTGGTGACTGCCGAGGGGCTCGCCGGTGCATGGCTCGTAATACTCCCCGAATTGTAGGTCGCCAAGTTGGGCCAAGCCCGCCGTGCGCAGTTCTCCGGCCAGCTCGACGTCGTCGTTCTGGGTGGCGCAGTAGGACAACAGCCAGTTCATGATGGGCCACACTGGCCCCCGCCAGTACTCCCGGGGGCGGCAGGCTGGGTCATCAAGGCTGATGCTCCCGGGCAACGGATGGAGATTCCGAGGGTGGCCCATCCAGCGGAGGCCACGGATAATCTCTCGTTGCCGGGTCACCAGGGCCTCGTCGCCGCCGCATACCAGCATGGAGAAGCCGGCGATGGACTCGATGTCCAGCCAGTGCCCTTCGGTGTAGTCGTAGTCGCGACACAGCCCCGTTTCCGGGGCGATCGAGGAGGCCACCGCTGAGCGGTAATTCCCTGCACGGGTGCGCTCCCGGGCGGCGAGTTCCCCGTCACCGAGCGAGCTGGCCATCCGGGCCAGCGCATCGGCGGATGCGGCTAGACAGGCCGTCATGAAGATGTCGCCGCATCGGAAGTCGATCACGTCGGGGATTCGATCGTCGTCGAACTCCACTGAGATCATTTGGTCGATCAGCCAGATGTAGCGCTGGTACTCGCGGTCGGACGGCCGTTCGGCGGGGTCCGCGTGCTTGAGGTCTGTCCGGGGCAGCATTTTGGGTTCGGCGACTTGGACCCGGTCATAGATGGGATCGAACCGGGGGGAGTTGTCCATCCCGGATTCCCAACCGTGGTGGATCTCGATCACGCCCAGGCCCTCGCGGTCCCGGGCCGAGGATAGCCAGTCGTGCCAGCGGGCCAACCGCGGCAGCGCATCCGCCATGAAGGCACGCGCCAGCTCCGCCTGCTCGCCGCCCTTCTTCAAACCGATCTGGCACACGAGCTCCACACACAAGGCGTGCACCGGCGGCTGACATATCCCCGAAGTCTCGATGCCATCGGGGCGGGCCTTCGCCACGTCTGTGCCCCAGGCCGCGAAGCCGGGAAAGTAATCAGGTGCAAAGCCGAAGACGATGTGGGGGAGCATGCCGGTGCTCCATTGCGCGTCGAAGATTGTCTTCCACTCCGTGATGGCGCGTTCCACCGACACGTGGGCCAGACCGATCGACACGAAAGCAGCATCCCAGGACCACTGGTGGGGATACAGCTTGGGCGCGGCGGTCACCATGGTTCCCGTGTCATTGGCGCGAAGAACCTCAAGCGCGGCAGCCTGCAGCATTTCGGTGTCGGGCTTCATCGGGCATCACCGGTAAGCCAAGCCATTCCCGTCTCGGGGTCGAACAGTCGGATCGCACTCGGAGCAATGTGAAGCGTGATCTTGTCGCCGGAGCGCACCGAGACGGTGGCCTCGGTCTGCACCTTTAGCTGGCTGCCGCCGGCGTCGACGGTGAGCAGGGTCGAGGAACCGAGCGGTTCCACCACGAGCACCTCGGCAGGCACGGTGTTCTCGGCTGCGGCGGTTGCCACGTGGATGGCTTCTGCTCGAACGCCGACCCGGACGGCACCACTTACGGGTGCCCCCGCGGGGGCGTCCAGCACATGCCCGCCGAGGTCGATCTTGCCGTCGTGCAGCTGACCGTCGAAGAAGTTCATTGGTGGGGAACCGATGAAGCCTCCGACGAAGGTGTCGGCGGGCCATTCGTAGACTTCCAAGGGCTTGGCCAGCTGGCTGACCTGACCCTTGCGCATCACGGCGACCTGGTCGCCGAGGGAGAGCGCCTCGGATTGATCGTGGGTCACATAGACGGTGGTGGTGCCCAGCTGCTCGACGATGCGCTTCAGCTCGGAACGGAAGCTGAGGCGCAGCAGGGCATCGAGGTTGGACAGCGGTTCGTCCATCAAGAGCACGTCGGCATCACTGACGATGGCACGTGCGACCGCGACACGCTGCCGCTGACCGCCGGAGAGCTGGGCGGGGAAACGGTCCAGGTAGTCGCCGAGCTGCAACAAGTCCGCGGCCCAGGCCACCTTCTTCTCGATCTCGGCTTTGGACATCTTCTTCATCGCCAGCGGGAAGGCGATGTTGTGTCGCACCCGACGGTGCGGGAAGACCGCATAACTCTGGAAGACCATGGACAAGTTGCGCTTGTGCACGGGCATGTAGGTGACATCGCGGCCGCCGATGGTGATCGAGCCGCTGGTGGGCAGTTCCAATCCTGCAATCTGGCGGAGCAGCGTGGTCTTCCCGCAGCCCGAGGGGCCGAGCAGAACCATGAACTGGCCGTCCTCGATGTACATCGAGACGTCGTCATTGGCCTTCTCGGTGCTGCCCGGGTAGACCTTCACGAGGTTGTTGATCTGGATGTCAGCCATGGTGGGCCCCTTGATTCGTGGCGGTGTTCATCGGATCGTCGTTCCCCACATGTTGAGCAGGTACTTGCGCATGATCGCGATGAAGATGAGTGCGGGAATGACGAGCACCAGGCCGCCGGCGAAGCGGTAGGCCAAGGGGCTGTCGGTGAGTGAGCTGAGCACCTGGGCGGGCAGGGTGCGCTGGGTGAAGGTGAGGATGGTGGCACCCAGAACCTCGTTCCAGCTCATCACGAAGGTGAAGATCGAGGCAGCGGCCATGCCGGGCAAGGCCAGCGGCAGGACCACCCGGAGGAAAGCTCCGGCTGGGGTGCAGCCGAAGATCCGGGCAGCCTCTTCCGCATCGACCGGAACCGAAAGAAAGACGCTGGACGTGATCAGAATCGTGGTCGGCAGGGCCAGCGCGGTGTGCAGCAGGACGACCGCAAACGGGGTGTCGAACAGGTTGCTGCTCAGGAAGAGCCGCGCCAGGGGGACGGAGAGCACGACGATCGGCAGTGCACGGGTGAAGAGCAGGAAGAGCTGGTAGGGGTCCTTGCCGCGGAAGGCGAAGCGGGCGATGGCGTACCCCGCTGGTGCGCCGATCAGGGAACTCACGATGAGCGTGCCGAGGCCTACGATCAGCGAGTTGATCAGGCCGGCAGTGATACCCGTCGAACCCAGGAAGACGGACATCGTGTCGGTGCCGAAGTTCTTGGGCCAGAAGGGCTGAGGGAACTGGTTGAGCCCTTGTCTGGTGCTGAACGCGGACAGCGCGATCAAATAGATCGGTACGGCCATGAACAAGGAAACCAGGATGCAGCAGAGCTGGATCAGGGCGCGGTTTCGCTTGTGACGTCGCAAGGGTGCGTAGTCGACAGGAACCTGCGCGGGTGGGGTCTGTGGGGTGCTCATGCGTCAACCTGCTTCGTCTGGTCGCGCAGGACGCGCATGTAGATCACAGCGGTCAGCATTGAGACCAGCATGATCACCATGGCGTAGGAGGAGGCGACGTTAGGATTGTTCAGGGATGAGTACCAGCGGTAGGTTTCGCCGACAAGCAGAGGGAAGCCCTCGCCTGTCAGTGCCTGGGCCACCGCGAAGGTCTGGAAGGCCAGGATGGTTCGCAGGATCAGGGCCACCTGGAGGCTCGGGCGAAGCAGGGGGAGGGTGACTTCCTTGAACCGACGCCAGTAGGAGGCGCCGAAGACCGCCGCGGCCTCGTCGTAGTCCTTCGGGATTCCCTGCATGCCGGAGACGATGATCACCAGGACCAGCGAAGTCGCTCGCCAGACTTCAGCGAAGGCTACCGCCATGAATTGAGTGCTCGGGGACTCATAGGAGAGCCAGGAGAAGGGCTGCAGCCCGATGTTGACCAGCAACGAGTTCAGGAAGCCGCGGTCGGAGAAGATCGACAGCCACACCAGACCAGCTGCCAAGTCGGAGACCGCCAGGGGGATCGCCCAGAGGTAGAAGTAGAGGGCGCTGCCGCGGGGTTTGGCCTGCAACAACAGCGCCATGGCCAGGGCGAAGACGAACTGGAGCGGGATGATCACCACGATCAGCCCGATGGTATTGCGTACCGCCGTCCAGAACTGGGGGTCGTACACCATTGTGGTGAAGTTCGCCAACCCAAAGGAGCCCGAGCGGCGATCAACCAGCGCCATCCGCAGGCCGTCCACCATCGGATAGGCGAACAGGAAGAGCATGAAGATCACCGACGGAAGGATCAGCCAGAAGGCCGGCGACAGGCGTGACCGCCCCTTGATGGGGGCGGTCATGTCTGTAGAAGTGCTCATCGCGCTCAACCGATCTGACAGGGGTTCTGATCCGGGTCCGGCGCCCAGCAGGGAACCTTGACGGCATCCAGGATTCCTTGGGCCTTTGCGGCGTACTTCTTCACCGCGGTGGCCGGGGCGACGTTCTGGAGGCAGATCTCCCGGAAGAGATCCTTGAAGACCTGGGACATCTCGCCGTCCTTGTCACCCAGACCCAGCGGCGGTAGCGCCAGCACAGCCTTGGGGGATGCAGCCTGCTTGGCGATGGCATCGGCCGCCATCTTTGCCGGCGCGGCTAGATCGCTGGGCAGCGTTGCCTTGACCACGGGGAAGAAGGAGTTCTGCTTGAGCAGCTCGATCTGCGCCTCAGGGGTGGACAGCCCCTGGATGATCTTTCCGGCGATGCCCTTGTCGCCGCCCTTGGGGACGCCCATGCCGGCGACGATCAGGAGATATCCCAGACCCTTGGGGCCGATTGGGCTGGGCACCATGACCCAGTCCTCGGGCTTCTCCTTGGGGGCATCGGCCAAGCGGGCGACGTGATCCCACGAGACCAACACCTCCCCGCGGCTGAGAGGCTCCTGCATGTAGTCGTAGTTTGTGGAAGCCGGGTTGCAGTTCTTCCAGAACTCGGCCATCCACTCCCATGCCTTGAGGGCCTCTGGAGAGGTGAACTTGCTCATGGTGCCGCCGGTGAACGAGGGCAGCAGGTAACCCTGCAGGAAACGGTGGTAGAGCCCCTTCGGGCCAGCGGGGAAGCCGAATACAGCCTTGCCGTTGGCCTTCTTCGCATTGACGGCCCACTGCAGGTACTGGTCATAGGTGATTGCGTTGACATCCGCGCCGGCAGGCAGCCATTGCAGCGCCTTCTTGTTGGCGCAGATCACATAGGACGCCTGCATCCACGGGATGTATTTCTGGGTGGATCCACCCAGCTTCCCGAGCTCCAGCAGCTCGTCGCTGATCCCGGCGGACTTGGCGTCGGAGACAAGTTCATCGACATCCTCCAGGTAGTCACCCAAGGGAGTGAGATCACCGTGCAAGGCGCCGACGGCGCTGATCGACAGCTTCTTGGCATCCACCTGGGACTTGAGCTGGGTGGTGAAGTCCGCCGTCGGCATCGAGGTGAAGGACGTTTTCGGATCGGTGACGTGGGTGGCGAGAATCTTCTCGAAGCGCTGCTTCTCCTCGACCGGTGCGAATTGCGTGGAGAAGAAGACAGCATCGCCGGCTCCTGCCCCCGTCGTGCTGGCGCCGCTGCACGCGCTCATGGTGGCGGTGGCCGCGATTCCGGCACCCAGACCAAACAAGGTGCGGCGGCTCATGTTGATCTTGCTCACGTTTGACATCGTTGTCTCCTTCGCCCGGGCTTATGTTCGACAATGAATCATTAGGCCTTTAGTGCTAGCGTAGGACATAGGTTGTGGGTTGCCAACCCCTAGGCTCAAGAGACTTTCATACATGTCAGGAGCGACAGTTGCCGTCGCAGATCTCCGCCGCCAGTCCTGGCGAGCTCTTCAATGTGATCCGCCTTTCCGGGGGTATGACGCGCCAGCAACTCCTTACTCACACCGGGATGGCGCGCTCGACCCTCTACGGCCGGTTGGACCAGCTCACCAATGCCGGCCTGATCTGTGAGGCTGGCGTGACGGACTCCACGGGAGGACGTCCCGCGAGCCTGCTGGCCTTCGACGATTCGGAGCGCGCCGTCTTGACCATTGATGTAGGCCACCATCGGGCGGCCGTCGCCCTCTATACAGCCAGCGGTGAGGTACTGGGGGAGCTGACCTGCCTGCGCACAGCGGCAGAACCATTGGAGGATCTGGCCGATCGAGTCGAGGGGTTGGTGGATCAATTGCTTGCCGAGCGCCCCGGCAAGAGGTTGATCGGACTCGGATTGGCGATCCCGACTCCCGTTAATGTGCACACCGGGCGGCGGCTCCCGTCGGTGGCCATGCCCGAGGCTTCTTATCCACTAAGCGAGCGTCTTGCACAGCGATATGGCGTGCCGGTGGCAGTGGAGAATGACGCGCGAGCATTCGCCATTGGCGCCGCGGCTGAGGTGCCACCGATGGATCCGGATGGTGTGCTGCTCGGGGTGAAGTACTCCACCGGCATCGGCATTGGCCTTTTGACGGGCGGGCACATCATGCGGGGCACGTCAGGAGCGGCCGGGGATCTTGGTCACTTGCAGATCACCCCGGGCGAAGGCCCAACCTGTACCTGCGGTCGCCGAGGATGCCTGGCCGCCTATGCCTCGGGGCGTGCTCTCGTCAAGGAGTTTGCGCGTGATGACATCTCCGATGTTGGTGACCTCGTCTGCAGCTATGACCAAGGCGATGTGCAGGTAATGGAGGCCGTGCATCACGCAGCCACCATTCTGGGCACGCAGGTGGGTGGGCTTGTGCAGGTCTCGAATCCGCAGTACGTGGTCTTCGGCGGCTTCTTGGGGGGGCGTCCCACGATTGCCGACCGGGTGATCGAGTCCATCAAGCTTCAGGTCTCCGACCGGATCAGCACCGCGGCGGACTATCGGGTGGTTGGCGGTGACGACACCACGGCAGCTGGACTGCTGGCGTTGGTGATGGAACTCGCGCTCTCGCCGGAGGCGATCAACACCTTGGTGGGGGCAAATGCATGAAGACCCACTGTCACACCAATGTGACAGTGGGGTGTTACAGCTAAGGTCCGAGGCGAGGTGCCCCGGGCTGGCCCCAGCGCCTCGCCCACCTGCCATGGGCCTACTGCAACATTGGGCAGGTTCAACCGGTCGTTGCAACACCGGCTTGTTGAAGCGATCGTAGTTGTTCTTCGAAGACCTCGGCCGGGGTCTTCCATTGGAGACTCTTGCGGGGCCGGTTGTTGAGGGTGTGGGCGACGGCTTCCAGGTCCTCTGCTGTCCAGCGGGACAGGTCGGTTCCCTTCGGGAAGTACTGGCGCAGCAACCCGTTGAATCTCCTATGTCTGTCAAGCAGGGCTCGGGGTGCAGTTGGCTGCGGCTGCGTTGAGTTTTCGGTAGATGTTTCGGGCGAGGTAGCGCTTGAGGCAGCGGCGGATCTCTCGGGGTGTTCGTCCTTCGGCGCTGCGGCGTTCGACGTAGGCGCGGGTGCGGGGGTCCATGCGCATGCGTGTGACTGTTGCCATGTGGAGTGCTTGGTTGAGACGGCGATCTCCGCCGGGGTTGATGCGGTGGCGTTGTGTGTTGCCGGAGGATGCTGGGATGGGGCTTGTCCCGGCCAGGCTGGCGAAGGCGGCTTCGGAGCGGATGCGTCCGGGGTGTGACCATGCTGTGAATGCGACGGCCGCGGTGATGGGTCCGATCCCGGGTTCCTCGAGCAGCACGGAGGCAGGGCTCATGCGCAGGAGTTCGAGGATGCGTCTGGTCGCGGTGGCAAGGTCGTGGTCGAGGTCTATGATCCGTCTCGCCAGGCGTGTGGCTTCACCGCGGGCGG